>CABRYP010000025.1 GCA_902475245.1 uncultured Collinsella sp. | reverse complement strand
CGAGGCCGAGCGCAAAATGGATTCTAAAAAACACCTTGCCAAATAGGAGCGTCAGGACGGAGGAAGCCCCCGCCGCACGAAGTGCGCAGCGGGGGCTCTTTCATGTCCGAGGACGCACCGGAAAGGAAGGTCGCCCTCGGGCCGGACAGCTAAGACAGCTTACGCGACGGTGTAAACCCAGTTGTGCTTGTCCTCGACAGCACCGGACTGGATACCAGTCAGGGTCTCGCGAAGCTTCTTCATCACGGGACCGATCTCGGTGTAGCCAGCCGGGAAGGTCACGGTCTCGTCGGCGCCATAGACCTTGTTGTCAATCTCGCCCACCGGGGAGATGACGGCAGCGGTGCCGCACAGGCCGCACTCCACAAAGGTGCCGGCCTTGACCTCGGCCCACTCGACGGGGCGCTGATCGACGGTCATACCCAGGTCCTGAGCGACCTGAACGAGCGAACGACGGGTGATGGAGGGCAGGATGGAGTCGGTGTGCGACTGCGGAACGACGAGCGTGCCGTCCTCCTTCACGAACAGGACGTTGGCGCCACCGGTCTCCTCGACATAGGTGCGGGACTCGGAGTCGAGATACAGGTTCTCGGCATATCCCTCGCGATGGGCCTCCATCGTGGGCTTGAGGGACATGGCGTAGTTGAGGCCGGCCTTGATGTTGCCGGTGCCGTGCGGTGCCGCACGGTCGTACTCGGAAACGCGCAGCTTGACGGGCTTGAGGCCACCCTTAAAGTACGGACCGACCGGGGTCACGAGAATGCGGAACGTGTACTCAGGAGCGGGAGCCACGCCGATCACGTCACCGGAGCCGATCATAAACGGACGCACGTACAGGGTTGCACCGGAGCCGAAGGGCGGAACCCAGGCGGCGTTGGCAGAAACGACCTGCTTGACGGCCTCAACAAACTTGTCCTTGGGGAACGGGGGCATCTCGAGGCGCTGGGCAGAGTTATACATACGCTCGGCGTTCATGTCGGGACGGAAGCAGACGATGCTGCCGTCCTCGGCGGTATAGGCCTTCAGGCCCTCAAAGACCTCCTGGCAGTAATGGAAGATGCCACCGCACTCGGAGACATGCAGGGTGTGGTCGGTGGTCAGGCCGCCCTCGTCCCACTCGCCGTCCTTCCAATGGGCCTCGTAGCTGTAATCGGTCTTCATGTAGCCAAAGCCGAGGCTACCCCAATCGATATCCTTCTTCTCGACAGTCATATGTCGCTCCTTACATACACAGTTGCATACTCGCGAACCCGCACGCAAGGACCGAGGCCGCCCGCGTCGCAACGTCGCACGCCCGGAGCGTAGAGCCGGACGGGACACGCGAACAGCATCAAAGCCGATGGCACGTCGATTCGCATGCACGAGATTGTACTCCCCGCATGCGTTGGATAAAACGTTTTTCTTTAACTAACTAAAGTATTTTCATTTGACCGAAGCAAAAAAGGCCCGCCACCGTAAGCGGTGACGGGCCTCAACGGCACGGTTTGCGCGCTGGCTCGATCTACGCGTTCTATTTGCCCAGCTTAGCCTTGACGATGCCGACCACAGTCGGGATGATCGACACGGCGACGATGCCGATAATCAGCAGCTCAAAGTGCTCCTGCACAAAGGGGATGCCGCCAAAGAAGTAACCCAGCAGCGTAAAGACCGTCGACCAGGTAATGCCGCCCAGCACGTTAAAGATCACAAAGTTGCGCCAGTGCATGCCGCCCATGCCGGCGATAAAAGGCACAAAGGTGCGAATAAACGGGAAGAAGCGGCCCAGGAAGATGGCCAGGTGGCCCCACTTGTCCAAGAAGTCCTCGGACTTTTTGATGCGCTCGGGCGTCATGGCCTTGACCTTGCCCGAAGCGATGATCTTTTTGCCAAAGAAGTGACCGATCATAAAGTTGCACTGATCACCCAAAATGGCAGCCGCCCATGCAGTGGCCAGAAGCGCCACGATGTTAAAGCCACCGTTGTGGGCAAAGAAGCCCGAAGCAAACAGTAACGAATCGCCCGGGAGAAACGGGAAGAACACCACGCCTGTCTCAATGAAGATAATGAGGAACACGCAGCCGTAGGCCATAAGCGGGCCGGCGGCGATCCAGCTGGCAATCGCGGTGCGCGGGTCTTTGAGCAGCTCAGCGATAAAATTGATGAAACCCATGAAGTAAAACCTCTCAGTTGTGGGCGCGGATACGTCCAAGTTGACCAGTATACGGTTGCGGCGCCCCCTCGTGCGCAACCCCACAAAAGCATGACTCCATTACCAGCAAGTTTGCATAACTGACACCTGTCGCGCAAAGCCGCCAAGATTGTCCTTCCTAATCCCTAGCGAATCGCTATACTTTATTGAATCGCATTGCCATGGCGCTAAGGGAGGGCGGCCGATGAGCTTTATCAATACCATTCGCGAGGACATCAAGACCGTCCAGGCGCAGGATCCCGCCGCGCAAAACGGTCTGGTCATCTTTCTTTCTTATCCTGGCCTGCACGCCAAGTGGAACCACGTACCCGAGCACTGGCTCTGGGAGCACGGTCATCGCTCGCTCGCCCGTGTGCTCTCGCAAATTACCCGCCACATCACCGGCGTCGAGATTCATCCCGCCGCACAGATCGGCAAGCATTTCTTTATCGACCACGCCATGGGCGTCGTCATCGGCGAAACCACCGTCGTGGGCGACAACTGCGTGCTCTACCAGGGCGTCACGCTTGGCGGCACCGGCAACGAGACCGGCAAGCGCCACCCCACCCTGGGCAACAACGTCACCGTGGGCACAGGCGCCAAGGTGCTCGGCAACATTCGCATCGGCAACAACGTCAAGATCGGCGGCAACTCGGTTGTCGTTAAGGACGTGCCCGACAACTGCACCGTCGTTGGCGTGCCGGGACGCATCATCAAGCGCAACGGCTGCCGCGTGTTCGAGGAGAGCTTCGACGCCAAGCAGCATCGCGAGTACATGCCCGACGCCGCCGCCGAGCAGTCCGCGCTCAATCGTCAAGGCATCACCGAGAACGCCCGCCGCGTCAAGGAACTCGAGCGAGAGGTGGCCGAGCTCAAAGCCCTCGTCGCCAAGCTCGTGGACGAACGCTAGAGGCGAACGACCACCGACAACATTGACGCCAACGCAAAGGCGCGCCAGAGGATTCGCCCCCGGCGCGCCTTATTTGTGATGTGACAACGGGACTGCCCCTTTGTCACATCATGCGAACTGGCTCAGATAGAGGTCGGCGTAGGCGCCCTCGGCAGCCAACAGCTCCTTGTGCGTGCCCTGCTCGATGATGTTGCCGTGATCCATGACCAGGATGAGGTCGGCATCAACGATCGTCGACAGGCGATGCGCGATTACAAAGCTCGTGCGCCCGCGCATGAGCGCGTCCATGGCGCGGCCGATGGCAAGCTCGGTGCGCGTGTCCACGCTTGAGGTCGCCTCGTCCAGGATGAGAATCGCCGGGTTGTTGAGCAGCACGCGCGCAATGGTCAGCAGCTGACGCTGGCCCTGGCTAATGCTCTCGGCATCGTTGGCCACCCGCGTGTCGTAGCCCTGCGGCATGGTGCGCACAAAGAAGTCGACCTGCGCGGCGCGCGCAGCCGCCACGATCTCGTCACGCGTTGCCCCGGGGCAGCCGTAGGCGATGTTCTCGGCAATGGTGCCATCGAACAGCCAGGCATCCTGCAGCACCATGCCAAACTGCTGGCGCAGCTCGCCGCGGTCCATGCGGCTCGTGTCCACACCGTCGAGGGTAATGCGGCCACCGTCGATCTCGTAGAAGCGCATGAGCAGGTTGATGAGCGTGGTCTTACCCGCACCCGTGGTTCCCACCACAGCGATCTTCTGACCCGGCTCGGCGGTAAACGACACGTCGCGCATAAGCGGCTTGTCGGGCGCATAACCAAAGCGCACATGCTCAAAGGCGACGCGGCCCTCAACGCGACCCGGCAGCTTGGCGGCCTCGTCGGGCTGCGGATCCGCCTCCATCTCAGGCTCATCGAGCAGGTCGAACACGCGCTCCGCGCTCGCCAGCGCGCTCTGCAGCGAGTTGAAGGTAAACGACATCTGCGTCATGGGTTCGGATGCCTCGTAGATAAACTGGAAGAATGCCTGGAACACACCGACGGTCATGTGGCCGGCAACCAGCATGTTGCAGCCCACAATCGCAATCACGATCTGTGCCAGGCGGCCGATAAAGCGCACCGCGGGGCCGACGGCGTTAATCATAAAGTCGGCCTTGCCACTCACGCGTGCCAGCTCGCCCGAGGCCTGGTGCACCTCGGCAGAACTCTGACGCTCGCGGTTAAACGCGCGAATCACCAGACGGCCCGAGTAACCTTCCTCGACCGCACTCGTAATCTTGGACACCCACTCCTGGCGCTCACCGGTTACGTCATGCGTGCGGCGCGAGACCACCTTGGTCACCAGCAGCGATACCGCCGTAAAGAACAAAAAGACGAGCGTGAGCGGCACGCTAAACACGAACATCACGCTCACGGCGCCCACCACAGTACCGATCGACACCAGAAGCTGCAGTAAGCCGCGCTGCATGCTCTCGGACATCTTGTCCAAGTCGTTGGTCGCACGGCTGACGACCTCGCCGGGACGATGCGCGTCAAAGTAGGCAAGCGGCAGACGATTGAGCTTTTGAGCGATGCGGTTACGCAGACGCAGGTTGAGGCGTTCGGCCACGCTCGACATCAAAAAGCTCTGGAGCGCGTAGAACGAGGCAGCGGCCGTCCAAATCATAAAGTAGATGAAGATGGTCCTGCCGCAGTTCTCCCAGGTGATGTTGAAGGTGGTATCGTTGGCAAACGCCACCTGAATGTGGCCCCACAGCTCATCGATCACGCGGGCGCTATATGCCGGCGCAGCGGTGTTAAAGATGGCATAGAACACAATGCTCGCGAACACGATATAGAAGCGCCAATGGTCGCCGGCAGCCTCGCTCCACAGGCGGCGCACCGTCGCCCAGGTATCCCGAGGCGTCTCGTCCTCGTCCTCGTCGTCCACATTGCGCATGCGCTCTGCCTCAGCGCGGGCGCGCTCGTCCTCGGCGCGCTCGTTTTCCTCGTACAGCGCCTGGCGGCGCGCCTCGCGAGCGGCCGCCGCCTTGGCGGCCTCATCCAGCTCGGGTGCTACGGCGGCCCGGTCGACCATTTTATCGGCGGCGTCCACAGCAGCGGCATCGACAAGGCCGCCTTGTTTCCTGAGCTCCTCGGCCATGCTACTCACCTCCCTTCATCTGCGATTCCGCGATAGCACGGTACACCTCGCAGGTTTCCATGAGCTCGTCGTGCGTGCCTAGGCCCACGACCTCGCCATCCCTGAGCACCACGATCTGGTCGGCATGCAGAATGGTCGAGATACGCTGCGCGATGATGAGCACCGCAGCGTCACGCGTCTCGTCTTGCAACGCATGGCGCAGGGCGGCATCGGTCTTAAAGTCCAGGGCCGAGAAACTGTCATCGAAGATATATAGATCGGCATGCTTCATGAGCGCACGGGCGATGGCCAGACGCTGGCGCTGGCCGCCCGAAAAGTTCGTGCCGCCCTGCGCCACCGGGGTATCGAGCCCCTGCGGCTGATCGAGCACAAAGGTGCTCTGGGCAACCCGGAGCGCATGAAGCATGTCGGCCTCAGTCGCGTCTTCGTTGCCAAAGCGCAGATTGCTTGCTACGGTGCCCGAGAACAGCCATGCCTTTTGCGGCACATAGGCAATGCGCCCGCGAATCTCGTCTTGCGAAAGGTCGTGCAGATCAACGCCGTCCAGGCGAATGGCGCCCTTGGTGGCATCGTGGAAGCGCAGCAGGAGCTTGGCCACCGTCGATTTGCCCGAGCCCGTCGAGCCGACGATCGCGGTCGTCTGACCGCGGCGACAGGTAAAGCTCAGATTGCACAGCGTGTCCTCGTCGGCGTCGTCAAAACGAAACGACATATGATCGAACACGGCGACCGCGTCGGCTCCGTCTGCGGACTCAGGCGCCCCGTCGCCCAGCGTAGCCTTGCCGTCCACGATGCTCGGCTCGATTTCGAGCACCTGCTGCGCACGGTTGAGGCACGCCGCGGCGCGCGGAAGCGTCAGAATCACCATCTGCGCCATCATCACAAAGAAAAGAATCAGGATCGCGTATTCCAACACGGCCGAAATGCTGCCGATTTGCATGGCGTGGACGCCCACGCGGTTGCCGCCCACCCACAGCACCGCCACCTCGGCGATGTTCATCAAAAAGAAGCTGGAGCTGTCGAGGCCCACAAACAGGTGGTTGACCTTGATGGCGTTGGCCGCGTAATCGCTAAACACCTCATCCAGGCGCTGCTCCTCGTGGCGCTCCTTGTTAAATGCGCGGATGACGCGCACGCCCACGATGTTCTCGCGCAGCACCACGTTCATGCGGTCGATAAAGCTCTGCAGGCGCATAAAAATCGGCGCGGCGTTAGCCACCGTAAAGACCGCCGCCACCAGCACGATCGCAACCACCACGCCCAGCAGCGTGCCCATGGCGGGATCGATGAACCAAGCAAAAATGATGCCTGCCACGGCCAAGAATGGCACCGGCAACACCAGCTGAATCGTCTGAAGGACAGCTTGCTGAATCACGTTGATGTCGTTGAGCGAGCGTGTGATCATCGAACCCGTGCCAAAGCGCTCAAAGTCGCTGGCGGACAGCTCGAGCGACTTGTCGTACACAGCATTGCGGATATCGCAGGCCACGTTGGCGGCCAGGCGCGCCGAAAGATAGCAGCCCAGCACCGTGCCGCCGCTGGCCATGCCGGTCGCGATAAGCATGTACAGGCCGTTACGTAAAATATAGTCGACATCGCCCGTGGTAATACCGGTGTTGACCATGTTCGCCAGCATCGTGGGAACCAACAGCGTACCGACGTTATCTATCAGCACCGCAAACAGCGTCACCGCAATCAGACCGCGGTACGGCCTCATAAACCTCATTAAGAGTCGCATGTGTCCCCCTCGCCCTTATCGTCAGCCTCGTTCTCGGCGGCCACTTGCCGTTTAAATGCCTCGCACTCTTCGTTCAGAACATGGGAGAATTTACCGACCAGGCGCATGATCTCGCGCTGTTCCCACGGCTCGAGCGCTTCGAATGCCTGTTGCTCGGCTTTTTGCGCCGGTAACGCGTAGCGCTTGGCAAACCGCACGCCTTCTTCGGTCAATCGCACAACCTTGTTCTTACGACTGCCCTCGGCAAACTCCAACGTCGCAAGCCCTCGCGCCCTAAGCGTCTTGATCGCCGAATTGATGGTCTGTTTGCTGTAGAACCATTCACTCGTCAGCCGACTCACGGCAACGCTTCCGCCCGCTGCACTCGTGTCGACGAGCATCCAGTAGGCGCAGTCCGAAAGACCGCAGGTACGCGCGAACTCCGAATAGATACGGTCAAGCCCGTTAAGCATCCGGTCGAAATCGACCAGGCTAACTGCACTATTCATCTCTCCCACCATTCGATAGTCCGAGTTTTGACCAATTTATATCTCTACATTAGTCCGAGTTTTGACTATCGTCAATACGCTCGTTGTTTATGGTCGGCTCTACATAAGCATATCGACAAAAAAGACCGCCGGCGCGGGGGCGGCGCCGGCGGTTGCGAGAGAATATCAGTTGTTGGCCGTTAGGCAGCAACGGCCTCGTAGACCGTGGCGCCCGAGAAACTATCGTGCAGGCTCTTGCCGCAGATCCACGGCAGCTCGACGACCTCGCAGACCGTGTTGACCAGCTCGGAGCAGTCAGTAAAGTGGCCCTTATCGTTGAGGGCCTCGCAATCCTGAACACGCCAATAGCCATCGGTGTGCGTGATGTAGTACTCGTGATCATTGATCGACACGAAAGCGCGCGTCTTGGAACGCAGCAGCTTCAGAAATCCTTCGAAGTCGGTCTCGACGACATCTCCAGCCTGGAACATGATGTTACCTCCTGGCCCGGCGCCACCATGGCGCGTTGATAAACGTTGGTGCTCCTTTAGTAAAACCTTTATCAGAGCTTATGCGCGCATCATTTAGGCAAGTGGTAAAAAACCGCAGGGTAGACGGGATAAAACGTTTAACCATCCCACCGGTTTGTCACATTCTGGCTGAAGTTTTATGCAAACCAACTTTTCCACTTGGTAGCTTGCGTTGTTTGGGGCCGACTACGCGATTACGGTTTTGGTTCGGCGGGTAAGAACGAGGCATCGAAACCAACGTCAGGAGGACCCATGGATACCATCGAAGCACTCATCCACCGCCGCAGCTGCCGCAAATACAGCGATCGCCCTGTCGAGGCCGAGAAGCTCGCACGCATTATCGAAGCCGGCCAGTACGCGCCGAGCGGCATGGGACGCCAGCCGGTCACGTTCGTCGCCGTCACCGACCCCGCAACCGTCGAGCGCCTCTCGCAGCTCAACGCCCAAGTTATGGGCAGAGAGGGAGATCCCTTCTACGGCGCCAAGACCGTTGTGGTGGCGCTGGTCGACCGCAGCGTGCCCACGCACCTGGAAGACGGCTCGCTCGCCATGGGCAACCTGCTCAACGCAGCCTATGCGCTGGGCGTCGATTCGTGTTGGATCCACCGCGCGCACGAGGTCTTTGACTCACCCGAGGGACTGGAACTGCTGACCAAGTGGGGTCTGCCCGCCGACGGAAGCCTGCGCGGTGTGGGCAACTGCATTCTGGGCTATGCCGAGGGCACGCTTCCCGAAGCAAAGCCGCGCCGCGACAACGTGGTGTATGTTCCGCCGTTCTAACGAACGGCGGAACCGTTGACGCTGCGCGAGCCGCATTAACGCCAATCTGACGTTCAATTTCGAGGGCGCGACCAAAAGGTCAGCGCCCTCTCATTTCACGTCACCTTGGCGCAAATGCGGCCCGCTCGCTGTTGGTGCCTGACATCGAGTGAGCCACTGTCTTGGGCAGCTAAAAGGCCCCGTCCCATATTTGCTGCCCCACTCGCAACTTATCTTGCCGATGGAGTTGTTGCCGTTTCGCTCGTCTGACTCGCATCGGCGTCGTCGCTTTGCCCGCCTTCGTCCTTTTGAGCATCGGCAATGGTGGCAGCAGCTGCGACCATACCGCGCTGGGGCGCCACACCCGTCTGGTCTTGTGCGCCTTCAACAAGCTCCGTGCCAGCATGCGCAAGTTCAGGCGATTTGAACATCGCGCCCAGACTCGCGCCGTCGCCGGCATATCCGAGCGCCGCGAGCGCGATGACGATTATCGCGGCAACGACCACGATCGGCACGTAACGATGCCAGCCTGCAGGATTGAGGCCGCTACGGCGGGCAGCACCGCGGCTAATGTAGCCAAGCGTTCCATCGTGCTTGAGCTTTGAGCCCACCACGCGCCTTCGTCCCCACAACGAGGACTCGGCCTGCATGGCCAAGCGAGCGCTTGCCGAAGGATAGCCATATTTTGTGCGCTTGAACGAGCCGTCGAACCCCGAGGCGCTTTTGCCCCACGTCCGCGAAGTCGTACGCCGGCCGACCGGCGCCGCACTTCGCTTTGTTCGGTTCGTTTTTGAAGTCTCCGCCATACTCCCCCGCACGCCGTAACACAATCGAAACAATGCTTCTTTGGACTGTATCACACGCGCCGCACGCGGTCACGGCGCCTCGCTCAGCGGTCGTTGTCCTTCAGCAGGCGCCATAAAGTCGTGCGGCTTATACCGAGCACCTCTGCCGCACGTGTCCTGTTGCCGTGAAGGTACTGCAGGACCAACCGTGCGACATCGCGCTCGGTATCGGCCAGGGGACGCAAGATGTACAAATCGCTTTCGAGCGCCGGGGCGCCAAAGGTCGCGGTCTTGATAACGTCCTCCTGGGCAAGCACCTCTTTCGCCACGGCACGCTCCACCGTTCCAGCCCCCACTAATATATAGAGTCGTTCAGAGACTTCACGCAGCTGCAGGTAATTGCGGGGCCAACGGTACGCATCGAGCGTCTCTGCCGCGGCGGCGGACAACATGGGGGCACCCGTCTTAAACATATCTGCCAGATACCCCAGATAGCGCGCAACCTTTTCCGACGCGCCGCCCTGCTCGGCAATCGCCGGCGCCACACTCACTGCACAGGCCAGACGCTCGGTTACAAAAGCAGCCTGATCGCTTTCGCCGCCGCCCGGCATATCGTTTGCCGTCAACACCACATGGCAACGAGTTGCGAGCGCCGTGTCGATCATTGCGGACACGAGCTCGCGCAGACATTGGGGGCCAACAGCATGCCAGCCGCTCACGCAAAGCGTCAGCCCCGTTTGGAATAGCGGCGATTCGGAACTTTTGAGCAGATGGCGCCAACCGCGATCCGTAAGCTCATCGAGCGCAACGGACACAAAGGGCTGATCGGCATAGGGTCCATCCAGGTACAGGCGTTTTGCAATCTGGTCCTGCCCCGTGCCCAGTTCACCCTCGAGCATAAGGGGCACCCCGCGTGCGTAGCTCTCCCGTACGGGGGCAGCGACCGCTGCCGCATCTTCGACGATGCCGTACGTGCTCGACTCGTAGCGAGCCTCGACTTCGTCGGCATTGAGCCACTCGATGCCCGCATGCGTCGCAGCGGCGCGCACCTCATGCGCCACGACCACCCAAAGCGCTCCGCGCTCCTTGGCCGTCGGGCGCACCGTCAAGCTCAACCGCACGCCCTCGTGGCCCATCACCAGGCGTGCCCCATCGCCCACGCGAGCGAGACGCTCAGAAACAAAAGCAGCGATATCCTGCTCGAGCGCCGCGTCACTCATAGTCGAGATTACAACGCCACCGCGTCCGTCGATTGCCAACGCCGATGCTCCGGCTGCGGACAATGCCTCAATCAGAATCTGCAGCTTGGCATCGCTGTCCATGGTTCGCCCCGTCTCCAGCCGCGGCCCTTATCTGTGGCTTGGCATCTCAAGTGTTTCAAAATTGAACGATAATGTTCACCAAACACTATAGGGCCTGCGGCGCCTTCTTGCGAATATATGAATTGCCCCGCATCGCCATCCTGGCGGGGCGATAAGAGCTCTTCGGGACCTATCAACCTGCGGACAAGCCATACCCGCAAGAGCTCCTATCGCTCCACCGCGAGGATGCGCTCACCAGCAACCAGTACGCAAATAAGCTACTTCTCTACCAGATTCCCAGCACGTGCTGCATTCCTAAACTCATGCACGCAATGCCAATCCAGCAGCAAAAGCCCAATGCGATGGGTTTGCCGCCCTTTTTGACCAGCTCGACGATATCGGTATTAAAGCCAATAGCCGCCATAGCCATCACAATAAAGAACTTCGACAGCTCCTTGATGGGCGCCGTAATGGACGCGGGAAGCTGAAGCACCGTGGTGATCACGCTCGCCAGCACAAAGAACAGCACAAACATGGGAAACGCACGTTTAAGCGAGAACGTGCTTTTGGCGTCGCCGCCGGCCTTGCGCGCCAGATGCATCTGCCAGCATGCGAGAGCCAACGTAATGGGAATAATGGCCAACGTCCTGGTGAGCTTGACCACTGTGGCGCTTTCGAGCACATTGGCGCCGGGATGCATGCTGTCCCAGGCGCTCGCCGCAGCCGTTACCGACGAGGTGTCGTTGATGGCGGTGCCGGCAAACAGGCCAAAGCCCTCGTTGGTCAGCCCGAGCATGCCGCCGAGCGTCGGAAACACGAGCGCCGCGATAACGTTAAACAGGAAGATGACCGAAATAGCCTGGGCAATCTCGCGATCGTCGGCATCGATGACGGGCGCGGTCGCAGCGATGGCCGAACCGCCGCAAATCGACGAGCCCACACCCACAAGCGTCGCAATCTTGCCCGGCACGTTCATAACGCGGCAGAGCACGAAGGCGATGACAAGCGAGGTCGAGATCGTCGCCACGATAATCGGCAGCGACTGGGCGCCCTTGGACAGAATCTGGGAGAGGTTCATGCCAAAGCCAAGCAGGATAACCGCGTACTGCAAGACTTTTTTAGACGTATAGGTGACACCGGCGGCGAGCTGTTCGCGGCGATTCTTGGGAAAGACAAGCGCCAGAACCATGCCAAGGAGGATGGCAAATACCGGACCGCCGACCACCTCAATCTGTTTGCCGAGCAACGTCGCGGGGATGGCGATGATCAGGCAGAACAAGACACCCTTCCAGCGCTCGCGTACGATATTTGTCAGTTGCATATGGGATTCCTTCTTTCTATTTCACGTTTGCGACGGCTTATGATACGGCAATATTGAGCACAGCCTTGTGCAAACAAAGACTAGGACGCCGCAATAGTTCTCAGGCAACAGCCGAATTACCCACCGCGGAGAGCTGATTCGCGGCATAATTAACAACTGACATATGAGTTTGATAGAACAGTTGCGAGGCGCTATGGAAGAATCGATGCACGTCGGCGAGCAGGAAACGAGCCTACAGGACCAGTCCTACCACACCATTCGACGCAAAATCGTCTACCTGGACTATAAGCCGGGCGAAAAGCTAGGCGTCAAGCAGCTTTGCGACGACCTGGATATGGGGCGCACCCCTGTGCGCGAGGCACTGGTGCGTCTGGCGCAAGAGAGCCTGGTGCGCACCGTGCCCCAAAGCGGCACCTATGTCTCGCCCATCAACCTCACCTTTGCCGAGAGCGCCTGCTACATTCGCGAACACCTGGAAAAACAGGTGATTGTGGAGTGCTGCGCCCGTGCCACCTCGGCAGGCATCGAGCAGCTCGACCGAGCCATCGCGCTGCAGGAAAAGGCCATGGCCGAAGAGGATCGCATCGGATTCTTTTTAAGCGACAACCTCATGCACCGCATGATCTTTAGCATCGCGTGCCGCAGCACCGTGTGGTCGTGGCTCGAGGCGACCAATGCCGATCTGGAGCGCTTCCGCTGGCTGCGCGCCGCCACGCAGAGGCTCGACAATCAGGAGATTGTTAACGAGCACAAGCAAATCCGCCGCGCCATCGCCGGCCGCGACCCCATCGAGGCGAGCTTTTTGGTCAGCAAGCACCTGCATATGATGTTCCGCAACCAGACCGAGGTCCTGGACCAATATCCCAAGTATTTCGAGACCAGCAAGCTCCGCTAACCTGCCAAAAGAGGACAGGTTTATTTTGGCAGGTTTTATCTGGGCAAATGAAACAAGGCCCGGCTCCGCCACAACGGAGCCGGGCCTTGGTCGCCAGAACGGCGGAACAACAACTACTCCACGGTCACGCTCTTAGCGAGGTTGCGAGGCTGGTCAACGTCGCAACCGCGCAGGATGGCCACCTCGCGGGCGAGCAGCTGCAGCGGAACGCTCGCCGTGATGGGGCTGAACACGTCACGGACGGACGGCACGCGAATGATGCAGTCGGCAATCTTGTTGATTTCCTCGTCGCCCTCGGTAGCAACGACGATGACCTTGGCGCCGCGAGCCTTGCACTCCATGAGGTTCGACACCGTCTTATCGTACGTTGCGCTCTTGGTTGCCACCGCGATGACAGGGAAACCCGGATCGATCAGCGCGATGGGGCCGTGCTTCATCTCGCCGGCGGCATATGCCTCGGCATGCAGGTAGCTGACCTCCTTGAGCTTAAGCGCGCCCTCATAAGAAATGGCGGCGCCCATGCCGCGACCCACGAACAGCGCGGACTGCGCGTCCTTGCACACAAGCGCGGCCTCGTGCACGGCCTCGGTCTGCGTATCCAGGATCCACTGAATCTGCTCGGCCGTATCGGAAAGCTCGCGGAACAGCATGCGCGTCTGCTTGGTGGTCAAGCGGTACTTGACCTGCGCCAGCAGCAAGGCCAAAAGCGTGAGACTCACGACCTGACCGATGAAGCTCTTAGTCGAGGCGACTGCAATCTCCTTGTTGGCCTTGGTGTAGATGACGCCGTCGCTTTCGCGCGCCACCGGGCTGCCCACCACGTTGGTGATGCCAAAGACCTTGGCGCCCTTGATGCGCGCATCGCGAATGGCGGCAAGGGTGTCGGCCGTCTCGCCCGATTGGGACACGGCCACGACGAGCGTCGTCGGCGTGATGATGGGGTTGCGGTAGCGGAACTCGCTAGCCGCCTCAACCTCGGTAGGAATACGAGCCCAGCCCTCAATAAGGTTCTTGGCGATGAGTCCGGCGTGGTAGCTGGTGCCGCAGGCAATCACATATACGCGGTCGATATCGTTGAGTTCCTCGAGCGAAAGGCCCAGCTCGTCGATATCGAGCTCACCGGCAGGGGTCATGCGGCCCACCAGCGTGTCGCGCACCACGCGCGGCTGCTCGTGAATCTCCTTGAGCATAAAGTCGGGATAACCGCCCTTTTCGGCCATGTCCAGGTCCCAGTCGATATGGGTGATCTTGGGCTCAATCACATTGCCGGCCTCGTCGGTATACTCGACGCCTGCGGGCGTGAGCTTGGCAAACTGACCGTCTTCGAGCACCACGACATCGCGGGTGGCATCGATAAGCGCGATCACATCGGAGGCAACGTAGGAGCCGGTCTCGCCCACGCCGACCACAATCGGGGAGTCCTTGCGGGCAACGGCGATCACGCCAGGTTCGTCGGCGCACACGGCGGCCAGGCCATAGGCGCCCACCACGTGGGTGCAGGCCTCGCGCACGGAAGCCATCAGGTCGCGCGTCTCGGCATAGGCCTCTTCGATCAAGTGCGCGAAAACTTCGGTATCGGTCTCGCTCTTAAAGTGATGGCCGCGGCCCTCCAACTCTTCGCGCAGCTCGGCGAAGTTCTCGATGATGCCGTTGTGGACGATGGCGATGCGACCATCGCAGCTGGTGTGGGGATGGGCGTTGACAACGGAAGGCTTGCCGTGAGTGGCCCAGCGGGTATGGCCGATACCGCAGGTAGCGTCGCTGTCGATATTGGAAAGCTCGCTCTCCAGGCCCGCAACCTTACCCACGCGGCGGATGACGTCGAGGTGAGCCGCGGCGCCCTCGCCCACCTCGAGCGCGACGCCCGAGGAGTCATAACCGCGATATTCCATACGCTTAAGGCCCGTGACCAGAATGTTCTTTGCAATATCAGAGCCGGTGTAGCCGACAATTCCGCACATAGGATAAATCCCTTCGCTCGCGTGACTGCAAAACGCCCACGCACGACGGGCGCTGAGACGTATAACGTCCGAGTATTGTACTCACACAAACGCAAGCTGATATACCAGAAGTGGTATCTTAAACTGGATACCACTCGATGCACACACCCTACCACCACAACGGTGACAGGCACCTTTGCGGTGGTTGGCACTCCCCTAGGGACGCAGGCGGCCTTCGAGCCGATTGCCCAGGGCCGTGAGCGCCATGACAATGACGTAGTAGACCACGGCCACCACTAAAAACGGTTCAAAGGCTCGATAGGTGAGCGCCTGCACGCTCTGGGCGGCGCGCATCATATCCATCAGGCCGATGGTTGCCACCAGCGAGGAGCTCTTGAGGACCGTGATCACTTCGTTGACCAGGGCGGGGGCAATCGAGCGCATCGCCTGCGGAACGATGATCTTGCGCATCATGGGAACATAGCGAAGCCCGATGGCCCGAGCGGCATCGTACTGCCCCCGGTCAACGCCCTCGATACCACCGCGCACCGTCTCGGACACCGTCGCTGAGCCGTTGAGCCCCAGCGTAATGGCACCGGCGGCAAACATCGAAATTTTGAAGCCCGTGAGCTGCGGCGTCGCAAAGTACGCCAAAAAAAGCAACACGATGAGCGGCACGCCGCGAAAGATAGAGGTGTAGAAGTTGAGCACCGCACGTAACGGGCGACAGGGCAAAACCTTGAGCACGGCAATGAGAAAGCCCAGGACGAGTGCTATGGCCAGCGCGGCGGCCGTCACCTGACAGGTCACGACCAGGCCGCTCATAAACATCGGTATATATGGTTCTAGCAGTTCAAACTTCATCAGCATGCCCTTGGCGCGCGCCTCACCGGCTCGCTATTTTCCGGCAACCGTCGACGTACCGGAAGCGGAATAGTTGCCGTTCCACATGAAGTCGGCGCCCACATACTGCTTGATGCAGTCATCGATGGTGCCGTCCTCGAGCATCTCGCCGATGCACTCGTCAAGCGTCGCGACAAATCCGGCACCCTTCTTGGCCATCAGGCGGTACACGCCCACGTGATCGCTCGTCTCGGAGCGATCGAGCAGGCCCAGCACCAGGCCCTCATTCGCATCGCGCATGGACTGGCCCTCGGCGCCGTCACACAGGTAGGCATCGATGCGCCCGGCGAGCACCTCTTGCAGGCACTGGTCGCCACCGTCGTACGTGTGAATATCAGCATCGGGCATGACCTTGGCGATGAACTTGTTCTGCACGGTACCGGTGGTGCAGGCGATAGACTTGCCGGCGAGGTCCTCAACGCGCTTGACGGGATCGCCGCCGAGCGTGAGAACGCCCACAAGCGGCTGATAGTAGCCGCGCGTGAAGTCATAGGTCTGCTCGCGCTCTTCGTTGGAGCTCATCGCCATGGTAAAGGCCTTGTCATCGCTCTGCACCGATGCAAGCGTGGCGGCAAAGTCCTGCGGCTCAAAGTCGTAAGAAAAGCCCAGGCGCGAGGCCATCTCGTCGGCAATGGCGATATCCAGGCCGACAACCTTCTGCTTGCCGTCCGACTGCGTCTCCAGATAGCGATAGGGCGCAAAGGCATCGTCGCCCACAAAGGTGAGCTTGGCGCCCTTGATATCGTCGCCCGCAACCGCGGCAGAACCAGCGGCAGAGCCCTTGTCAGCGCCACTGCCAGCGCAACCGCTCACCGCAACCATTGCAGCACCGGCGATCAAACCCAGGAAATCACGACGAGAAACAGCGCGAGTCATACCAAAGCCTTTCAATCTACGTTCAAAACGGCTTCCATTGTAGACACTCCACCGTTTAACGCGCAGCCCAGCCGCGCCAAAACCACCACAAAGGGGGACAGGCACCTTTGTGTGGTCTGGACTCCGGTGTTTGCCCAGATAAAACCTGTCAAAATAAACCTGCCCCTAATTGGTAGGTTTTGACACCCCGGGAACGGGCGATGCTACAATCTGACTCGTACTTGAAACGCATCAAAGGGGCCGCTATGGCAAAGGTAAAAATCAGCGACGTCGCGCGCGAGGCAGGAGTCTCGCTGGGCACGGTATCCAACGCGCTCAACCACCCCGAAAAGCTGCGCCCCGAGACCCTCAAGCTCATCAACGAGACCATCAATCGCCTTGGCTACCTGCCCAACCAAAGTGCTCGTCAGCTCGCGGGCGGCGCCACCAAGTCCTTTGGCCTGGTCCTCCCCCGTCTCGACCATGGCTTCTCGCTCCAAATTGCCAGCGGCGCCCATAACGAGGCCCGCAAGCACGGCTATGACCTGCTCATCGCCAACGCCGATAACGACGACATCCTCGAGGACCACTACCTGCGCTATTTTATGGGCACGCAGATGTCCGGCGTCATGGTTCAGCCTATGGCGTCCCCCGATTGGCACCCCGCAATGACCAAGATGCCCGTGCCGATCGTCCATCTGGACATCCACTGCTCCGAACCCGGTTACTACGTGGCCGCCGACAACGAGGCACAGGGGCGCATTATCGCCGAGCTCGCCATCACCCGCGGCGCGCGCCATATCACCGTTGTGGGCAGAGCGGCATTTATGCAGCTCACCCTGCGCGTACTTGGCATTCATAAGGCCCTCGTCCTGCATCCCGATATCAAAATTGAGGTCATTGACGCCGGAGAATGGAATACCGCTGCCGATGGTTACAGCATCGGCGCTCAGATTGCCGAGCGCTCTACCGGCGAGCGTCCCGATTTTGTCATCGGCCTTACCGATGTATTGGCCTCGGGCGTTATCTCGGCGTTGACCGACAAAGGCATCTCCGTCCCCGAACAGGTTCGCGTGGCCGGCTGCGACGGCAACCCGCTTGCATGGAGCGGGTCGGTCCCCCTCACCACGGTGGCACCCCCGGGCTACGAGATTGGGCGCAAGGGTGTCCAGCTGCTCATGGAGCAAATCGAGAACAAGGCGCCGGTAAAAACCAAGCACATCCGCATTGGTTCCGCAGCGAGAACCGTTACTGCGGTCACAGCCGCCGAGGACATCAACCGTCAGGAACTCGTGCGGCCGTTCCTCTTGGAGCGCGCCAGTACCCAGGCGAGCAGCCAAGCCGAAGCCACCGCCATCAACCTCGGCGCGTATCTATAGCACGTCGGCCAGTGTGCCAAAACGCCGCTCAAGCAAAAGAGGCCCGACCATTGCCGGACCTCTTTTGCTTGAGCGCAAAGACGGCCAATTGCTCGTTTCAGCTCCGCAATTGTCTAGCGCACGGCCTTGACCGCCGCCGTCAGATCGAACAACGTATCGAGCACGGCCTCGCAGCCATCCACCACGTCCTGCGGCAGCGGCACGATATCGGGAACGGCAAAGACATGGCAGCCGGCCGTGATGCCCGAGACGCAGCCGTTGCGCGAATCCTCGACCACGGCACACTCCTCGGGAGCGAAGCCCGCGCGCTCGCAGGCAAGCAGGTACATCTCAGGGTCGGGCTTGCCGTGCACGACGTCCTCGCCACAGGTCACCGTCTCAAACTTGTCAAAAAGACCGACCATCTTAAGGTTGCGCTCCGCTGTAACGTGGCGCGACGACGTCGCAAGGCCCACGTGATAGCCCGCAGCCAGCAGCTCGTCGAGGCACTCGGCGGCGCCGGCCTTAAGCTCCAGTTCGGTCTTGACCATCTCGTCGCGAATCTCCTTGTGGCGGGCATAAAACGCCTCGGTAGTTTCGTGACTGCCATAACGCTTATCAAGGATGTCCATAACATCGGGCAGCGTGCGACCGATAAACTGATGGATCAGCGCATCATCAATCGCGACCCCAAGCTCGGCAGCGCCCGCCTTCCATGCCTTAATGCCCAAACGCTCGGTATCGACCAGCGTTCCGTCCATGTCAAAAATAACAGCCTTGATCATATCGGCCCCCTCACCGGATTGCATTCCTGTCACTCTACCGCACTTTACAAACTTGTATATAACGTATATAGCATATTGCACTTTCGTTACATAGATAGAAGTCTTATGACAAGCGGCTCGGTAGGATTATAGTTTTCGACCGAGTACTCAACGGCAAGGATCGATTCATGCTTTCAGACACCACCGCACCTGCAGAGGGGCTTCAGGACAAACTCGCAGCGCTCGAGCAGCTGCTTTTGGCATACGGACGCGTCGCCATCGGCTTTTCCGGCGGCGTCGACAGCAGCTTTCTGGCCGCGGTCTGCGCCCGCATCATGCCCGCCAGCACGCTTCTCGTTCACCTCACCACGCCGCTCATCGGCACGCCCGAGCAGGCTTCGTTTGAGCAGGCGGTTGACGGGCAGGTCGATGAGGGGCCTCATTTCAAGCTCCCCGTGCTCAACCTCTCGGTCGATCAGCTGCAGCTCCCCCAGGTAGCCTGCAACGACGCCGACCGCTGCTACCACTGCAAGCGCGCCGGCTTTACCGCCATCGTCAACCACGCCAAGTCGCTCGGCTTTCCCACCGTCATCGACGGCAGCAATGCAAGCGATCGTGGTGACTACCGCCCTGGCATGCGCGCGGCAAAAGAGCTCGGGGTACGCTCCCCCCTCATGGAGGTCGGCTTTACCAAGGACGAAGAGCGCGAACTGCTGCGCGCATGGGGCTATCCCGTTTGGAACCTGCCGGCGGGAGCCTGTCTTGCCACGCGCGTCCCCACGGGCGAGGAGCTTACGCGCGAGAAGGTCAATTTAATCCGTGCCTGCGAGGACTACCTGCACGATCTTGACCTGGCACAGATCCGCGCACGCCTCGTCGGCGGCTGCATGCATATCGAGGCCGCACCGGCAGACGTCGCCAAGATTGCCGCCCTCGGCGGTACCGCAGTCAACGACGAGGGTAAAGCCCCGCTTCCCGCCGCTATCGAATCTGCCCTGCGCAACCTAGGCTGCGGCCATATCTCCCCCGGGGTCACCCCTTACATCCACGGCAACATGAACCAGTAGCGCATCCCGATAAGTTGCGGTGGAATAGTCCCTGTTTTGCGACCTATCGGGCCCAAGCAGGAACTATTCCACCGCAACTTCGTTTGGCGGGCATTGACCCGCAGACCTGCAAAAAAGGGACAGGTTTATTTTGGCAGGTTTTATCTGGGGAAATCTCACAAGACAACTGCCTCTCTAGCACCCCTCTAACTTCGAGAGGCACTGGAGAGGGGTCTCGGCCGCACCTACTTTTTCCGATAGCTGCGGTTACAGCTCGTCGATGAACCCATTACTTCAATGAGTCCTTTATCCGGCAGCATTGGCATTCCGTCTCTCTAAACCAATAGATTTATCTCTCTAACTTTAGAGAGATAAGCACTTTGTTTTAGAGAGACCTTTAGAGAGATATATCGAATTCGCTGCTAGATTACCTAAGACTGTCTCTCTAACCGACTTTATCTTTAGAGAGACATTTAGAGAGACGAGCGCGACCCCTCTAATGAATGGAACACCGCAGCCGACAGCTACGGCATCGGCACCCAGATTGCCGAGTGCGCAGTACCCCGGCAAGCAACTACGCCGAAGCCACCGCCATCGGCTTCGGCGCATACCTTTAGCTCACGGCCTTGACCGCCGCCGCCAGATCGAACAACGTGTCGAGCACGGCCTCGCAGCCATCCACCACGTCCTGCGGCAGCGGCACGATATCGGGAACGGCAAAGACATGGCAGCCGGCCGTGATGCCCGAGACGCAGCCGTTGCGCGAATCCTCGACCACGGCACACTCCTCGGGAGCGAAGCCCGCGCGCTCGCAGGCAAGCAGGTACATCTCAGGGTCGGGCTTGCCGTGCACGACGTCCTCGCCACAGGTCACCGTCTCAAACTTGTCAAAAAGACCGACCATCTTAAGGTTGCGCTCCGCTGTAACGTGGCGCGACGACGTCGCAAGGCCCACGTGATAGCCCGCAGCCAGCAGCTCGTCGAGGCACTCGGCGGCGCCGGCCTTAAGCTCCAGGTCGGTCTTGGCCATCTCGCTGTGCAGCTCAATGTTGCGGGCAAAAATCGCGTCGGCGGTTTCGCCCTTGCCGTAATGCGCCTCAAGGATGTCCTTAACATCGGCATTCGAACGGCCGATAAACTGATGGATTAACGCATCATCAATCGCGATCCCCAGCTCGGCCGCGCCCACCTTCCATGCCCTCATGTCCAAACGCTCGGTATCGACCAGCGTTCCGTCCATGTCAAAAATGACAGCCTTGATCATATCGGCCCCTTCATCGGCTTGCGTTACCGCAAATCTACTGCACGTTACAAACTTGTATATAACGTATATATCATATTGTACTTTCGTTACATAGACAGAAGCCTTATGACGTAACCTGCCAAAAAGGGACAGGTTTATTTTGGCAGGTTTTATCTGGGGAAACGCCGAATAGCCCCACATACACGACCACCGCAGCTCCATATGAGGCAAATGAATCAGTAACGTCTATCCCAAATCTTGAGTATTTGTTCGATAGAACGGCCCCTGCCGGCACCTGCTAGACTGGTAGATTCCCAACCATCTAGCCAGGAGCCGCAATGTCGCGCAAGTCCGCCTACAAGCAAGCACTTTCCATCGGCACCGCCGTGGTACTGGGGTTTGCGTTGTTTACGGGATCGCTCGACGGAGCTCCCAAGTTGCTGTCGCCGCAAAGCGATGAACAGGCGGCAGCTCTGGCCGAGAAGCAAAACGAGAGTCCCAGCCGTACCGACGACGAGGCAGACCTGGTTGCCCGGCTCGAATCGGGAACAGCGAGCTCCTCGGACTCTCAAAATAGCCAAGACTCTGGCGATGGCTCCGATTCCGCCGCAGCCGACACCGGTGACGACGCCTCCGCGGACAGTGCCGCCACCCCCATCGACGAGGTCGAAAACCCCGACCTCAACCGCGCCCGCGGTGTTTATCTCAGCAGCATTCCCGACTACGCCGGCAACCCCTATGTCGCCCTTCGCGCCGACAGCACGCACCCGTTGGGCACGCCGTCGTTCACGCTCGATGAATACGATCGTGCCACCGAAGAGGGCTGCTTTAAGAAATTCTCCAAGCTCGACAGCCTGGGCCGCACTCGCAAGGCGCTCGCTTGCGTAGGCCCCGAGTCGCTCGGACAGGGAAAGCGCGGCGATATCTCGCGTATCCATCCTGCCGGTTGGCAGCAGCAGCGCTACGACTTTATTCCAGGCCAAAGCCTCTACAACCGCTGCCACCTCATCGCCTGGTCGCTCTGCGGCGAAAACGCCAATCGCAAGAATCTCCTCACCGGCACGCGTTATCTCAACGAAACGGGCATGCTGCCGTTTGAAGAGCAGGTTCTTAACTACATCCGCGACACGGGCAACCATGTGCTCTACCGCGTCACGCCCATGTACAACGAAGAGGAACTCGTCTGTCGTGGCGTACGCCTTGAGGCGCAATCGATCGAGGACCACGGCAAGACCCTGTGCTTCCACGTGTACTGCTACAACCTGCAGCCGCACGTGCAGATCGACTACGCCACCGGCCGCAATCAGGCCTCGGGAGACTAGGGCTGACAAAAGCTGCCCCAAAACCTAAAATGATTCGTTTTCCTCCGTCCCCCAGGGATCAAAAAGGGCCGCCCTGGATTGCCCAGAGCGGCCCTTTCATCGGCATGTATGTTACAGGCAACGACACGCGCTACTTGGCGCGGCCCTCCTCATAGCGCTCGACCAGCTTGGCCTGAACGTCATAAGGCACCTGCTCATAGCCCGCGGACTTCATGGTAAAGTCGCCCGTGCCGCGCGTGATAGAGCGCAGACGCGTCGAGTAATCCGTCAGCTCGGCGAGAGGCGCCTGGGCAATGACCACGGTGTCGCCGCGCTCATCGGTCTCCATGCCCGTCACGCGACCACGCGAGGCCGAGATGTCGCCCATCACGGCGCCGGCGTAGCTCTCGGGGATAGTCACCGTGATTTCCTCGATGGGCTCCAGCACCACCGGGTCGGCATCGGCACATGCCTTGCGCAGGCCGATGCGAGCCGCCGCGCGGAACGCCATCTCGTTGGAGTCGACGCTGTGATACGAACCGTCGTACACAGCCACGCGAATGCCCGTAAGCGGGTAGCCGGCAATGATGCCGTCCTTCATGGTCTCCTGGACACCCTTGTCCACGGCGGGAATGAGCGAACGCGGAATGCGACCGCCCACGACCTCGTCTACAAACTCATAACCGTCGCTCGTGCCGTCGGGCCCAATGAGCGGCTCAACGCGCAGCCAGCAGTCACCATACTGGCCGGCGCCGCCGGTCTGCTTCTTGTGGCGGCCCTGGGCACTTGCCGTGCGGCGAATGGTCTCACGATACGGAATGCGGATCGGCACACTCTTGGCCACGACTTTGGTACGGTCCTCAAGGCGATTGAGCAGGACCGAAACCTGTGCCTCGCCCACCGCCGAAATGATGGTCTGGCCGGTCTCCTCGTCGCGGTCGATGCTCATGGTCGGATCGGCCTTGCAGGCCTTCTCGATAAACGTGTAGAGCTTCTCTTCGTCGCCGCGGTTCTCGGCCTCGATGGCAATGCGGTACTGCGAGTTGGGGAACTTAAACGCCGCAGCCTCGACCTTGCCGGTAATCGAGAGCGTATCGCCCGTCTCGGCCGCCAGCTTGGGCGCCACGATGATATCACCGGCATAAGCGTGACCGACCTCGGTCATGTCGCGGCCACACATCACATACAGGTGAGCCAGACGATCGCTCTTGCGGGTACGCGCGTTGATCAGCTCAAGGCCCGGCTCAAGCGTACCCGTCAGCACCTTGATAAAGCTGATGCGACCCTGCTGCGGATCGGCCAGGGTCTTAAACACAAACGCCACCGGACGGTCATCGTCACTCGAGATCTTGAGTGAATCACCGTCGATGAGCGGCATCTCGCCGTAGTCCGTCGGTGCCGGGAAGTACGTGGCGATGTCGTCCATCAGCGAGTTGACGCCCTGCTCCTTAATGCAATCGCCCGCAAAGACCGGCACAAAGATGCGCTCGGCGATCGCCTTCGACAGCAGGCCTTCGAGCTCCTCCTGCGTCAGCGTCTCCTCGCCTTCCAAGTACTTCATCATCAGATCGTCGTCAGCCTCGGCCACCAGCTCGCACAGATGGTCATGGGCTTCCTCAGCCTGGGCACGATACTCCTCGGGAATCTCCGACTCAGTGGCTTCGGTGCCGTTGCAATGGCGCGCCTTCATGCGCACCAGGTCGATGATGCCGTCAAAGTCCTCGCCCTCGCCCCAGGGAAGGGTCACGGCGCCCAGGCGCGTGCCAAAGCGCTCCTGCAGCAGGTTCATTGTGGTCGTAAAGCTGGCCTCGGAGCGCGAAAGGCGGTTCACGAACACCGCACGCGCCAGGCGCAGGTCCTCGGCGGCATACCAGAGCTTAACTGTCGTAGGCTGCGGGCCGGCCTCGGCGTCGACCACAAACAGAGCCGTCTCGCAGACGCTCATCGCGGCAAAGGCGTCGCCGATAAAATCGGGGTAGCACGGGGCATCGAGCACATTGATGCGCGCGCCCTTCCAGTCGATCGGCGCAATGGTCGTCGAGATGGAAAACGCACGCTTGACCTCTTCGGGGTCATAATCGAGCGTGGGCTTGGTGCCGTCGTGGCCGCCCAGGCGGGCGGTCTTGCCGGAAAGGTGGAGCATGGCCTCGGCGAGTGAAGTCTTGCCCACCCCGCCTTGGCCTACGAGCACCACGTTCCTTACATTACCGGTCTTGGGAGCACCCATGATGACCTCCTTGCAGGGCCGCGCGCAATGCGCGACGCCAACGGGGAGAGTTCGCGGTCGGTGCCGCCCCGGGAGCAGCATGGTCGGCAGCCGAGCCGACTCACCCTCCAAATGTCCTATGCCACCACCCTACCCTCACGGGCGACCGTCCATGCACACCTTTCGGCACACGTATGAATACAGGCGGCGAGAGGAAGGAGAACGTATACGAGGCAATTATTGGACCCCGCCGATGCAAATTAAAGTGCCGCCGCAGGCCGTAAAACCTGCAGCAGCTTCGCCTCAATCAATAGTTGAGTAAAAAGCTGAGCCTACCCCCCGATACGACTCAAGAACTCACGGGTACGCTGCTCACGAGGGTGATCGATGACCTGCTCGGCAGGACCCTCCTCGACAATGCGGCCGCCATCCATAAAGACCACGCGGTCGGCAACATCGCGCGCAAACTGCATTGCGTGGGTCACGATCACCATCGTCATGTTCTGCGCTGCCAGGTCCTTAATGACACGCAGCACCTCGGCCGTCAGCTCGGGGTCGAGCGCCGAGGTCGGCTCGTCAAAGAACAGGATCTCCGGGTCGAGCGCTAGGGCGCGGGCAATACTCACGCGCTGTTGCTGACCGCCCGAAAGCTCACACGGCACCTTGTTCTCGTTGCCCGTCAGCCCCATTTGTGCAATCAGCTCGCGAGCGCGGGCCTCCGCCTGCTCGCGCGGACGCTTAAGCACGCGAATCGGCGCATCGGTGATGTTTTTCATCACGGTATAGTGCGGGAACAGATTGTAGTTCTGGAACACCAGACCAAAACGCGAACGCGCTTGCTTGGGAACATCGCCTTTCGCATATATCGCACCCGATCCCGCATCCGTCGCAACCGCAAGGTCACCAAACGAAAGCGAGCCGCCGTCGAGCGTCTCGAGCAGCGTGGCACAGCGCAGCAGCGTGGACTTACCGCCACCCGAAGGCCCGATAATCGCCACGACCTCGCCACGCTTGACCTCGAGCGAGATATCCTTGAGCACCTCATTGCCGCCAAACGCCTTGCGCGCGCTTTCGATTTTCATCACTGAGTTAGTCATGATAATAGTCCAGCTTCTTTTCGGCGGCGCCCAGCAGCATCTCGACCACAAAGTTAAAGACCCAGTAGATCAGCGCCGCAATCGCAAACGGCACCATGCTCACCTGCGAGGCGACCAGCGCCTTGGCCGTCGAGAACATCTCACCCACGCCAATGGCAAACGCCAGCGACGTGTCCTTGACCAGCGTGATGATCTCGTTGCCCATCGCCGGCAGAATACGCTTGGCGACCTGCGGCATCACGATATACAGAAACGTCTGCACGCGCGAATAGCCCAGCACCTCGGCAGCCTCGTATTGACCGCGCGGAATGGACTGCAAGCCCGAGCGATAGATCTCGGCAAAGTAACCGGCGTAGTTGATGATGAACGCCACGACGCACGCCGTCCACTTGGAATCGGGCGTGAGCGAAATGCCAAACACGTAGTACGGGGCAAAGTAGATGGCAAACATCTGCAGCATGAGCGGCGTACCGCGCATTACCGAAATGTAGATGCGCGCAATCCAGCGGAGTGGCGCAATTTTGCTCATGCGCATAAACGCTACGGGGATTCCCAGCGGAATCGACCCCAGCAGCGTCAGCACAAACAACTGCAAACTGACCAAGAAGCCCTGGCCAAGCATTTGCATCATGACCTGAATAGACAACCTAAGCTCTCTTTCGCGACAACAGAACAGCAAACCCAATGCTAAAGCGGGTTTTCCAGGTGCTCGAGTTTGCCGTGAAAGAGGAGCGCCGCGTACTAAATGTACGCAAGCGACGGCTTGAACGGCAAAATCGGGTGCCTGGGAAAGCCGCTATTTGAGCACCCAGTTGTCGAAGGATAGACCATAGCTTGAATACTTATCGCAGAGGTCCTTGACCGTACCGTCCTCATAGAGCGCTTTGAGCAACTCGGTCACGGCGTCGGCCGACTTGGTGTCGCCCTTCTTAAAGCCGACGGCGTAGTGCTCGCTGGACAGCGGCTCATCAAGCTGCGTATAGACATCGGGCTTGGCGGCAAGCTGATACTGGGCAATCGAAAGGTCACAAGCCACGGCGTCGACCGCGCCGCTCTCGAGCTGCATAAAGGCCGTGTTGTACTCGCCGATGATATCGAGCGTGGCAAACGTCGCCGCCAGATCCTTCTGGTCACCCTCGAGCACATCCTGAGCGGCGGAATCGGTCTGGGTAATCACGGTCTTTCCAGCAAGATCGTCCCAGCTCTTGATACCCGCATCCTTCTTGACCACCAGCACCTGCTCGTTGAGCATATACGGCTCGGAGAACGTGTAGTCGTCCTCGCGACCTTCCATGGTAAAGCCGTTCCAGATGCAGTTGATGGCGCCCGAGTTGAGCAGCGTGTCCTTGGCGTCCCAATCGATGGCCTCGTAGTCGACATCCCAGCCCTGCTTATCGGCAACGGCCTTGGCAAGGTCAAGGTCAAAGCCGGTGTACTCGCCGTCGTCGCCCACAAAGCCGTACGGAGGATAGGACTTATCAAAGCCCACCACGAGCTTCTTGGACTCCGCAGCACCCTTCACATCCTTGGCCGCGGCAGAACCAGCAGCGGAGCCCTTGCCGGCACCACCGCCGCAGCCGACAAGACCAAGGCCAAGCACCGTGGCAAACGAGCCGGCTAGACCAACAAACTGACGACGAGACATATCGGTATTCATGGTATTCCCCCTTGGTGGCACTTTAGTTAAGTAAAGTGAGTCATGTAACGTTCAGAATCATACACTTTAGCGTGATAGAGCACAAGGCGAGTTTGCCCGCCGCGTGAGGGGTGTGGGGGGTTAAGTTTCCTGCTCTACAGTCCTGCTCACGACGGAGGCCACATTAAGTGGCCTCCTGTTCGTGCGGAACTCGCGATAAACTTAACCCCCCACACCCCTCACGCGGCGGGCAACCGTCGTTGGGCTTATCACTGACACGAATAAACCGCTTGCATATCGTCTGCTGGCTTGGCACGGTACAATACTTGCAGCTTAAATTCATGAATTAGTGGAGTTATTGATGGCAGAATCTCGTGCGGAGCGTAGGGCTCGTCGTGCTTTGGTGGAAGCGGCTGAGGGGTCAAAGGAGGAGAAATCTTCTACGAAATCCAAGTCTTCTAAAGCCGCAAAAAGCAAATCGGCCAAGGGCAAGGCTAAGGCCAAGCGTCCCGGCTCTCGTCGGAGCGGGGACAAGGCACCTCAGACTCGCTCCAAGCGTTCGCATAAAGATCAGGTTTCGCCTGCGCGTAAGGCTGTGGACCCCAAGTCTCCCTGTTCCATCATAAAAGCCTGCGGTGGGTGCACGGCGCTCAATCGTCCTTATAAGAAGCAGCTCGCCGCCAAGCAGACTGCTATGGAGGAACTTTTTGCCTCGCTTTGCGAGCGTGAGGGCATTGCTGTCGACCCCATTCGTGGTATGGGTGTCACCTTGGGCGACCCGGGAAAGTATCCTGCGCCGCGTGGTTTTCGTCATAAGGCTGCCACCCCCTTTGCTCCCGGCAAGGAGGGCGCTGTCCGCTGCGGCTTTTTTGAGCGCGGCACGCACAAGATCGTTGCCGTTCCCGAATGCCCCGTCGAGGCACCGGGGGCCCGCCAGATTCTCAACGGCATCGCGCATGAGGCCGAGCGTCTGCACATTCCCGCCTTTAACGAGGATAAGCATCTGGGCCTACTTCGCTACGCCGTCGTTCGCTGCGGCTGGCGTACCGACCAGATTATGGTCACCCTCGTGACCGCCCAGCGCGATCTGCCGCATGCCCAGGAGTTCTTTGAGGCCGTCGCCGCGCTCGATCCGCATATCGTCACCGTTGCCCAAAACATCAACGGACGCCCCGGCAACGCCATTCTAGGCGAGGAGACCCGCATCGTGCATGGCGCTGAGTGCATGCGCGACCAGCTGCTCGGCTGCGAGTTCGACATCTCCCCCACCGCGTTCTACCAGACCAACCCGCAGCAGACCGAGCTGCTCTACCGGCTCGCTATCGAAGGCATGGACCTGCGCCGGGGCGACGTGCTTATGGATGCCTACTGCGGCAGCGGCACCATCGGCCTTTGCGCCGCAAAGGATGGCCAGGACAAGGGCGTCGGCATCATGCTGCTCGGTGTGGAGCGAAACCCCGCGGGCGTTGCCGACGCACGCCGCAATGCCGAGCTCAACGGTCTCACCCGCAGCGCTTGGTTTATGGCCGACGACGCCACCGACTACATCCTCGATGCCGCCGACAACAACGAACGCGTCGACGTCCTTTCCATCGACCCGCCGCGCGCCGGCTCCACCCCCGAGTTCCTCGAGGCCGCCTGCGCGCTCAAGCCGCGCCGCATCACCTATATCAGCTGCAACCCCGTGACCCAAGAGCGCGACCTGCACCAACTCCTCGACGGAGGCTATCGCCTGCTCAAGATCACACCGGTCGACATGTTCCCCCATACCGACCACACCGAAACCGTAGCGGTCCTCGAGCGCCGCTAACCCACCCCGGTAGATTTTGGGACAAGAAAGGGAGCGGCCCGTCTGGATCGCCCCCTTTCGTTGGGTATATGAGCCCGTTACATGCTCTTGCGCAGGTCACAGACGCCGGCTGCAGCCATCTCGCGCAGCAGCGTCTCGCGGTCGCGCGTCACGATCAGGTCCAGTGGGAAGTGAATCTCGTCGAGCATCTTGCGCGCCTGGTCGAGCTTGCCAATCGCCATACCAATGTGCGCGTCGGTCGAAACGCCAATCCCCACGCCCAGCTCGGCGCAGCGCTCGGCAATCTTGCGGCACACGCTCCAATGCTCGGTATCGGTACCATACTCAAGACTATGGTTGTTGATCTCAATAATCTTGTGCTTGGCTTTGGCCGCCAATAACACCTCATCGATATCAAACGGAACGCCCGAGCGACCCGTGTGACCCAGCATGAACACCTTGGGGTGCTCCAGGGCATTGATATACATCTCGGTCACCTGGGCAAGCGTCGCACCTTCGGCAATCTGCGGATTATGCACGCTTGCCACCAAATAATCCAAATTGCGCGTAACCAAATCGAACAGCGAATGCGGGCGGCTGTACGAATCGCCGGCGATATTGAGCGTGACAGGAGTGTCCTCGCCAAACAGGCTTCCGTCCAGTGAAACGATATCGGCCTCGGCACCACGCAGCACCAGCACGCCGCTCCAAATGCGCGGCCAGATATTCTGGTTGATAAAGAACTGATAACTGCGCAGGTCATTAGGGCAAGCCGTAACCATAGAGCTCAGATGGTCGGCAGATCCGAGCACCTGCAGACCACGCTCTGCCGCCCAGTACACATTCTCCTCAATGGTCGAATATGCATGCGCAGAGAACATCGTATGGGTATGAATGTCACAAGAAAGCAGGTAGGGCATCGGGTCTCCTTATCTGGCATGGCCGTCGCTTATATTCATTGTACGCATAGCCTTCGATAGTCGTAAAACCACTCCATCCCAACGACACAACGTCCATGACAACGGGGTCCGGCTTAACACCAAACCCCGTTTCACGTAAAACATTGTAGGCAGAGCGCTTTACTTTTAACGATACTCGTCCGCCAACTGTTTCCAAGCGGGTAGCGAATTGATGATCGTTTCGTAACTCACGCAATAGCCCAGGCGGAACCAGCCCGGCATACCAAAGCTGTCCGAGGGAACCGCAAGCAACTCATGCTTCTTTGCGCGCTCGCAAAACGCATTCGCATCGGGCTCGAGTGCCTTCACCCACAGGTAGAAAGCACCGTCCGGCTCAACATAGGTATAGCCGTAGTCCGCCAAGGCGTCGGTAAGCGCCGTGCGGTTGCGAGCATAGGCCTCGATATCGCTCGGCTCATCGATGCAATCGATAATCACGCGCTGGAAGAGCGCCGGTGCACATACAAAACCCAGCGTACGGGCAGCACCCGCAACGGCCGGCATCAGACGTGCAGCCTGCGGATTGGTGTTGGGAACCAAGATCCAGCCAACGCGCTCACCCGGCAGCGACAGCGACTTAGAATACGAGTAGCACACCACGGTGTTCTCGTAGATCGAGGGCACCCAAGGCACCTCGGCACCGTACACGATCTCGCGGTACGGCTCATCCGAGATGAGCATAATCGGATTCTCGGGATCACGCCGAGCGTTGGCCTCGCGCAGAACATTGGCCAGTCGCGTCAGCGTGTCGCGCGTATATACGGCACCGGTCGGGTTGTTGGGCGAGTCGATGATGACGGCCGCCGTCTTTTCGCTGATCGCCCTGAGCACGTTGTCCACGCTCAGCTGGAACGTGTCTTCATCGGCGAGCGCCTCGACACACGTGCAGCCGGCCTTCTCAATCCACACGCGATACTCCGGGAAGTACGGGGCGATAACAACAACCTCGTCGCCCGCGTTTGTAACGGCGTTGAGCGTGCAGGTGAGCGAAGCCGCGGCACCCACCGTCATAAAGACGTCCTTGCCCTCATAGCTCGTGCCAAAGCGACGGTTGAGCGATTCGGCGACGGCCGCTCGACATTGCGGCAGACCCGGTGCGGGGGTATAGCCGTGCAGCTGGTCGCTCGGCAGCCCCAAGGCCTTCCTAATGGACTCAGCCACAGCAGCGGGCGCCGGAACACTCGGGTTGCCCAGCGAAAAATCGAATACGTTTTCCGCGCCGATCTGTGCCTTGCGCTCAAGACCATAGCTAAAGATCTCACGGATGATGGAGCTTTCCGCACCGCGAGCATACATAGTTTCGTTGATCATCTGTTCCCCTTTCGCATAGGCGCTATTGTACGCTTTAGCTGAGCAAAGTGCCTCAGCAATGCAGATCGAAATTTATCGAAAAGCAATGTTGATTGGGGACAGACTTAAATGCGTGAAAACGCTCATTTAGGTCTGTCCCCAATCAAGGCTTCACCCGTAAGCGGCGGGCAGTCTCCATATCGCTCAAAAGAAAAAGCCTCCGCAGGTTTCCCCGCGGAGGCTTTTGTTACAAGGGCTATTTGTCGACGTCGGCATCGGCGTTGACGGCACGGCCATCGCCGGCATCATCGGATGTCACTTCGGCATCCTCCTGCATGGCCGCCTGCGCAAAGGCCGCGGCATCAGCCGCCAGCTCCTCCTCGCTCATGCGAGGCGCGCGCTTCTTGGTCGGCATGCCGGCCGCCTTGGCATTGCGCTCCTCCTTGGCCGCCAGGATATCGCCCTCGCGCTCAAGGTAGGCATCCCACTCGTTGTCGAGCAGGGCATTCACGGCGTCGCCTTCGACGGTCTCGCGCTCAAGCAGCACCTTCGCCATCAGATCGAGCTGATCGCGACTGGCATCCAAAATCTCGACCGCACGGCGATGGGCTTCGCGCATGATGCGCTGAACCTCGATATCGATGCGGCGCGCCGTCTCCTCGGAGTAATCCTGGTGATCGGCGTAATCGCGACCAAGGAACACCTGATGCTGTGCCTCGCCAAACACTTGCGTGCCCAGCTCCTCGCTCATGCCCAGACGCGTAACCATCTCGCGTGCCATCTTGGTCGCGCGTTCCAGGTCGTTGCTCGCGCCCGACGTGATGTCATCGCACATGAGCTCCTCGGCAACGCGGCCGCCCAAGAACACGGCGAGCTCGTCGAGCATCTCGTTCTTGGTCTTGAGGAAGTGATCCTCCTGTGGAAGCTGCAACGTGTAGCCCAGAGCCTGGCCGCGGCTGACAATCGAAATCTTATGAACCGGGTCGGAGTGCTCCAAGATGTGACCCACCAGGGCGTGACCGCTCTCGTGGTAGGCAATCGTGGTGCGCTCGGCTTCGGTCATCACGCGGCCCTTGCGTTGCGGTCCGGCAATCACGCGCTCCATCGACTCCTCGACCTCGTCCATCGAGATCACGGAACGATGACGGCGGGCGGCCAGCAGCGCAGACTCGTTGAGCAGGTTTGCCAGATCAGCACCAGTAAAGCCAACGGTCATCTGGGCGAGCTTCTCAAACTTAACGTCCTCGTCCATCGGCTTGTTCTCGGCATGCACGCGCAAGATCTGCTCGCGGCCCTTTACGTCCGGACGGTCGACCGTGACCTGGCGGTCAAAACGACCAGGGCGCAGCAGTGCCGGGTCCAGAATATCGGGACGGTTAGTTGCGGCGATCAGGATGACCGACTCGCTTTCCTCAAAACCGTCCATCTCGACCAGCAGCTGGTTGAGCGTCTGCTCGCGCTCGTCGTGGCCGCCGCCCAGACCGGCTCCGCGCTGACGTCCCACGGCATCGATCTCGTCAATAAAGATGATCGACGGAGCCTGAGACTTGGCCTCCTTAAAGAGGTCGCGCACGCGGCTGGCGCCGACGCCCACGAACATCTCGACAAAGTCAGAACCCGAGATGCTAAAGAACGGCACGCCCGCCTCGCCGGCAACAGCCTTGGCCAGCAGCGTCTTACCGGTACCCGGAGGGCCCACCAGCAAAACGCCGCGCGGAATCTTGGCACCCAGTTTGCGATAGCGGTCCGGATCGCTTAGGAAGTCGCGAATCTCCTCGAGTTCCTCGACGGCTTCGTCCACGCCGGCAACGTCCTCGAACTTGACCTTGGGACGCGTAGCCTCGTTGGTCTTGGCATTGGTCTTGCCAAACTGCATGTTCCTGTTATTGGCGCCCATCATTTGGCGCATAAAGTAGAACATGATGGCGATCAGGGCAATCGTCGGCAGCACGCTCATCGCTAAGTCGCCCCAAAAATCGGGGTCGTTGGTGTTGACGATATACTTGGTGTCGGGGTGCTCCGCCATGAGTTCGGCAAGCGAATCGGAGCCGACATAGGTCGAGGAAAAGCTCTTGAGCTCGCTCGTATCGCCCTTATCCTTTTTCGTCTTCCAGTAATGACCCGCCACGCTTCCGTCTTGAACCGTATAGGTCAAATCTTCGACGCGATCCTGCTTAATGGCGCTGACCATCTCGCTCGTCGCGAGCTTAACGGTATTGCTGGAGCTGGCAAAACCGGAGCCCATATTAAAGAAGGCATAGCCCAGAAGCGCGCAAGCCAAAAGAAAATACAGCCAGCCCGTACGCGTGGGCTTCTTGCCTCCGGGCATCCCCGGGATCTTAGGCTCCCGGGGAGTCTGGGAATTGTTGTCGTTACGGTCGTCGGGCATCTTACGAATAAACCTCCGGTTTCAAAATGCCCAGATACGGAAGGTTGCGATAGCGCTCGGCATAGTCGAGGCCGTAGCCCACCACAAAGGCATCGGGGCAATGGGTTCCAACATACTTGGGCGTGATGGCCGAGGTGCGGTCCTCAACGTCCTTCCACAGGAAGGCAGCGACCTCCAGCGAGGCGGGCTTGCGGCTCTCAAGGTTCTTCATCAGGTACTTGAGCGTCAGGCCCGAGTCCAGAATGTCCTCGACGATCAGCACGTCGCGACCACGGATGTCGATATCCAGGTCCTTAATGATACGCACGATGCCCGAAGACTTCACACCGTCGCCATAGCTCGAAACAGCCATGAAATCGATGTTGGTCGGCAGCTCGATCTTGCGCATCAGGTCGCCCATAAAGACAACAGCGCCGCGCAGAACCGCGATCAGCACCAGATCCTTACCCGCGTAGTCGCGCGTAATCTCCTCGCCCAGGCGAGAAACGATACCGTCGATATCCTCCTGCGTAAACAGAACCTTCTCGATATCCGGATGTTGAGAAGCCATGACAACCCTTTCTTGTGCTTAATCGCCCACACACCGCCGTATGGACGCGAACTACACATTCTAGCAGCGCACGGGGTATATTTTCCAGCCCGCGCACCATCAGCGCGGGAATACCGTCAACGCCGCACAGAAAAGCTGGTGCGAGGGGCTAATCCGCGTCAACCACGCGAAGCAGATAGGCCACACGCGTCGCCGCCGTGCATTTAAAACGCTCGTCCGCGCGAACTCCGGCGACCCACACCACGGCGCCTCCCGGCGCCGTCCTCACCACGGGCACGCCGGCGCGCTCGGAAACGGGAATACGAGCCTCGCCTAGTAAGTCGGATACTTTCTTGCTTCGGCCACTCATCCCTAACGGGCACATCACGTCTCCCGGTGCGGGACCGTCCACCCACAGGCGCGCCAATCGCGCCTCGGCAGGGATCTCGCCACGTGAGCCCGCCAGGATCCGCTCACTATCGCTGTCGGCAAAACCCAGGGCAGCCGCGTCTACCAAAGCCGTCACTTCCCCGGCAGCCGCAAGCTCACGGGCGCGGCGCACGATATCGCATCCCGGCTCAACGGCCATCGGCTCTGCGACCAGCATGCGTCCCCCGCCCAACGGCAAACGACCGGGTATGGTAACCCAGTCCGCGACCAGACCCTCGCGAGCCTCCGGTGCCTTAAACGCCAGCATGCCAAACTCGACGCGCGCGTCAATTCCCGCCGGAAGCGTGACCGAACCCGTGCCCTCGGCAACGCAGGAAAGGACTCGCTCCACATGTCGCATCTCTGGACGAGCGTCCGGATCGATGCGTTTAATCGCCAGTCTCACGATGCGCCGCGCGATTACCACCTCGGCCGCAGCAAGGCGCCTGGCATCGAGCACCAGCGCGCCCGCCGCCTCCTTACGCAGGCAGCTTCGAAACGCCTGTGCCGAAAGCTGAGACAAAAACGCGTCCTCATCGCCTAAGATCTCACAGGCGGCGCCAATCGTCTTGCACACGCTCGCATTACGCTGTGCCACCACTGGCATTACCCGATGGCGCACGTAGTTTCGCAGATACGAGACATCCTCGTTGCTCTCGTCTTCACGCCATGGCTGACCATGTACCTGCAGATAGCCCACAAGCTCGCCATGAGTTAGGTCGAGCAAGGGACGCACCACGATATTCCTTCGGCGGGGAATGCTCGAGAGCCCAGCTGGGCCCGACCCCTTAATGGCGTTCATCAAAAATGTTTCCGCGCGGTCCGAAGAGGTATGGGCAGTACAGATGCGCGCCGCCGTTCTCGGCGCCCCCGTCTTGGCGCACAGCTCGCGCACATACCTTCGCGCCGCTGCATAACGCACCTCGCGCGCAGCCGCCTCGATATTGCCCGACTCCCCATCAAAATAAGCGTGCTCCACACACAGCGGTAAACCATATTGCGCGCAGAGCTCACGCACAAAGGCCTCGTCGCCATCGGACGCCTTGCCGCGCAGATGATGGTTTACATGAAGCACATGCAGGCGCTCGCGAGCAATGGGGGCAACGCCGCGTCCGTCTTGGATATCCAGCTTTGATGTGCACGCCATAAGAAGCAGTGCCGTCGAGTCCGCACCGCCTGATACCATGAGCACGACAGGAGCGGCCTGCTGCCTCGTCCGGGTCTCAACGACTGCCCCAGGCGCGGCATGGTGTCCGTAATGCTGTGATACCGTTGGCATTCGCTTCCTCCTCTATTCGTCCGCACCCATTGTATCCTTTGGAATCTTATGTCTCGCCTGCACCTTCATATCCTCGGCAGTGGCTCTAAAGGCAACTGCGCACTCATCGAGGGCCCGCAGGGGCTCATTATGGTCGATGACGGACTGTCTCGTCGCGAAACGCTCAAACGCATGGCGGAGCTCGGCCTTTCGGCAGACGACGTGTCCGCCCTTGTTGTCACCCATGAGCACGGCGACCACATTAAGGGGCTTGAGGTATGGTGCAAGCATTGGAATGGCCCGATCTTTTCCAGTAGAGGCACGCTCACATCAAAAGAAAGCCTCGCACATCTGCCTGTTGAGGAATTCGAACCAGGTGACACCCTCTCTATTGTCGGAGTCCGCATTCAAACGTATTCGACATCCCACGATGTCGTTAATCCCGTCGGCTACCGGTTTGACGCTCAGGGTGATTCAATTGGCTTTGCCACCGACACCGGCGAGTTGTCGAAGCATGCCATCGATACGCTCAAGGACTGTCGCATTCTCGCACTCGAAAGCAACCACGATGTAACCATGCTGCGTCAAGGCGACTATCCTCGCTTTCTTCAGGAACGTATCCTGTCTGTAAAAGGACATCTCTCCAACGATCAGGCCGCCGATGCCGCACGCGCGTTGGTAACCGATCGCACCGAGCAACTTATCGCGATGCACATTAGCCAAGACAACAATCGCCCAAGCCTGATCGTCAAAAGCTACGCAAGCTCCCTCGACGCAACACTCGACAACGAGCTTGGCAGCGCCGCCACCCGCGTTGAGGGGCTGCATAAACTCACAATACGTCCCGCCGGGCAATATCGGCCCATGACCATTCAATAGGCCAGCCCAAATAGAAAAGGGGGCCGGGAATCACTTCCCAGCCCCCTTAACGCAGGCACCGATGCTAATAGCCGATAGCGTTAGTCGATGGAAATCTTCGTAACGTTCTTCTTCTCGACAATCTTAGGAACCGTAACGGTAAGGATGCCGTCAGCGTACTTTGCAGAAAGGCCCTCGCTCGAAGCATCCTTCAGGTACACACCGCGCGTCGCGCTGTACGAGCTGAACTCCTTCTGCAGGAAGTTCTTACCCTCGTTCTCCTCGTCTTCCTCGACATTCACGCTAATGGACAGACGGCCCTCGTTAAGCTCGACATCGATATCGTCCTTGGCGACGCCGGTCAGATAAGCCTTGACCTCATAGCCATCGCCCTTATCCTCAACGTCAACGGGGAACGCCTTAGAGGCAATCGAGCTGTTCGCTAGGTCGCTCATATCATCAAAGAGATCAAACAACGAGCTAGCAGAGGGACGAACACCAAAGACCGAACGATAAGGAACCATGCTTGCCATGACTACCACTCCTTTAAGGGACTGCCGAGCCATCTTCCAGGTGGCAGGGACTTCGTTTGACGCTCTAATATATGCCCAACGATTACGTATATATACATTTTGCTATAAAGTTTTTTAAGTCTCTTTCTATAAGCATATCTAAGTCTGGTTGACTAAGGTTTTAACGA
>CABRYP010000024.1 GCA_902475245.1 uncultured Collinsella sp. | reverse complement strand
CAAAAAGACTACCCGCGCCAAATGAGCTAGTTGAGGAGTTGGGCCATGGCGTTGACGAATTTTTGGACTTGGAGGGTGGGCTCGAGCGGGTAGTGCAAATAGACCGGCACCTCGCGACCGCATAGAAACGGTACGCCCACAAAGGCCGGGTGCACGCCCGACCACGCTCCACAGGTGAGCACCGCATCGCCCTTTTCCTCCGCCTCGTTAAAGAGCGCAAAGTCGAAACTATCCACATCGATCACGTCCACGCCGCCGTCGGCCAACAGGTCGATGCGCAGGCTGTCCATGGCATCGTTGCCGTGGCGCAGTACGCGCAAACGCATACCCTCCAAGTCGGCAACCGTGATACGCGTCTTGCGCGCGAGTGGGCTTGTGCGCGGCACATCGATATAAAACGGCACGTTAACGATACGGAGCTTTTGGCAGGCGTCGCCCCAACGCGGGGTCGAAAAACTCGACTGCACCACATCCACCTCGCGGCCAAGGCTGCGCATGACGGTCTCGCGCTCGTCGTAGAGGTCGCTTACCGGCACGATCTCAAATCGCAGCGACGGTTCCAAATCGTGGATGCCCGACCACATCGACAGCGTTTGGCGCCCCGGGCACATCATCGACACGCCCAGACGCACGGCACCGCCATCGCCCGCCGCGCGTCGGGCACGGCGCAGTGCATCCTCGGACTGCCGCATGATCGAGCGCGCGTCGTCCACCAGCAGTGCGCCGGCCGGCGTCACTTTGACGCCCGAGTGCGAGCGTTCGAACAGCGTGATGCCGAACTCGGCCTCGAAGCCCGACACCTGCTTGACGAGCGCCGGAGTCGACACGCGCAATTGTGCCGCCGCACGCGAGAAGCTTCCCAGCTCCGCAGCGGCCGATATGGCCTCAAGTCGTCGATCGTACACGTCAATCTCCCGTTTTCGCGCCCGTGGCCACATGGTGCCACAGGAGGTTGTTTTCGCAGGTCATGCGCTCAATTGAGAATAAACTGCATCGCACAGTGTAAACCTATGGTTAACGCCATTCTAACAAATATGCAATTCACCTGCGCAAATGCAAAGCATACGATAACCAGCGAAAACCACGTGGGTCGGTTAATGGGAGCGACCCACCGGGAGGCATAAGAAGGGAAGTTCCTATGAGCAATTGGCTTAAGCTCGAGGGCGATGTTTGCGCTGTGACTGGAGCGCTCGGCGGCATGGGCGTCGAGATTTGCCGCGAGTTCGCCCGCAATGGCGCTAACGTCGTCCTGCTCGACCTGGACGAGGAGAAGGTCAAGGCCGCTGCCGCCGACCTCGCTGCCGAGTTTGGCATCCACGCCGAGGGCTACAAGATGAACGCCACCGACGAGGCCGAGGTTCAGGCCGCCGTCGGCGCCACCATCGCCAACTTCGGCCGCGTCGACGTTCTCGTCAACACCGCCGGCATCCTGCGCTTCGCAGCCATGGAGGACCTGCCGCTCTCCGACTGGAACGAGGTCATCAACGTCAACCTCACCGGCTACTTCATCACCTCGCAGCGCTTTGGTCGCGAGATGATCAAGGCCGGCCAGGGCCGCCTGGTTCACATCTCCACCGTCGCCAGTCACTCCCCCGAGACGTTCTCGGGCGTGTACAGCTCCACCAAGGCGGGCGTCAACATGATGTCCAAGATGCTGGCTGCCGAGTGGGGCCCTTACGGCGTGCGCTCCAACTGCGTCGAGCCCTGCTTCGTCAAGACCCCCATGTCGGCAAGCTTTTACGCCGATCCCGAGGTCGAGAAGAGCCGCAGCCGCCTCATCGCCACGCGCCGCATCGGCGAGGTCAGCGATATCGCCAACGCCGTCATGTTCCTGGCGTCCACGCGCTCAGACTTTACCACCGGCGACGCCATCAAGGTCGACGGCGGCTTCTCCAATATGATGGGCGACCTCACCGCCAAGCCCGGCGGCCGCCGCGCCTTTGCCGACAACTACCTCAAGAACAAGGGTGTCGAGCTTTGGTCCGACGAGTCCGGCGTCGCAAAGCCGACTGACCAGTAAACCAACCTGACAGGGAGGCACCGCGGACACGCCCGCTCCTCCCCCGTATCGATTAGAAAGAGTCCCATGGCTTCCACCAACTCCAACAAGGGTCGCGCCGTCGTGCTTTCCGCCGCGTGCGTCACCATGTTCTTCATCAGCTCCATCGCGCTGTACTCCGTCGTGTCCAAGAACCTGCTCGCCGTCTACCCCGAGTGGTCCAGCGCACTTACCTGGGCTTTCCCGGTCTTCCAGACCATCATGGCCGTGACGGGCATCTTCGCCGGCCGCATCTCCGATAAGATCGGCCCGCGCAACGTCGTGATCGCTGCCGCCGTGTGCTACGGCGTGGGCTGGTTCATGTCCGGCACCGTCACCGAGCCGTGGCAGTTCTACCTGTGGTTCTCGCTCGTCGCCGCCATCGGCAACGGCCTGGGCTACAACCCCGCGCTCACCACCGGCCAAAAGTGGTTCATCGACAAAAAGGGCCTCGCCTCCGGCATCACCCTGGCCGCTTCGACCGCCGGCCCCGCTGTGCTGTCCCCGGTGCTCGCCTCGCTGCTCATCCCGAGTCTGGGCATCTTTGGCGCCCTCAAGGCACTCGGCGTCATCTTCTTTGTGACGATCGCCGCCTCCGCCCTGTTCCTGAAGGCCCCCGAGGCCGGTTGGCTGCCCGAGGGCTTCGAGGCCCCCAAGGGCGGCGCGCACGCCGGTACCTTCGGCGACCTCACCCCGGGCGAGATGGTCAAAACCCCGCGCTTCTGGGTCCTCATCGCCACCTTCGCCTTCGCCGCCACCGCGGGCACCCTGCTTGTGGGCAAGGTTGCCTCCATCGCCGCCGTCCAGCTCTTCGCCGACCCCACGAGTGCCGCAGCCGTCGCCCTCGGCGGCGTGGTCGTCTCCGTCAACACCTGCGCCAACCTGGTCGGTCGCCTTTCCTTTGGCCAGATCATCGACAAGATCGGTGCCTACAAGTCGCTGCTCATCAGCCTTGTCGTGACCATCGTCGCGCTCGTCATCATGTCGATGAGCTTTACGCAGAGCATGTTCTTTGTGGCACTCGCTCTGCTCGGCTTTAGCTTTGGCGCCCTGCTCGTCATCTACCCGCCGCTCACCGGTGGCGCCTTTGGCACCAGCAACATCGGTGTCAACTACGGCATCATGTTTTTGGGCTACGCCGCCTCTACCTGGATCAGCCAGCCCATCACTGCCGTGCTGTATCACGCCGAGGCCGGCAGCGCCGCCTACCAGCAGTCCTTCTACGGCGCCATCGTGATCGCCGCCATCGCCGTCGTGCTCACCCTCTACATGATGGTCTCCGACAGCAAGAAGAAGTCCGCCTAGTTTTACCGATGTGACAAAGGGACTGTCCCTTTGTCACATTCCACCAGCCACCAGCATTAAGGAGTCGAAATGTCTGAGCTCAACCCCGTCCGCATTGCCGTCATCGGCGCCGGCGCCATGGGCCGCAACCACATCCGCTTTGTCACCGAGGAGCCCGAGGCCGAGCTCGTCGCCATCGCCGACGCCTTTGAGGGCGCCCGCGCCACGGCCGAGGCTGCCGGCGTGCCGTTCTTTACCGATCCCGCCCAGATGATGGACGAGGTCAAGCCCGAGGCCGTCATCATCGCCACCCCCAACGACCTGCACTTGGGCGTTGCCCGCGAGGCCATCAAGCGCAACATCGTGCCGCTGGTCGAAAAGCCGATCTCCAACGACCTCGAGGATGCCCAGGCTTTCGCCGCCGAGGCCGAGACCGCCGGCGTGCCCGTGCTCGTGGGTCAGCACCGTCGCCACAACCCCTTCGTCAACAAGGCCAAGGAGATCATCGAGTCCGGCGAGCTGGGCAAGCTCACCGTGTCGAGCTTCCACTACATGATCTATAAGAATGACGAGTACTTCGATGTCGAGTGGCGCCGCAAGAAGGGTGCCGGCCCGATCCTGGTTAACCTGGTTCACGACGTGGACCTGCTCCGCTACCTGCTGGGCGAGCCCGTCGCCGTCCAGGGCATGCAGTCCAGCGCCGCCCGCGGTTTTGAGACCGAGGACTCCGCCGTGGTCAACGTCCGTTTTGCCGATGGCGCGCTTGCGAGCATGACCATCTCCGACGCCACCGCCAGCCCCTGGAACTGGGAGGCCACCGCTCGCGAGGATCCGCAGTACCGCCCCTTCGACGCCGACGCCTACTTTATCGGCGGAACCTTGGGTGCCCTTTCGCTGCCCCGCCTGCATCAGTTCTCCTACGACGGCGCCTCCAACTGGCACAAGCCGCTGCAGATGGAGATTCCGGCCGTCGACCCGGCGCTGCCGCACAAGATGCAGCTCAAGCACTTTGTGAAGGTTGTCCGCCGTGAGGTCGAGCCCGTCGTGACCCCCGCCGACAACGTCAAGACGCTCACGCTTCTCAACGCCATCAAGGAGGCCGCCGAGACCGGCCAGCTCGTCGAGCTGTAATGCCTTAAGAGCGGCCGCGGCAGAAACCCCATGCCGAGCCCCTCGGTCTGCCACAAATAAGCCCCTCTTCTTTACCCCGCGAGCAGCCTCCTGCCCGCGGGGTATTTTGCTACTTTGCCGACGATTTTTCTGGGGCGGGGGCTATTTTGCACCTCGGCTCGATTCGTTCGCCACGAAATGCGCCTATCTACTACGTTTAACCGATCGCCCTTAACCATGCCAAATTTCGCGAAATAAAAGCCGCAGGTAGACGGCTTGCGTATTCTCGGAAAACCGGGGGATGGTCGACCCATACGGTTCAAACGTAGTAGATAGGCCGCTTTCGTGGCGCGGCCCCAAAACAGTCTTTTGGGGCGGGTGGTATCCTCGGTAGCCCTGTGCTGCAAACGCACCTTAAACGCAAGGAGTCCCATGGATCTTATCGCCCAGCTCGCCCGCGAGCTCAACCTTAAGGCCGCCAACGTCGAGGCGGCCGTCAAGCTCATCGACGAGGGCAACACCATCCCATTTATCTCGCGCTACCGCAAGGAAGCCACGGGCGGCATGGACGACGTCGCCCTGCGCGCACTCGACGAGCGCCTGTCCTACCTGCGCAATCTTGAGCAGCGTAAAGAGGACGTCATTCTGCTCATCGACGCCCAGGGCAAGCTCACGCCCGAACTCGAGCAGCAGATTCGCGAGGCCACACAACTCCAGCGTGTCGAGGACCTCTACAAGCCCTACCGCAAAAAGCGCATGACCCGCGCGCAGAAGGCACGCGAGGCCGGCCTGGAGCCGCTCGCCAACATGATCATCATGCAGGCCTCGGCCAAGGGCAGCGCGCTCGACGCCGCCGCGGACTACGTCAACGAGGAGGCCGGCTTCGACACGCCCGAAAAGGCGCTCGCCGGCGCCGCCGACATCGTGGCCGAGACGGTGGCCGAAGATCCCGAGAACGTCGCCGACCTGCGCGCCTTTACGCAAAACACCGCCGACATCGTCGTCGAGGCCACCGACCCCGCCGAGAAGACCCCCTACGAGCCGTACTACAGCTATGATGAGCCACTGCGCCGTATACCCAACCACCGCGTGCTGGCTATCGACCGCGGTGAGCGCGAGGGCAAGCTCCGCGTGCGCGTGAACGTCGACGGCGCTGCCGCTACGGCACGCCTCGGCAGCCGCTGGCCCCGTCGCCAGGGCGTCTTCGCTCCCGTCTTCGATGCCGCCATCGCCGACGGCTACAAGCGCCTCATGGCCCCCTCGCTGGAGCGCGAGGCCCGCGCCAAGCTCACCGTTCGCGCCCAGTCCGAGGCCATTAACGTCTTTGCCAAGAATCTCGAGGGCCTGCTCTCGGCACGCCCCGTGCGCGGCGCCCGCGTGCTCGCGCTCGATCCGGGCTACCGCACCGGCTGCAAGGTCGCCGTCATGGACGAGACCGGCAAGCTGCTCGACCACGGCGTGGTCTACCCTACCAAGCCGCGCCACGACGTCGCCGGCACCAAGCGCGAGCTCGCCCGCCTCGTCAAGAAGGACGGCGTCAACACCATCGTCATTGGCAACGGCACCGCCAGCCGCGAGACCGAGGAAGTCGTCTCGGAGTTCATCGCCGAGCAGGCGCCCGGGCTGCGATACACCATCGTCAACGAGGCCGGCGCATCGGTGTACTCCGCCTCCGAGCTCGCCAGCCAGGAGTATCCCGACCTGGACGTCACCGTGCGTGGCGCCATGAGCCTTGGCCGCCGCCTGCAAGACCCGCTGGCGGAGCTCGTCAAGATTCCGCCCCAGTCCATCGGCGTGGGCCAGTACCAGCACGACCTTGACCAGGCCGAGCTCTCGCGCACCCTGGGCCACGTGGTGGAGGACGTCGTCAACCGCGTGGGCGTCGACGTCAACACCGCGAGCGCGAGCCTGCTGGGATACGTATCGGGCATCACGCCGAGCGTGGCCAAGAATATCGTGGCCTACCGCGAGGAAAACGGTGCCTTTACCGATCGCCGCCAGCTTAAGAAGGTCCCCAAACTGGGACCCAAGGCATATCTCAACGCCGCGGGCTTCCTGCGCATCAGCGGTGGCAAGAACCCGCTCGACGCGACAAGCGTCCACCCCGAGAGCTACGAGGTAGCCACGGCCGTCCTGGAGCGCGCAGGCGTTAAGACCAGCGAGCTCAACCGCGGCGGCGTGCCCGACATCGAGCGCCGCCTGGGCAGCATCTCGGCGCTGGCAAGCGACCTGGACTGCGGCACCCTGACGCTCATCGACATCGTCAACGAGCTCAAGAAGCCCGGCCGCGACCCGCGCGACGACGCGCCCGAGGTGGTCTTTAGCCGCTCGGCACTTTCCATCGACGACTTGGAGCCCGGCATGGAACTCAAGGGCACGGTGCGCAACGTCGTCGACTTTGGCGCCTTCGTCGACGTGGGCGTGCACCAAGACGGCCTCGTGCACATCTCCAAGCTGGCCAACCGCTTTGTCAAGCACCCGAGCGACGTGGTGCGCGTCGGCGATACGGTCAAGGTGTGGGTCGAGAAGGTCGATCGCGACCGCAAGAAGATCTCCCTCACCATGGTGCGGGGAAAGTAAACCGCCAAGGCAAGGGTACCCCCTGTAGTGGCGTGCAAAATCGCGAGTATTCTGCAATTTCCGCCGTTCCGAACGCCCCACAGAGACAATAACGTCAAAAACAGCCCCCGTTTTAGCGTCGTCAGAGCCAAAACGGGGGCTATTCCGTGCTTCGGTTAACTGGTAAAAGCCTTTACCTTGCTGAATACTCTCAATTTTGCACGGCGCAGGCGGGGGTACCTTTGTCCACGGCAGGATATGGAAGCTAATCGCCAACCTACTGGCAAGTTCGTGTCGGCAGCCCCGGCCTTTCCTTTGCCTAGCGCGACCCTCGCGAAGCGCGTGAGCGATAGGGAAAGGAAAGGCCGGGGCGAGCAGCCCGCGGCGTAGTCAGCGTTCGCGCTACGGCAGGATATGGAAACCGAGCGCCGCGATATCCTTGGCAAAGCCGCGCACGGTATCGAGCGAGACCCCGTACGGGTCGCGGCCGATGTTCTTGCGCTTGGCCAGGATGCTGTTGGGCACCGTGATGATCTGGCAACCGCAGGCCTCGGCCTGGTAAATGTTGATGAGCTCGCGCGTGGATGCCCACAGAACCTCGCAGTTGGGCTTGGCGGCGGCCTTCTTGACCGACTCCGTCATAAACGGAATGGGATCGACGCCGGTGTCGGCGATGCGGCCGGCAAAGAGCGAGATGATAGACGGCGTCTCGGCGTCAACGGCCTCGACCATCTCATCGACCTGCGTAGGCGTAAAGATGGTGGTGACGTTGACCTTGATGCCGTCGGCGGAAAGCTTGCGCACCAGCTCGGCCGTGGACTCGCCCTTGGTGGTCACGCACGGAATTTTGACGTAGACGTTCTCGGCCCAGGTAGCAATCTCGCGGGCCTCGACCTCCATTGTCTCGACGTCGTCGGCAAAGACCTCAAACGACACAGACACATCGGTGATGTGGGCCAGGACCTCCTTGGCAAACGCGCGGTAATCCGTCACGCCGCCCTTCTTCATAAGGGACGGGTTAGTCGTGAAACCCTGAACGTTGCCGTTCTCGTACATGTCGAGCATGCCCTCGAGGTTTGCACCGTCAGCGAACACCTTGATTGCCATCTGCCTGATTCCTTTCGTTAGCATACGGGCGTTGACTGCTAAACACTTTATCTACGTTTATCAGGGCGTGAACTGCGGTTTTTTATCTTCTCGGCGAACGGTTTTGTGGTTTTACCATTTTTATTAAATCAACCCAGCGGCAAAACGTTTTTGCCATTGATCGAAATTAATTCCGTTCACGGCGCAGAGGCGATGCTTCATCAGCGCATTTTCACAACCGCTCCAAATAAAAAGCGGTGACGCCTCATTTGAGACGTCACCGCTTCCGTGTAGGAGCCGGTTATCGGAGCTCCGCCCGATTAGGGCTTAACGTATGCCTGGATTACTCTTCCTCAACGTGATTGATCACAGCACCCTTGGTGTGGATGAAGTTGGGGACGAAGGCAACGACCAGAAGGACAGCGAGAATCGCGTAGACACCGGTGGTACCGAATGCCTCGGCAGCGCGGCCAAGCGTAATACCAATGACGGAGAAATCGAAGTCGCCGAACGTAGTGTTCTTGAAGCCAAAGACGTCAAGAACGGGCAGGAGCAGAGCCGGGGCAAAGGTGATGAGCAGGCCGTTGACGAAAGCGCCAAGAGCCGCGCCCTTGCGACCGCCGGTAGCATTGCCGTAGATGCCTGCGGTAGCACCGCAGAAGAAGTGGGGAACCATGCCCGGGATGATGAAGATGCCCAGGGTAGCGCCCACGATGAACATACCGACCACGCCACCGATGAAGGAGGCAACAAAGCCGAGGATGACGGCGGTGGGAGCATAGGGGAAGAAGACGGCGCAGTCGACGGCGGGGATGGCGCCGGGGATCAGCTTGTTGGAGATGCCCTGGAAAGCCGGGACCAGGTCGGCAAGGATCATACGAACGCCGTTGTAAACGATAGTGACACCGACGGCGAAGGACAGGGCACAGGTCAGGGCATAGACGATTACATTGTCGCCGCCAGCGATCTTGGTAACGACCGCAGGATCTGCGATGTAAGCGGCGAAAGCGGTAACCAGGTAGAAGAAGGCCATGGTGAGAGCCGTGGAGATGGTGGTGTCGCGCAGGAAGGAGAACTTCTCGGGAACCTCGATCTTCTCGGTGCTGTTCTCCTCGGCGTCCTTAGCAAAAAGCGTACCGACTGCAGCGGAGATGTAATAGGCGAGTGAACCGAAGTGGCCCATGGCGATTTCATCGCCATCGGTAACCTTCTCGGTGAAACGCTGACCAACGGCGGGAAGCATAGCGCTCACGAGGCCCAGGAACATGCCGCCCACGATGACAAGCTGGACATCCTGGAAGCCAGATGCCTGCAGAACGGCAGACAGCAGGCAAGCCATAAACATGCTGTGATGGCCCGTCAGGAAGATGTACTTAAACTTGGTAAAGCGGGCAATGATAATGTTCACGACGTAGCCGAGAATCAGGATCATCATGGTCTGAACGCCGAGGACGCTCTGAGCCATCGAAACGACGACCTCGTTGTTGGGCACGACGCCGGTGATGTGGAAGCCGGTCTCGATGAAGGTACCCAGCGGAGCAAGGTTCTCCTGAACAACAGCGGCGCCGGCAGACAGCATGATGTAACCAAGAATGGGCTTCAGGGTGCCCGTCATCACCTTGTGGGCAGGACGCTTAAGCGCGACAAGGCCCACAAAGGCAAATAGACCCATAATCCACGCTGGCTTGGTCAGAATCGATTGGATAAACTCAAGTATGGGAAGGATGGCTTGCATCTGCGCTTCCTTTCTCTCTAACGTGGGCGCGTTTCCCTCTTCCACAGGGAACCGCCCTTTTTTGTGCCGCTTTAGGCGTTAGCGGCGGCCGCCTTGATTGCCTCGAGGGCGTCTTCGCGGATCTTCTTCTTGTTCACATAGCTGCGAACGATCACAACGTTGCCGTGGAGCTCGGGTGCGAGCTCTTTAACGGTGATGAACAGATCCGGATTTGCGGAAGAAGCACCGTTCAGGTCCATAGACTCAACGTCGGCCTTGATGCCCTCCTCCTCGCAAAGCTCCTCGACTTTGCCAGCGAGCATCAGGCTGGACCCGATGCCGTTTCCGCATACGGTGATGATATGCATGGCAACCTTCCTCTCCTACACGTGACGGTTTTCCGTCTATCCAAAAGCGGCGACGCATCGCCGTGCCATTAAGGCCTAAAAGAATGAACGCATGGTCTCCAAAACCTGCTCGGGCGTATCGCATGCGCTGAGCTTGGCAACGCAGTCCTCGTCCTCGAACATCTGCGAAAGCTCCGCCAAGCAGCCAAGATGAGCCTTGGGGTCGGGTGCGCAAATACCCACAAGCACGTGAACCGGATCGAAATCCTCGTGTCCAAACGCAATGGCAGGGTCAAGCGTGACGATACAGATCCCCGCTTCACTCACATTGCCATCTGCCTGAGCGTGGGGCATGGCGATGCCCTCTTCCAAGACCATATAGGGGCCGAATTTGTGAACCGATGAAATCATGGCGTCGACATAGCTCTGGTCGCATTTGCCAGCGTCTACGAGCAACTTACCGCATGCCCTGATCGCTTCCTCCCAGTCGGAGGCCTCGACGTGGCAGGCAACAAGCTCGGGTTTAAGAAGATCGGTCAGCATGCTCGTCCCCTACTCCTCGGGCAAGATATGAAAACCAAGCGCCTGAACGTCGCGGGCAAAGCCCTTGACCGTATCAAGCGAGTACTCAAGCAAATCTTTCCCGAAATTCTTGCGCTTGGCAAGAAGGGCATTGGGGACCGTAATGATCTGGCATCCAACGGACTCCGCCTGGAAGATATTGAGGACCTCGCGCGTAGACGCCCAGAGAACCTCGGCAGCAGGCTTAACGGCAGCCTTCTTTACGGACTCCGCCATGAGGGGCAGCGGATCGACGCCGGTATCGGCAATGCGACCGGCGAAGATGGACAGAATAGAGGGGGTCTCAGCAGAGACGGCATCGACAAACTCGTCGACCTGCTCGGGCGTGAAGATCGTGGTGACATTCACCTTGATGCCGTCGGCAGAAAGGCGCTTGACCAGCGCGGCAGTGGACTCGCCCTTGGTGTTGAGCGCCGGGATCTTAACGTAGACGTTGTCTGCCCAGGTTGCGATCTCGCGAGCCTCGGCTTCCATACCAGCCTCGTCGTCGGCGAATACCTCAAAAGAAACCGACACATCGGTAATGTGCTCAAGAACCGTCTTGGCAAAAGCGCGGTAGTCAGTCACGCCACCGGCCTTCATAAGGGAAGGATTGGTCGTGAAGCCCTGAACGTTGCCATTGTCATGCATGTCAAGCATGCCTTCGAGGTTAGCGCCGTCGGCAAACACCTTAATCGCCATGTTCGGTCCTTTCTCATCTAGCACTATTGCTATCGAAAGCCTTCTTCTTTGTTTCAAAAGCTTTTCGGCTTTCTTTTATAAACTATTTCAAAAGCCATCGAAAGCTCAATTGTCAACTTTCCGTGAACGGTCGAATATCGGGTGTGAACGTACTTCTTTTGGGCGGCACCTTCAGAATGAGACTCTTTATAGCCCGTCTACGTGCGAACTATCTGCTACGCATGCATTTGTGACATGCCATTCCGTTCTTTTGATTCATTCGAATTTGCCTTGTTCTTTTCATATCGATACGTTATATTTCGATTACGAAAGGCGCATCTTTTACCTTTTGTTCAAAAGGAGCGGCATATGGCATCTACTTCAGACCTTTCGCCGGCTGAGCGCCAGCGATTTATCATGAATTGGCTGGCCGAAAAGCCAAATATCTCGGTATCCGACATCGTTCGCCGTTTTTCGGTTTCGGAAGTCACCGCACGACACGACCTCATCTCGCTGGAATCCGAAGGCAAGCTGCGTCGCGTACGCGGTGGAGCGGTATCGCTTTCTCGCTCCAACGCAATCTCGTATCCCGAGGAGCGCATCAATGTCCAAGTCGAGGCCAAGGAGGCCATCGCCGCAACCGCAGCAACTCTTGTTGATGATGGTGATGTTCTGGTAATTGATATCGGCACCACAGGCTTTTACTTCGCTAAGGCCCTCATGGACAAGCGTGAGATCACCATTATCACCGGCGATCTTGCAATCGCGAACTACGCCAGCTTCAATCTCCCCAACGCTTCGGTAGTGCTGCTGGGCGGCTCCGTGCGCAAGGGCCACCTCTATCTCGCGGGCGCACTAACGCTCGACTGCATGAGCAAACTACATGCCGACAAGGCGTTTGTCAGTGCCGATGGATTCCACCCCGACCACGGTTTTACCGTCGAGCACGACTTCTCGGCCATGATCAAGCATATGTACCTTACCAACTCAAACCAGGGCTACATGATGGTTGACCAGGGAAAGTTCAACAAGACCAGTTTTTATCAGTCCGCGCAGATCGATGACCTCGACGGCATCATCGTTGATGGAGACGACGAGGGCATCATGACGGCGGCGATCGAGAGCAGTCGCAGTCATCCCAAGCTCTATATTGCAAAATAGCTCAAATGGCCGGGTCGCCCCCACTGCGGGCGACCCGGCCATTTATTAAATCAACCCAAAGTGGCGCATGGCGGTGACGGTGCCGTCGTGTGCGACATCGTCGGTCACGTAGTCGGCGACTGCCTTGACCTCGGGCATGGCGTTGCCCATGGCGACAGCCGTCTCGACGGCGCCGAGCATGCCCAGGTCGTTGCCCGAATCGCCAAAGCCAAAGGTGCGCGCGTTGCCAGAGCGGCCCAGATAGTCAAGCGCTCGCGCCACGCCCACGCCCTTGTCAATACCCTTGGGGCTCAGCTCGCGATTTGTTTGCTGGGCTCACTTGGAAGAGCGGCGGTAAACGCATCTCCCGGTTAATCCGGCACCGCCGAAGCGAACCCCACACACGCCCGCCGGCAAGCGGCACGCGCCCGCCAACGCAAAGGTCCGGCGGGACGCACCTAGCATCCCGCCGGACCGTCACTCGTCCAGGAGGTCGCCGCGACGAGCCCCTAGATCTTCGCAAGCTCCTCGGAGATGACGCGACAGACATCCTCAGCCTGAGGCATCACGCCGTACATCTCGAAGAAGCCGTGGTCGCAGCCGCGATAACGAATCGCAGTGACGTCAACGCCCGCATCCTGCAGCCTCTTCGCGAACAGCTCGTCCTGATAGCGCAGATAGTCATACTCGGAAGAGATGATGACCGTGCGGGGGAACGCGCTCACGTCCTCCGCGAACAGCGCGGAAATCAGCGGGTCGAGCATCTTGTCCGCATCGCCGTTGACGTACATGGGCGGAAGGTCGTTGTTGGCGAGGCGAATGCGATCAACCCTGCTCAGCGCCTCGGGCCTCTGCTCATCCACGACCTCGTACAGGTCATAGGACCACTCATCCGGAACGGGACCGCCATCAACGAGCGGATAAAGCTCGACAACCGCCTTGATCCTATCCGCGTGAGAGCCCTCGAGCACGACGGCATTCGACAGGCTGCCACCCGCAGAGTCACCAGCCACGGCAATGCGAGTCGCATCAACGCCCAGCTCGTCAGCGTGATCGACAAGCCAGTCGAGCGTCTTCACGCAGTCCTCGACGCCACCGGGGAACATCGTCTCGGGAGACAAGCGGTACTCCGGATAGATCGCGACGCAACCCGTGCGCTCCACGATGTCGCGCAGGCAGTTCTCGTACTGGCCGATGTTGCCCACCATGAACCCGCCGCCATGGATGAACACGAGCGCGGCAGACCCATCCTCGTGCCCCTCCGGCGTGAAGATGTGCAGCGGAATGCCCTTGTCGCCGAAGTTCATGACGACGGTCTTCTTGGCAACGTTCGCGCCCCTCACGACGTGGGTCTCCTTGTTGGGCGCGGAGCGCCACGCGATCACGTCCACCGGTCCGGCCGGCGCCGACCCCGCCGCAGGAGTCGCAGCGAGCTTCGCGTGCGCACGAGCATAGACGCGCGGATCGAGCACGTGCTCGCGGTCGTCACCCGGCACGGGCTTCAGCATCAGCCTCAGGCCGTTAGGCTCGACAACCTCCCTCGCGCCACTCTCAAGCACCTCAAGCTCGGAAGTGGGGTACTTCCTATCCTCGGCGCTCATGGCTAGCCGATCTTCAGCTCGTCGAGCCTGGCGTCGAGCTTGGCCATCTCGTCGGCGGAAAGCTCCCACTCGAACGTCTCGCAGTTCTGAATCGCGTGGGCGTCCGTGCGCACGCCCACGAGAGCGGTGCCCACGTACTCCTTCTGGGTGCTCCAGTTCACGGCAACCTGCGCCACGGGTTTGTCGTGGGCCTCGGCGATCTCGTCCATGACCTTGAGCAGCTCCTGGACGCGCGAGAACTTGGGCTCCCGGAAGTAGTCGTAGAAGCCACCGCGGACGTCGCCTTCCTCGAACTTCGTCAGCTCGCGGAACTTGCCCGACAGGATGCCCGCGCCAAGGGAGCCATAGGTGAAGGAGTCGATGCCACGCTCGTAGCCCCACTTGATGAGGTCCTCGGAGGAGCGGTCAACCATAGAGTAGGGCGGCTGCTGGACGTCAATCTGAGCGACCTTCTCGCACTCCTCGATCATCTCGGTCGTGAAGTTGGAGACGCCGATGTGGCGAATCTTGCCCTGCTCCTTGAGGAGCTGGAGGGCGCACATCGTCTCGGAGAACGGAGTCTTAGCGTCGGGCCAGTGCACGAAGTAGAAGTCGATGTAGTCGGTGCGGAGGTTGCGCAGCGAGCTCTCGACCTCCCTCATGATGTTCTTGAACGAGGAGTCGCGGTCATAGCCGGCGGCGCTGGTGATCAGGCCAACCTTGGTCGAGAGCAGGTAGCTCTCTCTGTCGACGCCCCTGAGCGCGTTGCCGACGACCTTCTCGGACGTGCCGTTGCCATAGCACGGCGCGGTGTCGATGAGGTTGACGCCGTGATCGAGCATGGTGCGGATGGCGGACATGCTGGCGGCGTCATCGTTCTCACCAAAGGAGTCGCCGCCGATCGCCCAGGTGCCCACAGCGAGCTGGGAGACGTCGACATCGGAATTCTTGAGGTGCGTGTAGCGCATGTTCTCTCCTTCTAATGGGGCGGCACGCGTCGAATGTCCTCGATCGCGTGCCGCCGGGAATTGCCTTAAACAAGCTTCGAATGATCCGGAAGCCGCCCTACACGATGCCCACGAGGCCGAGGACGAGCGCCAGAATCATGATGCCAACCAGGATGATGTTGACGTTCACGTTCTTCTTGCGCAGGAGCCAGAGGACGACGAGCGTAAGCCCCAGGGGCACGATGCCCTTGAAGATCGAGTCGAGGTAGGTCTGGATCATGACGGGGTCAGAGTCCTGAACCGGAATGGACAGGATCGTGTTGAATTGGACGTTCGCCGCAGTCATGGCACCGATCATCACGAGGCCAACCGTGGAGGTCGCCTTGGTGATGAGCTTCATGAGACCACCCTCGTACATCTCGGAGATGAAGTTGGTGCCCATGCTGAAGCCGAGGTAGGTCATGAAGTATCGGCAGAGGATCGACGGGATGTTGTAGATCAGCAGGAACATGATCGCGCCGAGGGGCGAGCCGCTCATGGCGAGGTTGATGCCAATGCCGGCAGCGATGACACGCAGGACGCCCCAGAAGATTGCGTCACCGATGCCGGACATCGGGCCCATCAGGGAAACCTTGATGCCGTCGATGGACTCGGTGTCGAAGTCTTCGTGCTGCGAGTTCTCCCTCTCCATGGAGGCGACGAGGCCCATGGCGAACGTGCCGACGTTCTGGGTAATGTTGTACCAAGTCGTGTGACGCTTCATGGCTTCGGCACGGGCCTCGGGGTCATCGGCGTAGTAGCGGTTAAGCGCGGGCTGGACGGAGTACAGCCAGCCGTCGGCGCCAGCCTTGACGGAACCGCCGGCGCAGGAGGCGAACACGGAGAAAGAGCGCAGGAAAATGCTGTTGAGCATCTTCTTGTCTTCAGGGCTCACATTCTTGGTCAGGTTGCTCATGCGAAGAAATCCTCCTCGTCGCTGGTTACAGAGTCGTTGGAAACGGCCTGGGTGGCCAAGCCCTTCTTGGTGAGATCGAAAATCTCCTTGTCGCGGAGGGCGGAGGCAACCGCGATGATGACGCCGAGAACCGCGATGGCGATCATCGGGAGGCCGAGGTACTGGTAGAGCGTGAAGCCCAGGAAGAAGTAGATGCTGAGCTCGGTGCTCCACAGCATCTGGAGCAGGAGCGCCATACCAACGGCGGGCAGGAGGGCGCCCACGGCGTTGAGGCCGCTCATGACATTGGCCGGAATCTGGTTGACAATGGCGGCAACGGGCTCAGCGCCAAGGTAAACGCCGAGGAAGGCGATGAGGCCAAAGGCGGCGTACTTAACGAACCAGAGAACGAAGTGCTGAAGCGCGAGGCCCTTCTCGTTGCCCTCGGCGGCCATCTTGTCAAAGGTGGCGGCGAAGAACGCGAGGAACACGTTGTTCATGAAGATCGAGAGGAACGCGGTGACGACGCCAACGGGAACGGCCAGCGTGATGGCGGCGCCTTGGTCGATGCCGGCGCCAACGGTGAAGGCGACGGCGAGGGCGGTCGCGGTAACGGGCTCGGCGGAGATGGCGCCACCGATGTTAACCGCGCCCATGAAGATTGCCTCGAGAGAGGCACCGATGATGACACCGGTCTTGACGTCGCCCATCAGAAGGCCCGCAACGAGGCCGACCACGAGAGGACGCTCGATCATACACTGACCGAGAACCCAGTTGCCGCCGTAGCAAATCAGCACGGTCAACCAGGCCATTACTGCTAACCCAATCATTTGACTTCCTTTCTCTCATTTCATTTGACCGCCTGGCCAAATCCCCTTATTTCTCCGCCGCCTCGATCAGACTCTTGAGAGGAGTCTTGGGATTGGACGGGATAAGCTGATGGAAAACCGGAATACCCTGCTCGCAAAGCTCCTTCGCGGCCTCGAGCTCATCCGGGTTGAGCATGATCGTGGAGTTGAGGGCGACCTTGCTATCCGGATCGGACTTGTCGAAGCGGCCGACATTGGCAACGTTCACGCCCTCGATCTTGCCCGGTGCGCCTTTAACGAGCTCAAGCACGTCACGCACGCAGTTGGTGAGCGCGAAGATGCGCATGGAGTCCGCACGCGGATCGTTCGCGATGCGGCAAGCATCCGGAACATCCTTGACGAGGAGCTTCTGGCCCGCCGGCGTACCCATGGAAAGCGTCATGCGAAGGGCATCGCTCTCCACGGCGTGCTTGTTGGCGACGATGATCCTGGTGGTGTTGAGCTCCTTGGTCCACACCAGGGCGACCTGCCCGTGAATCAGACGGTCATCGACTCGAACCTGAACAATCATTGTTTCCTCTCCTTACTTATTAGTGCTCTCTAATCGAAGAAGTCTCCGTCGGACCCCTCGTTGTCCGCGGCCTTGCTCGGAGGCTCGACGACCTGCATCGTCGCCCTCGCCAGCTCGACGCTCTGCTTGATCGAATCTGCCGTGACCGGCTCAGCGCCGAGGAGCGCCTCGATCACGAGGCCGAGGTTCATACCGGTAACATGGACGATCCCGCGCTTCTCCGGCTCCATGAGGACGACCTTCTGGAAGACGGAGCCACCGTAGATGTCGGTGAAAATGATGGCCTCGTCCTCAGGGCCCACCGAGTCAATAAACGCCTGGATGCGAGGGGTGAAATCGGAGTCGTCCACGTAGCAGTCAACTGCTTCCACCATGTCCGCCATACCGGTCAGGATCTCGATCGAGCTCCTGATTCCGCTTGCGAGGTGACCGTGCGACGCGACAAGAACTTTCTTCATCGAGTCTCTCCTAGAGCGAATAGTGGTTGGGGTTCAGAAGCTGGATCTTGCTTGCGACGAACGCGCGCATGTCGGGGGCGGCGTCCATCAGGAGGCCAACGCCGTTGCCGTCGTTCTTGCCGGAGCTGATGTCCTTCTCGAAGGCGCGGTACATGGAGCGGAAGTACTCCGTGGCGATGTTGAACTTGCTCATGCCGAGGTTCACGGCCTCCTGGAGCTGCTCGTCGGGGATGTCGGAGCATCCGTGCATGACGAGGGGGACGCTGACGGCCTCCCTGCAGGCCTTGATGCGCTCCATGTCGAGGTTCGGGACCTTGACGTAGGGGCCGTGGGCGTTGCCGACGGCGATGGCGAGCGAACCACAGCCGGTGCCCTCGACGAACTCCTCGGCGAGGTTCGGGTCGGTATAGTGGTCGCTGTTCACGAAGTCGTTGGCGTCGGAGCCGTTGCCGACGTGGCCGAGCTCGGCCTCGATGTCAACGTCGAAGATCTTGGCGACCTGGACGACGTCCTTCGTGAGCTGGAAGTTCTCCTCATAGGGAAGCGAGGAGCCGTCGACCATGACGGAGGGGAAACCGGCCTTGACGCCCTTGACGGCGATCTCGTAACCAGCGGAGTGATCCTGGTGGACGGCGACGGGCACGCTCGCGCGCTCGGCGTAATAGCGGGCGGCGAAGGCGATGATGTCGAGGGCACAGTGGTCCTCGAAGCCGGGCCAGTACTGAATGATGATAGGCATGTGCTCATCCTCGGCGGCCTGGATCGCATAACGGATGGTCTCCGTGTTGATGACGTTGATCGCGGGCACGCCATAGTGGTGCTCGGTCGCATGTTGAAGAAGCTCGTTGACCTTGATGAGAGACATCTTTGTCTTCCTTTCACTTGGATAACCATTGGATTGGACAGTTCTCAGCTCGTCAGCTGGTTGAACACGAAGAGAAGCGCGAAGCAGGCAGGCGCTTGCAAAACGCGGTGGAACCTATGCGGCCGACTGGCCCTCAGGCTGTGGCGCTGCGCTTCGACGCCACAGCACGTACGCCACAAAAGCAACGACCGCAGCAATCGTTGAAGCGAGGGCGAAGGCCAGAAAACCCGCGTGCGTGCCGAGCGCGTCGCACGCCCAACCGCCAAACAGGTTCGCAACCACGACGGACAGACCGCTCTGAACCATCGCGAAGGCGCTCTGACCTCGAGCGCGACAATCCTCGTAAGTGTGGTTGGCAATGTAGGTAACGCAGGAGTAGTAGACGGTCATGTAACTCACGCTCTGCAGCAGCTGGCCGCAGATCATGACCGGGACGATGCCGGTGCCCACGAGCACGAGCCTGAGCGCCGCCATGAAGCAGGAAAAGATCAGGAGGTTCATCTCGCCGAAGCGCCTGACCAGCTTGGAGGAAACGAGCAGGATGGGGATCTCGCTCGCAGCGGAGACCGCACTCAGGACGCCCACGAGGTTCTGACCCTCGCCAAGCTCGACCGCGTAGCGGCCCAAGAACGCCCCGATGAAGCCAATCGCGGCCGAACTGATGAAGGCGAAGACCAAGACGAAGGCGATCTCATTGCTGGTAAACAGCGAGAGGAGGCCCTTTCCGTGGGAGACCTTGGGATCGTCCGCGGCATTGGCGCGAATTCCCGCCTCGGGGAGGCGCCACATGTGAGCCGCGAAGACCACCAGCGCGGCAGAGACCACCGCGAACTGGATTTGAGGAGCCATGTCGAGCAGCCGACCGACGATCAGGACGACGATGGCATAGCCGATAGTGCCACCCATGCGAATGCGAGAAAAGTCCAGGCCAGAGCGATCCGCGAGCTCGATGACGAGGGAGTCGCTCAGGGGCAGGAGCCCCGAGAAAAACGCCGAGAACGCAAAGGTTACGAGAAGGACCGGGACGAACGTCGACGCCAGGTAATACAGCGGAGCGAGTACCGCCGCCGCAAGGCAGAGGATCACGATGACCGCGCGGCGGCGCCCGAGCTTGTCGGCGATCGTCGACCAGAGCGGCTGGATGGCGAGCGCACACACCGGGGTCGCCGCGAGGAGGATGCCGGTCTGGGCTGCGCTGAGGCCGAGGCTCGTGTAGTGAGCGGAGAGGAACGGCGAGTACACGCCCGCGCAGACCCAGTAGAGGACGTTCGCGAAGAACAGCGAAGTCATGCTTGCGTTTGTCCTGGCGTTGCGCATCGTGCTTCTCCCTTCTTGCTCGCCGGGTGCCTGTCTGGGCTTCGAAGTGATTCGCCATCTAGCGTGAAACAAAGTTGTGAGGCGTTGGAACAATGTTCTGTTGTTTCATCGTTTTCGTGCCGTTGTTTCACGGCTCATAAGATAGCAGCTCAAGATGAGATTGCGCCGGGGAAGCACCGATTTACCGTGAACGGTAGGAAATCAGCGGTGAAACGCTATTTCACCGCTTATGAAACATTTTGCTTTATTTTCACCTCTCTTGACCTAAGATACGAAGCAAACTAGGGCCAAGGAGTAACCATGGATAAGACAGGGGATGTGCTCAGCCACATCTGCGCGGTCATGAACAGCCTATCCCCCTCGGAGAAGGCAATCGCAACGTATGTGCTCGACCACCCGTCGGACGTCGCAACGATGACCGTCCGCGAACTCGCCGCAGGAACCGGTACGTCACCGGCGTCTGTTTCGAGGTTCGCAAGGACGCTTGACTACCGAACCTATTCGGACATGCGTCTGGCGCTCGGCATATCCATCAGCAGGGCCTCCGGCGAGGAAAAGGCCACGGGCGGCAAGGTTACTCTGGACGACGTCGAGGGCTCCATTAAGTACGTCCTGTCTCACAAGGTCAAGGAGCTCTCCCAAACCGCCTCGCTCATTGACTCCGATGACTTTTCGACAGTCGTCAATCTGCTCCACAACGCCAACCTCGTCCTGATTGCGGGCGTCGGCAACTCGATTAGCATGGGCGTAAACGCGGCGTTCAAGCTCTCACAGGTTGGAGTCAGGGCGTTTTGCCCCAGTACCACCGATGCCATGGTCTCCGCCGCAACCAGCCTCAAGGAGAATGACATCCTGCTCGTCATTTCGACGTCCGGATACTCGAAGCGCCTCGTCAACATATTCGACTCTGCCGAGGATTCGAACACCCCCATCATCATGATCACAGACAACCCAGATACGCCGCTCGCGAAGCGTGCCACGTATATCATCCGAGCCATCTCGCGAGATCAGGCCATCACCGGAACCGAGGTCGCCTTCTCGCACAGCTCGATCAACTTCGTCATCGAGCTGCTGTTCCTCTTCCTGACCTCTTGCTGGGATGACCCGGTAGAGTTTAACAGGATCATCTCGAAGAATCTCTTGGGAGACAGGCAATACAGCTAGGACGACGCACACCGGCGCGCCGACGCCCAGACCGAAACGGGAGGACCCCTTGATAAAGCTCATCCTCGCAGACATGGACGGGACCCTGCTGCCGTTTGGCTCAAGGGTCGTATCGGAGCGCACGCACAGCGCGATTCTTTCGGCGCTTGATGCGGGCATCGCGTTCGGCCCCGCAAGCGGCCGCGACTACGCCGACCTGGCCGATGCCTTTGACGGCGACGCGCGCTGTTTCTCGACCGGCATCATGGCCAACGGAAAGAAGGTCTTCTCCAGCGGCGAACTCGTGTTCAAAAAGACGCTCTCGACGGAGGCCCTCGTCAAGCTCGATAGCGCCGTACGCCCCTACGCGGGGACGTCACTCTGGCTAGTCGCCGATGTCGATGAGACAAGCAAACGCTGCGAGCAGTTCCTCTGCGCCGTCGAGCCTGGCGACGAATTCGCCCTGGAAATCGTTAAGGACTCCGGAAGAGACATGGCGCTCGGAGACGTGCCCACGAACCGTGACGTCACCACCGCCGGCATCTTCGTCAACGTCAGCTCCGCCCCGACGGAAGTCGTTCGGAGTCGATGCAAGGAAGCCTGCCCAGAGCTTGATTTCCCCTCGCCCGTCCCATTCTTCCTCGATGTTGTTCCGGCTGGCTGGAGCAAGGTAAACGGACTCGACGCGCTTCTCGGCAGCCTTGGGGTCACGCTGGACGAGGTCGCTTTTATCGGAGACTCGGAAAACGACGTGACGCTCCTCGAAAAGGTGCCGAACTCCTACGCAGTCGCGGGCGCGATGCCAGAGGCGAAGGCCGCGGCCCATCACCTGATCGGGGACGCAGCCGAGGACTCCGTCGCGAAGCTCATCGAACAGATTGTCCAGCAGCGAGGCTAGGGTTCCGCCAGCGTGGCATGCGCCGCGTGCCTCGTCATCCGTTCGTGGCGCGCTACCTCGTGACGATCCAGAGCGTGGCCATCGTCGCGACGCCGATGCCTACGATGAGCGCGACCCACAGGACGCGGACCACGAGGTTCATGTCGCCCGCCACCACCATGTCGTTCGCGTGCCAGAACCAGCTCTCGTTTCCCTCGCACATGATGCCCTCCCTTGGCCTCGATTACGCCATCTATGGCCGAGCAATCGCAGGTCACGTGCCATGGATTTGCCCTACGCCCAGCTTTCAGTTCTGTAAGGCGGCGGGAGCCTGTGCGAGGCCCCGAGTCCTGAGGCTGTTGCAATGAAAATGGGAATCAAGGAGCACGCATCAATCATATAGGTTCCTTTCGGGGGCGATGGCAAACGGAGCATCCATCATATAATGGAGCGACGCAACCAGAGAGGTCACCCATGGAATTTTACGCAAGCTGCCCCGAGGGCTTTGAGTCCGCACTCGCCGATGAGCTTAAACACCTCGGGCTTTCGCATGTCCGCCGCCTGAAGGGCCGCGCTACGTTTGAGGGCGAGCTCGAAGAAGGCTACCGCGCCTGTCTGTGGTCGCGCCTGGCCAGCCGCGTGTTTGTGGTGCTTGGGCGCTTTGAGGCGCAGGATGCCGACGAGCTGTACGACAGCGTTTACGACATCGCCTGGGAGACCATCATCCGCCCCGGCGCCACCATCGCCATCACCGCCCGCGGCGTGACCGAGCAGCTGCGCAACACGCGCTTCTCGGCCCTGCGCGCCAAGGACGCGTTGTGCGACCGTCTGGCCGAGACCACGGGCCGTCGCGCCGATGTCGACGCTGCCGACCCCGACGTTCACCTGCTGCTTTCGCTGCGTCAGCGCCGCGCGAGCATCAGCCTGGACCTTTCGGGCGACCCGCTGTTCAAACGCCTGCCGCCCGCGGCGACCCGTGCCGGCGAGGGCACGCACGTGTTGCGCCCCGACTACGCCGCCCTGGTATTGGCGCAGGTCGGCTGGACTGCACTGTGCGAGCGCGAGCTGACGGCAGACGATTACGAGAACGAAGCCCTGCCCACGCTGGTCGACGCCTCGTGCGCCGGCGGCGGCCTGCTGCTGGAGGCAGTGAATATCCTAACCGACCGCGCCCCAGGCGCCGCCCGCGAGCGCTGGGGCTTTGAGGGTTGGCAGTTGCACGATGCCGCCCTGTGGGAGCAACTACTCGCCGAGGCGCGCGAGCGCGAGGCGGCGGCACGCGAGCGCCAAGCACGCATCGTTGCCGTGGACATCGACCCTGCCGCCCGCAAGACCGCCGAGCGCATGGTTAAGTGTGCCGGCTACAAGCGCTTTGTCGATTTTTGCGCCGCCAAGTCCGCCACCGTGCTGGACCACGCGGGCGCTGTCGCCGGCGCCGCCGTAGTCGCGGACACGACCGAGACCCCGCTTTCGCTCATGCACGACGCCATGACGCTGGTCGGCGAGCTGCGCCGCGCCCCCGAGCTCGCTTCGGCGCCGGTCGCCGCTCTCACCCGCGATGGCCTTATGGCCCGTGCGCTCCATGCCGAGCCCGAGCGCTCGATCGCCGTCATGCCCAATAACGAGGAGGCGGCTCTTGAGGTTTGGCCCTCGCTCGACCACGCCGCCGCAGCATTTGAAGCTGCGACCAACGCGGATGCCGAGGAGCAGGCCGCAGATGCCCAAGGCGAAGCCGCTAACGCCCCCATGCCCGAGCCTGCCGCTACGCTCGACCTGGGCGACGGCAAGCCACTGCCCGTGCTCATCCCCGAGTCCGAGCAGTTCGCCAACCGCCTGCGCAAGAATGCCCGTCTGCGCCGCAAGTGGGCCAAGCGCGAGGGCATTACCTGCTACCGCGTCTACGATGCCGACCTGCCCGACTACTCCGCCGCCATCGACCTGTACGAGGGCTGCCCGCAGACGCCGGGCCGCTGGCTCGTCATCGCCGAATACGCCGCGCCTAAGACCATCGACCCCGCACTGGCCCAGGCCCGCATGCTCGACATCTTGGCCATCGCGCCGCGTATCCTGGACGTGCCGGCCGAGCACGTGCACGCCAAGGCCCGCATGCGTTCGCGCGGCGGCTCGCAGTACGGCAAGCAGGGCGCCGGCAAGGGCGGCTCGGGCGAGCGCGCCAATATCGCACGCCGTCGTCTGCCGCTCATCGAAGAGGGCGGCCTTACCTTTGCCGTCAACTTTGATGACTACCTGGACGTCGGCATCTTCCTGGATCATCGCGTCACGCGCAACCTGGTGCGCGAGCACGCCAAGCAGGCGCGCCGCTTCCTCAACCTGTTCGCCTACACCGGCACCGCCACCTGCTACGCGGCCGACGGTGGCGTCGAGGAGACCGTGACGGTCGACCTCTCCAACACCTACCTGGACTGGGCCGAGCGCAACATGCGCCAGAACGGCTTTGTGGGTCCGCAGCATCACTTTGTGCGCGACGACGTGCTCGCCTGGATTCGCGACCAGCGCCAGACGCGCAACCGCTGGGACCTGATCTTTGTCGACCCGCCCACGTTTTCGAACTCGTCCAAGATGGGCCGCCGCACCTGGGATGTCCAGCGCGACCATGTTGAGCTTTTGGCCGGCGTATCGCGCCTGCTCACACAGGGCGGCCACGCCATCTTTAGCTGCAACCTACGCGGCTTCCGCCCCGAAACGCGCAAGCTCGCGCGCGCGGGCGTCGTGCTACAGGACATTACGGCGCAGACCATCCCCGAGGACTTCGCGCGCAACCAGAAGGTGCACCATTGCTATATCGTGCGCCGCCTGCCCATCGAGGACGCCATGGCCGAAGTCGGCTTTAGCGCCGAGGAAATTGCCGAGCGAACCGAGGAGCTGCGCAACCCCGAAGCCCGCAAGCCTCGCACAACGGCACCCGCGCACGCGCAGGCCGGCGACCGAGGGCCGCGCGGTGACGGCAAGCCCACTTGTGCAGGTAAGCCCAAAAAGAAGAAGTTCTACGCCAGCAAGCCCAAGGGCAAGTAACAAAAATGCGGTGGAATACGGACTGTTTTGCCTGGAATTAGGCAAATTTAGACCGTATTTCACCGCAACTCATATTGGGATGATGGTTGGCGATCTAGCCTTGGGTGACCAGGCGATAGCCAATACCCACGTGCGTTTGGATATAGCGCGGGTGCGCGGGATCGGACTCGATCTTTTTGCGCAGCGTACCCATAAAGACGCGCAGGCTCGCCAGGTCGCTCTTGGTCGCCGTACCCCAGATCTCGTGCAAAATAAACTGGTGCGTGAGCACCTTGTCGGCATTGTGTGCCAGCAGGCACAAGAGCTTGTACTCGATCGGCGTCAGATGCAGTTCCTCGCCATCCATCGTGGCGATGCCGGCATCAAAATCGATATGCAACTCGCCGGTATCGAACGAGCCCTCGGAGACAACACCGCCCGCCTGCGCATACGAAAGGCGCCTGAGCGTCGTGCGAATGCGCGCGAGCAGCTCCTCGACCGAAAACGGCTTAGTCAGGTAGTCATCGGCGCCGGCATCGAGCGCTCGGATCTTGTCCGCGTCCTCACTACGCGCCGAAACCACGATGATCGGCATGCCCGACCACGCGCGCACCGACTCCACCACCTTGACGCCGTCCATATCGGGCAGGCCCAGATCGAGCAGCACAATGCTCGGCGCCTGCGACGAGGCGGCGGCGATGGCGGCATGAGCGGTCTCCACGGCCATATGGCGCAAACCGTGCGCTTCGAGCGCGGCGACGATAAGGTTGCGGACGGCGGGATCGTCCTCAACGACCAAGATGAGCGGTTTCACGGCAGAGTTCGGCACAGCGCTACTCCTTATCAAACGAAATATCGGCGGCGGGAAGCTCAATCGTAAAGACCGAGCCGTGCGGGTCCGCCGCGGCAACCTCTATGCTACCGCCATGCGCCAACGCAATGGAGCGGCAGAGCGAAAGACCCAGGCCCACGCTGCGATGGCTGTCGGCAAGACCGTGGTTGGCGGTGTAGAACGACTCAAAGATGCGTTCACGGTCCTCGGGTGCGATGCCCGGGCCGTCATCGGCCACCGAGCACGCCACACGTCCATCGTCGACGCTAATCGAAATCATGATATGCGAGCCTGCGGGCGTATAGGTGATGGCGTTGTTCACCAGATTGACCACCAGCTGCACCATCAGGCGCGCGTCGACGTTGACGAGCGCCGGCTCATCGCACGCCACCACCTTAAGGTCGTGCTCGCGCACGGCCGGATTTACGTGGCGCAGTGCCTCCTCGACGATATCGTCCATGAGCTCGAGCGTGGTCGACAGGCGCATACCGCCACCCTCGAGCTTGGTGATGGCGAGCAGATTCTCGACGGTGGCGTTGAGCCACAGCGCATCCGAGCGAATGGATAGAAGCAGGCCGCGGCGCGTCTGGGCATCGAGCACGGCGGTGCCGGTCGAGCCCTGATCGAGCAGCACGTCGGCATTACCCGAAATACTGGTAAGCGGCGTGCGCAGATCGTGCGAAATGGAGCGCAGCAGGTTGGCGCGCAGCTGTTCGTTTTTGGCGAGCACCGCCGCCTCCTCGCGGGCCTCCATGGCGCGGGCGCGGTCGAGCGCCAGCTCGCCTTCGCTCACGATGGCATCGGCAAGTGTCCGCTCCTCATGCGTCAGCACGTCGGGCTCGGCAACGATAGCCAGCACGCCCACCACCGAGGCGGGGTCGCCCGAGCGGACGAAGCCGTCGCCCGTGCGAACCGTCAGGTAGATGCCATAAAACGCCGAGCCGCCATAGGTGGCATCGAGCGGCGTTCCCACATAGGCGGACGCCGAGAGCCGCGGCGGCATCTGCGGCGCCAGTTCATGCACCGGCGCGGCATCGCCCACGGCCGTGTATGTCGCGCGCGGCAGCAGGTCATCGCCCTCGGCGTCGGCGCTGTACCACACGACCGGACAGCCCGAAAGACGCGCCAGCTGCGTTGCCATGGCATGGACAATCTGCTGCTGACCGGCGCACCGCTGCAGCATACGGTTGGTCTCGAGCACCATATGCGTGCGGCGGTCACTGGCGGCAGCCTGTGCCAAGGCGCGGCGCAGGGCCAACGCAATCGAGCTCGACACGAGCGAGACCACAAACATGATGAAGAACATGCCGAGATAGACGCGGTCGATAAGCGACAGCGAGTAGCGCGGATCGACAAACAAGAAGTTGTAGAGCGCCACGGCGGCAGCCGAGCTCAGCAAGCAATACAGACGACTCCAGGTAAAGAATGCGCACAGCTGAACGGCGAACACATAGACGATCATGATGCTCGGCGCGAGACCCGGATGGTCGAGCAGCGCACCCACAATCGTCGCCGCGACCAACAGCCCCACCGATACGCAAGCGTCATACAGAGGAGTGCGGCGCGTCAGCGTTGTGCGCCGCCACCAAAAGCTATCGGCAATATCGCCGTCCGTACGGACGTCCATCAGCGCCCCGCCCCTCTCTCAAAAACAAAAACCACCACAAAGGAACAGGCACCTTTGTGGTGGTTTCCCTTGTGGTGGTTCCAAGTGTATAGCCTTTGCAACCGGCGGTCGCTAGACAAACAGCACGTGCGCGAGCAGGGCACACACGCACACCGCTCCAAATACCAGTGCCACGATCGAAATTACGCGATCGGCCATATCCATGTTGGCACGGTTCGTCAAAAACCGATCTTCGGCGGCGTCGGCACGTGCCTCACGCACCAGCTCGGCCGCAAGATCGCGACCGTCAAGCACCTTTGCATCCATGTTTGCCTCCCCGGTCTCAATCTTGTCCATCGAAAACCAACTCCGTGCAACCCGTCGGCGCCTACGGCCGCTCGTTGGGAGCCAGGCGCTGCATCTTGTTCACGGCCTTGAACTTGGTGAACAGCGGCACGTACTCAAAGCTCACGTTGGAGTTCTCCAGGCCGTACCAACGCGCGGGCGTGCCGGCGGCACGGCGGATGATGTACTTGAGCGTGATGGCCGTACGCTCGCTCGGCTCCACGTCGCTTTCGGGCGCCAAAAGCTTACGGATCAGGACGAACTTGAACGTGCCGATGTTACCCGGGTCCTTGTAGACCGAGTAGTCATGCGTCTGCGGCGGCAGCTCGCCAGTGGCAGCCAGGTCCTGAACAACCTGACGCAGGTAGGCATTGACGCGCTGGTTGATCTTGTAGCCCAGGTACAGATGCACGCGGAACACGTAGTCGGTGCCGAACGTCTCGACCGAGTAGGCAAAGGTATGCGGCTCGTCCATGGTCTCGACATTCACGAACCACCAGGCGTGTGCGCGCTTGGGATGCTTGTCCAAGATCGAGTAGACGATATCGCGGTCGATATAGTCGGTGTTGGTGTCCTTGGTCAGGTACACGATGTTGTCGCTCATGCGCTCGTAGCGGTCGTCGTCGCGCAGGCGCTTGAGCTGCGGCAGGTAGCTGCGCAGCGGCAGCAGCGTAAACTGGCGCTGCTCGACCGCCGTGCCGTTGTACCAGCACACCATAACGCCCATGATGAGCGCGGCCATAAGGATGGTGAAATAGCCGCCGTGGAAGAACTTGGTGAGCGAGCTCACAAAGAAGAAGCCCTCGAGCATGAGGAAGAAGACGGCAAAGATCCACGGCGCGATCTTAAGCTTGCGCTCCACGTGCAGGTAGAAGAAGAGCAGCAGCGTCGTGCACATCATGGTCAGGGTAATAGCCAAGCCGTACGCAGCCTCCATGTGCGCCGAGTTCTGGAACAGCAGCACCACGATAACGCAACCCACCAGCATGACGTTGTTGACCATGGGGATGTAGAGCTGACCCTTGGTCTCGGCAGGATAGAAGACCTGCATATGAGGCATGAGGTCCAGACGGCTGGCCTCGGACACCAGCGAGAATGCGCCGGTGATGAGCGCCTGCGAGGCGATGATGGCGGCGACGGTGGAAAGGCCGACGGCAAAGGGACGCAGGCCCGGGGTGAGCATCTGGTAGAAGGGGTTGAGGTCGGCGATGCCCATGAGCTCGGGGTTGGCAGCGTTGTTGATAAGCCACGCGCCCTGACCCATGTAGGACAGCAGCAGGCAGCACTTAACGAACGGCCAGGTGGCGTAGATGTTGCCGCGGCCAACATGGCCCATGTCGGAATAGAGCGCCTCGGCACCGGTGGTGGCGAGGAAGCAGCTGCCCAGAATCATGATGCCCGCATGGTTGTTGGGGCTCAGCAGAAAGCCGATGCCGCGCAGCGGGTTGAGGCACAGCAGCACCGCGGGATGCTGGAAAACAAAGAACAGGCCCGTACCACCCAGGAACAAAAACCACAGCGTCATGATGGGGCCAAAGGCGTGACCGATCTTGGCCGTGCCGATGCGCTGCACCAAGAAGAGCGCGATGATAATGGCGAGCGTGATCGCGACAACGCGGCCCTGGTCGTCACCGAGCACGGCGTGGACCGCCGGGATGGTGCGCAGGCCCTCGATAGCCGTGGTCACGGTGACGGCAGGCGTCAGGATGCCGTCGGCGAGCAGTGCCGCGCCACCCAGCATGGCGGGGATGATGAGCCACTTGCCACAACGCTTGACCAGGCTGTACAGGGCAAAGATACCGCCCTCGCCGTGGTTGTCGGCGCGCAGCGAGATCAGCACGTACTTGACGGTCGTCAGCAGCGTGACCGTCCACACAACAAGGGAGAGCGCGCCGAGCACGAACTCCTCCGTGACGCTTCCGATGCCGCCGTTGCCGGCAACGAGCGCCTTGGTTACATACATGGGGCTGGTGCCGATATCGCCGTACACCACGCCCAGCGTGACGAGCATCGCCGAGATGCTCACAGGAATCGCAGCGTGCGAGGCTGCCTCCTTGGCCTTTTGTTCCATAAGCCGGTTTCCTCCCAACTTTAATGTTCGAAGGGATTATAGGTAATCGGCCCATGTTTGAATGGCACCGTTTTCCCAGCTAGATAAAGATTTATACAGTCTTTAGGCCACCGCGGTGATATGGAATGTGACAAAGGGACTGTCCCCTTGTCACATTCGTCATTTTCCGAGCCAGTTTTTGAACCACCACTCCATGGAGCGGCTCATCTCGGCCATAAAGGGGCTCGTGTGCTTGCGGGTGTAGATATCCACGACGCGCTCCCCCACCTCGCGGGCGTGCGGGCGAAACATCGCATCCATCTCGGCCACCTGCGCATCCATAGTCGCGGCATCCGCACGGCAGTAGCGCTCCTCGTGCACCAGGTTCACCACGGGATGCGCGATTGCCGGGCGCTCTTTGCGAGGCGTGCCGATGATGAGCATCGACAGCGGCATGGTATAGGGCGGCAGATCGAGCAGTTCGGCAACTTCCTCGGCATTCTCGACGATGTCGCCGATGTAGCAGCTCCCCAGCCCCAGGGCCTCGGCGGCGACCACGGCGTTTTGCGCGGCGATCACGGCGTCCTGGGCCGCGATGGCAAAGTCGCCCAAACCCGGCGCGCGGCGGGGCGCCTTGCCCGTGCGCTCGACAAACTCGGGCTCAAAGCAGCCCACGTGCTCAAACAGATCGATCCACTTGGCATAATCGACCACAAATATAAGTGCCCAGGGCGCCTTGGCGATCATGGGCTGGTGATCGCACAGGTCGGCGAGGCGGTCCAATGTGGCCTGCTCGCGAATGCTCACGATGGAATACATCATCATGGCGCCCGCCGACGGCGCGCGACTCGCCGCATGCAAAATCGCTGCCCGCTGCTCGTCGGTCACCGCCACGGGACGGTCGTCATCATCACGCGCGAAGGCACGCGTAGACGAGCGATGCTCCAAGATGTCCAGCACCGTGTTGCCCGTAGTCTCGACCGGATAGCCGCACGTATCCACGCCCGCAGCACCGCCGCAGCACTCGGCGCCTGTCATACAAACCTGCTCGCTCATCGCCCTACCCTCGCCATTTCTTTAAGAAGCCTTTACGTTTCCGTGTAATTCCCGTCCATTATCGCGCAGGTCGCCACTACATTGCGCCACACCGCCACACGTGCGCGTTAATATGGCTGGTTGTTGTGCGCAGCCACCAATTGCAGCGCATATCTTGGTAACAATCGGGTAAACCCCCGCTTTCGTAGGTTTTAAGTTTGTGAGGAGTCTCAGCATGTTCGCAGCCGCCATCTCGCTCGTCGGTCTTGCGGCGACCGTCTACCTTGTCTTGCGCGAGGCCAAGGCCATTCGCGCTCAGTCGGGCACCGTTGCCAAAAGCGCTCTTGGGTGGAGCGTCGCCTTCGGCCTGTTCCAGCTCTTTTTGACCGTCTGGGGCGCTATTGGCCTCGTCGCCCAAAACGAGCCGCTCGCCTTTGTGATGCTCATCCTGACCAACGCCATCCTCACCGGCTGCGCTTGGGCCAGCATCGCCCGCGACCGCATCGCCCCGCGCGTCTTTGCGTTCGCCGAGCCCGACGCTCCCGCCCCCACTGGCAAGCTCGCCCGCCTGCGCGGCGCCTTTGTGGGCAAACCGCTCGTCGCCGCCGTCTTGTGCCTGCTGCTCGCCGGCGTCTTTGCGCTGCTGGGCATGGAGGTCTCGTCCAACCACGACTTTACCTGGGTCTACCCCCTGTGCATCCTGCTCGAGTGGGCCATCATCACCACGCTCATGGTCGGCTTGTTCTTCCTATTCCAGCGCCACGGCGCAGCTCCCGCCGTCCTGGCCTTTGCCCTCTTTGTCCTGGGCATTGCCGAGTTCTTCGTCATCACATTTAAATCCATGCCCATCCAGCCGGGCGACCTTTCGGCCATCTCCACCGCCGCCGCGGTCGCCGGCACCGGCTACACCTTCTCCATCTCGCTGTTCTGCGTGCTGTCCATGGGCTTTACCGCCATCGCCATGCTGCTGTGCGAGTACGCCGGCCTGGTCGCGCCGCATCGCCAGAAGGGAGCCGCCAACGCCAAGCGCATGCTGCTCACCAACCTGCTCGTCGCCGTGCTGTGCCTGGGCGGCGTGACCGCGCATGTCACGCTCATCGACTACTACAACACCCTCGGCATCACCGTCTACACCTGGCGCCCGCTCGAGAGCTACTGGCGCGAGGGCTATCTGCCTGCCTTTATTAGTGCAGCGCAGTCCATTAAGCCGCCCAAGCCCGCCGACTACTCCGTCGACGATGCCAAGGCCACGCTCAAAAAGTACGCCAAGGCCTACGACAAGTCCGATGCCGCCAAGAGTGACGAGCGCACCGCCGCAAAGGAGCAATTCGACAGCGAGAAGCCCACGGTCATCGCCATCATGAACGAGACCTTCTCGGATCTGTCGATCTACCAGAACATGCGCGCCGGCTACGAGGGCCCGCAGTACTTTAAGAACCTGTCCAACTGCCTCAGCCGCGGCAAGCTCTATGTGAGCGCCTACGGCGGCGGTACCGCCAATACCGAGTTTGAGTTTATGACCGGCAACTCCATGGCCAACCTGGGCTCGGGCGTGTACCCCTACACCATCTACAACATGGAGACGACCGGGAACCTGGCAGAGCAGTTCAAATCGCTCGGATATTCCACCACGGCCATGCACCCCAACCACGCAACCAACTGGAACCGCGAGAACGTCTACAAGGACTTTGGCTTTGACCAGTTCCTGTCCATCAACGACTTCCAGGGAGCCGACACCCTGCGCGGCATGGTGACCGACCAGGCTACCTACGACAAGATTCTTGAGCTGCTCGACCAGAACGCCGATCCGCAGTTTATCTTCGACGTGACCATGCAGAACCACTCGGGCTACGACACGGGCCTGCTGCCGGTCGACAAGCAGATGCACCTGAACATCGACACGACCGACCTGGACGCCAAGACCGTCGAGGACGGCACACTGTCCGATGTCGACGAGTACGTCTCGTGCATCGAGCAGTCCGACCAGGCGCTGCGCTACTTCCTCAACGCCCTGAGCAAGCTCGACCGTAAGGTGGTCGTGGTGTTCTGGGGCGACCACCAGCCGTTCTTCCCGTCCAAGTTCAACGATAAGTGGTTTACCGGCGAGGACGATGCCACGCACCAGGAACGTCTGTGGCAGACCGACTACATCATCTGGGCCAACTACGACGTTGCCGGCTGCGACCAAACGAGCGAGGTCGACGACCTGTCCACCAACTACCTGTCTACCCAGCTCATGCAGCTGATCGGCGCACCGCTGACCGACTACCAGAAGGCGCACATGACGCTGCGCGAGTCGCTGCCCGCCATCAACTCGGTGGGCTACGAGGACGCCAGTCTGCGCTGGGCGCTTTCCTCCAACGTCACCGGTGACGACGCCGCCGCAGCAGCCGCCACCAAAGCACGCGAGGATTACGCCAAGATGCAGTACTACGAGATGTTCCGCGACGGCAAGAACGTGTACACCGAGCACTTCCAGACCGAGGCCAACGAGACCGATCCCAACCTGGCACCGGGTACGACCAAGATCAAGTAGCGGGTCGCTCATAACTGAAACGTCTGTCCGGGCGGAGGCATATAAGGTTCCCTGCTCGGACAGTCCTGCGCAAGACGGGAGCCACATTAAGTGGCCCCCTTTGCGTGCGGAACTCGCGATGAACCTTATATGCCTCCGCCCGGACAGACGCCTTGTTGTTGGAGCACGGCTTGTCATGGGGGTATCCGCTGAACATATATAAGTTGAAGGCCACATTAAGTGGCCTTCTTTGTATTCGGAAAGTGTGTCCCGGAATCTGCCTTCGGAATGGGACGCAGTTTCCGCTTGAGGGCCTGTTGGGAAAGCGCATCCCACTTCAAGAGTAAATTCCGGGTCGCACTTTCCGCTAAGGCTCTCAACCGGAAAGTGCATCCCATTCCAAGCCTTAATTCCGGGACATAGTTTCCGGACAAGACATCAACCGGAAAGTGGGGACCACTCTGAGCGCCGATTCTGGGACACACTTTCCGAAACACCGCCCATCCGGAAAGCCCGTCCCGCTCTGAATACATCCGGGCATGGAATATCCGCTTATTAGGCCTTCCGTCAATAAAGGGGCGCCCTCCCGAGCGGCGGGCTCGAAGTTCATCGCGAGTTCCGCACGCAAAGAAGGCCACTTAATGTGGCCTTCGTCTTGCGCAGGACTGTAGAGCAGGGAACTTCGTGCCCGCCGCCCGGGAGGGCGTTGCGTTTAGAAGATGAACCTAGCGCTTATCCCTCCGGGACAAAAGAAGTGCGGCTATAAATGCGATGATTGCAAGTGTCAGCAACACCAAAAGCAACGTGAGCGTGTTGTCGCCCGTTGCCGCCAGACCAAGCAAGCCGGGCTTCTTGCTGTCAGCAGACTGCACGGGAATCTTCTCGCCATCGTCCTCGGCGGTAATCTCCCAGCGAATGGTCTTGTTTGCGTCGGCAACCTCGTTGCCCACCGATGTCGGAACGTTTAGCTGCAAATTAAGCACCGTGCTGCCATCGCTCGTAAACGTGGCGATTTGCGTGGGATAAGCGAACGCGCTGCCCGGTGTTCCTGTCTGGAGCCAACCTGCAGAGCCATCGCCCGCCGACGCCGTTAGGGTAATGGGCGACAGCAGGCGTGCCGTCTCGTGATCGACAACGGCACGCACAAACACGCGCACCTGGGACTTTACGCCCGTGGCACGAATCTCTATCTGCTGATCACGCACATCGCCAGGCATCAGATCTTTAAAGGCCAAAAACAGATCGGGCTCCCCCGAGGAGTCCGTCGCCCCCGAGACCGTCAGCTGACGCGCATTTCCGTCATAGGCAATCGCGGGAGTATCGGCAAACGCACGGGCGGGAACAGCGAGCGCGACCACGCAGAAAATGGCCGCGACCATGCAACGCAAGGAGCGCGCAACACCTTTACGAATCGGGAACGCCATACTTACGCACCTCCATGCGGCGGCACCAGCACGTCATTCTCGACCGAGCAACCCCATGCGTCGTGCACGGCCTCATCGGGCGTCGCCTGGACCGCCTGAGTGGAGATATCCACGACAAGATTGCGACCTTCGGTTGCCTTGAGCTCGGTAACCCTATTAATGAGCACGCCGGTTTCCGCGCCGGGAGCGACGGGCGACGTCCAGTAATAGAACCCGTCGCTCGCCTTAACCCAGTTATAAGCCGAGTTCGCGCCCGAGGCATCAGCCACGCTCCACGCAATCTCGTAATCCGCCTCACCCTTCGGCTCCTCCTTCGGCTCATCCCACAGGCGTGCGCCATCCTGGTCCTGCCAGTAGATATCCACTGCAGCACGAATATAGGCGGGCGCGGTACCCGTGTTCTTCGTCTTGACATCGCTTTTCACTTTGCCGTTGAGCGTTTCCTGAACCGATGGCGTCACCGACCCGATGCCGAACTGGTTGACCAGCACGCCCGTAACCGAAAGCCAGGCCAACGTGCCTGCCGTACCGGCCAGGAGGATAACCCCCACCAGCAAGGCGATGATGCGCTTGCGCTTGGACATGCTAATCCTCCTTCTTTGCTACGTTGCCGTTGCTCCAAACGTTATGGGCACGATTGCTGCCGTCGATCCATTTGTCGTTCACACGCGTGTTCGTGCAGGTGAACGTGGCATCGTTCGCGCTCGATGCAGCGGAGATAGTCGCCTGCGCCTTATCGCCCGGCTGCTTGCCAGGGACGCCGATTTGGTTGCTGTAGCGCCATGCCCACGCTGAGTCCTCCTCGACGGTGTAGATACCCGCCGGGACCGCAAGCTCGATAGCGCCGGAGTACCAGGCGGAACCGTCCTTCAGCTGCGCATCCGATGACACCGTTACCTCAACCGTGCGCTCCTCCAAGGCGTTGCCGTCCATGCCGGCCCGGGAAACCTTGAAGCGGAACGTCTTGCCCTTCGCCCAGCTATCCTGGGTTTGCTTGACGATCTTGAGCGTATGCGTAGCGGCGAAATCGAACACCGCATTGCCATCGCTCTGAGTGCCGTCGCCCGTGAGCTTGTAGTCCAAACGATTCGTCAGCTCAAACGAGCCCTCGCCTGAACCCGAACTGTAAAGCGAGACATACTTCCCGTTGACAGGCGCAGGAGTCTGGCCAGGAAGACCATAGCCCACGCGGTCAACGTGCACCGTCAGTTGCGTGCCCATGAAGGGCTTTGCAAAGCAAGCCTTGAACGGCGCCTTATCGCTCTTGTCATCTATCGTGTTCGCGGCATTGGGATCAAGCAACCACTTGAGCTGCCCGGTCACATTCTTAGGGCTCGCATCGTCCGATGTGTCGTTAGCGACGACCTTATACGTCACCGGATACAAATCCATGTTGGCTGTAACCGGTTTACCCTTGAAGTCGCTCCACGCCACAGCTTTGTCGCCATTAACCCACTGCCACTCCAAGAACAACTCCTTCAAGCTGCTATCCGCTCGCTCGCCCAGGAATGCGACGATTGCGGAGTAGGCTTCGGGATCGTAGGCCACTTCCTTTGGCTCCATGACGGGTTCACCCTTGTCGTCATAGACCGGGTTGCCGTTCTCGTCCATCTTGGGCACCTTAACTGTCTGAACAAAGCCGGCATTGCCATCCTGGCCACGCAGAACACTCGTATCGTTCGGGTCTACCGTAGCGGTGTAGATGACGTTGTCTTCGGTGTCGTGATAGCGCACTTTAAGCGGCGTCTTCTTGTACACCGCAGTGTAGGTCACGCTCTCAAAGGGCTCGCTGCCCTCGAGGGGATACTTCTCATCGTCAGTCATCAGGGTGTACTGCCCGTCATTGACATAATCGCGCGACCAGCCGACAAAGTCGTACTTGGTGCCGTCAGTGCCCTCAACCTCCTCGGCGGCCTTGACCTCAAGAGAAATCTGGTCGCCGGAATCAGTGCGGCCGAGGCTACGGACAAGATCGGGATTCGCAAGTTTAGAGTCAATGTTCGATTGAACGGTAACCAGGTTGGGACGGTAGACCGGGTACAGCTCCATGGGGGCCTTGACCACGGTAGAAGCACTCACCATACGGATGCCCTCTGACCAAGCGACATAGCCCTTGCCAGGTGCCGGCTCGGCTTCCGTCCAGCCCACGAAGACGTTGAACTTGCCTGTATCCGCATCGATAGTGCTGACGTCATAAGTAGGCTTCGGGATGCCGCCATTAAGGTTGCCGAGCATATCGTCTTGCTGAGCAACTTTGCCGTCCACATCCGTGGCATTGAGGTGGTACACAACCGCCAACGGCGAATAGTACGCCACGAATGTATAGGCTCCGCCAGGTTCCACCGGATAAGAGCAAGTACCATGCTCCACATCGTAGGGAAGCGTCTTGATCTCGCCGTTCGGAAGCTCGATCTCAACCTTCTGCAACTTATACAGCTCACCGCCTGCTTTATAAACCGGCGTCGTAACGTCAGGGGTCACCGTTGCCGTAGCAGGATTGGTGTCCGCGTTGATAACGGGAGCGATGTTGTAGCTAGGCACATTGACCTTGTCCGTACCCTCAAAACCTGCGCGATGCAGGTTGGTGGTGTAGCTGACGTCGTACTTTGCGTAGACGGGATAGGCATCCTGCCACTGGGTGACCTTGGACTCGTCGGTCGCCAGATACGGCTCTGCCTTATCCGGATCACTCGTCACATAGGAGTCGCCGGCGACGTCGTAGATATACTTCCAGACGTCAGAATCCTTCTGAACCTCGGCGGTCGAAATCCAGCCCAGGAACTTATAGCCAGGCACGGCCATGTCGGCATCGGTCGGAGAGGCTTCGAGTGTCAGACTGGGATTGACGTCACCATCCTTTCCGTCGTAGGGCCTTGTATTAACCGTCCTATCCTTATAGAGATGCGGATAGCAATACAGGAACGTCGGATCTTTACCTTCCGCCGTTTTCTGCTGAAGCAAGTTGCTTTCATAGCGTCGAGTAGCAGCCTGCTTTACGTTGCCATCCTTGTCATAGAAGTTGACGTCCGTGGTCACCATGGCGCGGACATAATATTGCTCTGTCGTTAAAACAGCACTCGAAAAAGGATTCTCTATATACGTCCAAGAACCGTCGTCGGGTCTTTCGAGCGTCCAAAAACTGAAGTG
>CABRYP010000023.1 GCA_902475245.1 uncultured Collinsella sp. | reverse complement strand
AACGGTCGAAAATCGACCGTGAGCGGTAGGTCATTAACCGGGATGAATATCCTACCAAACTAATGAGAATATCTATAACCCATCGGTGGTTAGAAGCATGATGTTCAGACAACAATATTTGAATTTTCACACAGATTTTAGGTATCAATTCGCCCAAATCGCCTGAGGCCACCACAGAGGTGCCTGTCCCCCTTTGTGGTGATTCTGCCCCGGCGCTACAGCAGATGCTCCTCGATAAAGATCGCGATGCCGTCTTTGTCGTTGCTCGCGGTTACAAAATCGGCGGCAGCACGGGTGGCGTCGCTGCCATTTGCCATGGCCACGCCCACGCCGGCGTCAGCCACCATGCAGGTGTCGTTATCGGCATCGCCAAACACGCAGATGTTCGCAAGCTCCATGTCGTTGAGCTCCGCCACGCGCACCAGGCCGCGCGTCTTGGACACGCGCGGATCCATGAACTCGTAGAGCCGCTGCGTGGTTTGCAGAGCCGCCGCCTTAACAGTGTTATCGGCAAACGTTGACGCCCGCTCAATCACCCGCGGCATTACCTCGGGTGCCATGGTAAACATCACCTTGGGCTGCGGCTCGCGCAAGAACTCGGCAAAGTCGACCACCTTGTAGGGCACGCCGTCGACGCGCGACAGGTGCTCGACGCATGCGTTGCTCTCGGGCACGTAGAACACGCCGTCTCGGGGGCAGACGGGCGTTGCCGGAAGGTCCGCCATGTGCTTGCAGATGCGCGCGATGGTCTCGCCCGGCAGCGGATAGCTCAGCTCGTTGATGTCGTGCGCGCGGTCGATGACCTCGGCACCACCGCAGCCCACGAGCACGTCCACCAGGCCTTCGATACCCCAGAGCTCGTACATGGCCTCGGTCGCGTGGGCGTCGCGCCCGGTGCACAGGCCAAAGAGCATGCCGCGCTCGCGCAGGGCGCGGATCGCCGCCACGGTGCGCGGGGACACCGTGTGCTCGCTCGTGAGCAGCGTACCGTCGATATCGCAGAACACGGCTTTGATGTGGCTGAAGGTGGTGTCCATGGAAGCCTTTCTGGGTTGTGCGGTGGTGTGGGGTGTATTCGCAAACGGCGTACATGGTATACCAAGGCGCAGGCGCGGCCCGTCAAAGCAAAACCGCCACAAAGGTGCCTGGCCCCTTTGTGGTGGAAATGGCGTTTGCGGGCCAAACCATCACAACATTCGATGTTTTTCGGCAAAATCGCAATTTTCATCGAATGTTGTGATGGTTTTTACTGCCTTGCGGCACGATCCAAGTGCCAGCGACCAAACAGCAGCAACGCCGCGGGAACTGCCGTCACGACCACGCCCGCCCCTACGAGTGTCTGTTGCACGCCAAATGTCGCCGCCAGCCACGGGGCAATCGCCAGCGGCGCCACGCCGGCGAACATGTTGCCAAAGCCCATAACCGAGTTCACACGGCCGAGCTGCTCGAGCGGAGCCGTCGTTTGCACGATCGTGTTGTGGAGCGGGTTGACGACACCCCAAGCTATGCCCAGGGCGACCTGGCCGACAAGGGCCACACCCACGTACGGCGTCCCCACATAGAGCAGGCTTCCCAGGCCCACGGACATAAGTGCCACGAGCAGCGTTTTAAGGTTGACCAGGTGCGGCGGCAAGCGGAGCGCGAGCACGGCACCCAGCACCGCGCCGACACCGCAGGCTGACGAGAGCCAGCCCATCCACTCAACGCCGACGTGTAGGACATCGCGATAGAAAAACGACTCGAGCGGATCGAAGGCTCCGTAGCCAAAGTTCGAAAGGAAAATGATGCAGAAAAGTAGCGCGAGGACACTGTTGGTGAAGACTGTCTTGATGCTGGCTGCGAAGGTGGCGCGGGTGGATGTGCTGGGGTTGGAGCTTTGTCCCGCACGCTCCCCTTCCTCTGCCGAATCGGCATCCGCATGCCCGGCGACATGGCTGGTCTGCGGCCTAAAGCCCCAACCGGCGACGAGCGCCAGCACGGTAAAGAGCATCATGAGCACGAACACCGCGCGCGACGACGCAGCCGCCGCGACAAAGCCGCCCAGCGTGGGGCCAACGATGATACTCACGTTTGAAAACATGGCGATGGCGGAATTGATGTCTTTGAGTTCGACGGGGTCGTCGGTGAGGTAGGCCGGATAGGATGTGGCAATGGGCTGGGCGAATCCCATCGTAAAGCCCAGGAACACCGCGCCGAGCAGGACGATACCGGTCGCGCTACCAAAGGCGATGATTGCCGTGCCGGTTGCAAGAGCGCCGACGATACTCAGCAAGAAATGACGGCGTGGGCCCCAGGCGTCGAGCGCCGCGCCACCCGCAAAGGATCCCAGGATCACAAATACATTCATAAACAGGACGGCCAGCGACGTCGCCACGACTGAGGCATCGTCTGCATAGGTGAGCGTTCCGATGACGCCGATAAAATAACTGGTCTGAAAACCGGTGTAGATGAGAAAGCGCATCGCCACCAGGCGCCTGGCCTGCACGGACAGCGATGATTGAGGCTTTGAGAAAAGAGAGGCGAGCATGGAGACTCCTTGTTTCATACAAATGCGGACGGCGGGCATTCGTCACCGTCTGTCAAATCAATCTATCCGCATGAAACATTAAGGACGCATCAGGACCCTTCTCTCCGTTTTTCGCCCGTCATGAACTACTTGGTAGATTGTAAGGCATGTCCCAATAATCTACCAAAGCAAAAACCACCACAAAGGTGCCTGACCCCTTTGTGCTGGAAATGACGTTTGCCCAGATAAAACCTGCCAAAACAAACCTGTCCCCTTTTGGCAGGTTTTAGGCCAGATGGTCTTGGATCAGATCGCAGATGGCTCGGGCGTCGTTGATGTTGATGGCTCGGGTCGCGAAGCCGGCGTCGAAGGCCTGACGCGCCAGGGCTTCGTTGCAAGCAAGGGCCAGCGTGTGGCCATCGACCAGGTCGAGCGAGCTCTTGCCGCGTAGGCGATCGACGCCGGAGCGCGCGACCACGATGTTGTCGAAGCCCTCGGTCTTGTAGCCCTCAATGATCACCACGTCGACATCGTTGTAGCGCGACAGCAGCTCGCGCGCGGGCATCTCGTCCTCCTCGCGCGTGTCGGCGTACTCCGCCCAGCGCGTGGCGCAGATGAGGCCCACGTGCTTGGATCCGGCTTGGTGATGGCGCCAGGTGTCCTTAGCGGGCACATCGATATCAAAGCCGTGATGCCCATGATGCTTGAGCGAACCCACGCGCAGGCCGCGGCGGGTGAGCTCGGCAATGACCTTCTCGACGAGCGTGGTCTTGCCCGAGTTTTGGTAGCCGATAAACGCGATCGCGGGGACGGCCGGTGTCGGAGCTGCGGGCGCGACGGCGACGGGTGCGCTCGCGGGCGCGTTACCGTCTGCGGCTCCCACGGCCTCAACAGCAGCGGCCTGACGCTCTGCGCGATCCCACACGCCCGAGCGGCCGCCCTCCTTGTGCAGCAGGCGCACGTCGACGATCTCCATGCCGCGATCGACGGCCTTGCACATGTCATAGATGGTCAGACACGCGGCACTCGCGCCGGTCAGGGCCTCCATCTCGATACCCGTCTTGCCCGTCACGCCGGCCGTAACCAGTACGTGAAAGCCAACCTGCCCGTCCGCGCGTGCCGGCGCCCAGCCCTCGGGCACGTCCTCGGCCGGCGTCCCCGCCGGAGCGATGGGCGCAATGTCGCACTTACTCTTAGTAATGAGCAGCGGATGGCACATGGGGATGATGTCGCTCGTGCGTTTGATGGCCATGATGCCCGCCACGCGCGCGCAGGCAAGCACGTCGCCCTTTTTGGCGCGGTCCTGCAGCACCATGGTCTGCGTCTCGGGATGCATGAGAATGGTGCCCTCGGCGATGGCGATGCGATGGGTCTCGGCCTTGTCGGACACGTCGACCATACGAACCTCGCCCTTGGCGTCCACGTGCGTCAGCTCGTCGCGACGGGCGTCGCGGACGGACTCGGCAGCAGCGCCGGCAGACGGCTGTACTGCCGCAGACTCAGCGGTGTTACTGGCCGCAGCCGTAGCTTTGTAGGCAGACATCGCGGCCCTGCGAGCGGCCTTGGTGGCATCGGCGTACCTGCTCTTGGCCATATGATCATCCTCCGATTTGGGACATAAATCGTTGCGTGCCCTCAATTATCGCGTGTTCCTGCGGTTTGTGGGCCACGGCATCGCGCCAAATCGAAAGTACCTGCATATCATCACCACGGCGCAGCGCCTCACGCACCGAATACTCGGCATCGCTGAACAGGCACGGACGCACGTTGCCATCGGCCGTCAGGCGCAGACGGTTGCAATTCGCGCAAAAATGGTTGGACATGGCGCTAATAAAGCCGACCGTTCCCGCCGCGCCCGGAAAGTGCCAGTAGCGCGCAGGGCCTGCGCCGACAGGAGCGTCGTTGATGTCGAGCGGCTCGAGCTCGCCCAGCCCCGTCGCGGCGGCCCCGGCATTGATGCGCGCCCGCAGCTCGTCGCTCGGCACGGTATCGCTCGCGTCCCACAGCTCGGGGTTGAGCGTGGGCGCATGCGGGTCCACAGCGCAATGCGAGCTCGTGCGCTCGTCGCCGATGGGCATGTATTCGATAAAGCGCAGGTGGATGGGGCGGTCGAGCGTGAGCCGCGCAAGGGCTGCCACATCCTGGTTGAGCCGACGCACCACAACACAGTTGACCTTAACGGGCTCAAAGCCCCAAGCCAGCGCCGCGTCGATGCCGGCCATGGTCTGCTCGAGCCGACCCAGGCGCGTGATCTTTCCAAACAGCACGGGGTCGAGCGTATCGAGTGAAATGTTGACGCGGTTAAGCCCGGCGTCTTTGAGCTGCGGCGCCAGCTTGGGCAGCAGGGCGCCATTGGTGGTGAGCGAGATATCCTCGATCTGCGGAATCGCGCGGATGTCACGGATGAGCGGAATGATACGGCGACTGACCAGCGGCTCGCCGCCCGTCAGGCGCACGCGGCGAATGCCCTCCCCCGCCACCAAGCGCACAAAGCGGGCGATTTCCTCGGCACTGAGCAGCTCGTCGTGCGCGCGGGGTGCCACGCCATCGGCCGGCATGCAGTAAATGCAGCGGAAATTGCACTTGTCGGTAACGGCAATGCGCAGGTAGTTGATGTCGCGGCCAAAGCCGTCATGTTGCACGTGCCCGTCCACGCAGCCCTCCCCTCGCGCGGCGTTTTATTCTTCGGAAAACATAATACCCCACGAGAGAATCATGCCGACACCCGTACGACAGGACAGGTCGCTTTGAGCAAAACGGACTTTCCAAGCCCATCCTCAGCATACAAACCATCACAACATTCGATGCTTTTTTCGATTTTGAGGAAAAGCGTCGAATGTTGTGATGGTCTGCCTGCCCACGGCACCCCGTAGAAGGACCAAAACGCCCCTAAAGGCCGCCGTCCCAGTGTCGAATCACGAATTCTCGCAGGTCGTTTTGACGTTTCTGGAACGCTTCGCTTCGGTCGCACTTAAGCCCCATAGCGAGTGCGATGGCGTTCATCGCCCGGTGCAATTGCAGCTGATGGGCAAACTGAGTCCCGGTGAGGACGATCATCCTAAAGCCCAGCGCGCTCAGCACGGTCATACGCTCCGCATCCGACGCGCTGCGCTGCTTATCAAGATGGTCCGAGCCGTTATATTCAATCCCCGTACCGCTCGCAGGCGCATATACGTCGATCTCGAAATACCCGGCCTTTGCGAGATACTTGAACTCGTTGGGAACATCGACCCAATGGTTGAGCTCGATCTTGGCGTATCCCAGCCCGCCCTGGGAACGTTTTGCTACGACCATGATTGCGGTGGCCGTCTCCATGGGCGACCGCGCGCCATCGTGCACGCGCTTGAGCACGGCGGCCGCGCGTATGGCCCCCTGACGAGATCGGTTCTCATTGCAATAGGCAATCAAGTCGGCAACGGTATACCTCTGCCCCATCTCGATATAATCGCCTGTCGACAGATGATTCAAATGGTATCGGGCGCAGATTTCATAACCATACTCCAGCTGTTCGGGCTCACTCATCCACGAACCCGCTTGGACAAAGCACATGGCCTCATCAACCACCAGAAGGCCCTCTGCCACCTCGATAAGATGGCCTGGAGGTACCGGCGCCCCAAACACGTGGCACCTAAACCCAGCCGGCGTCGAACGCTCAAAATCGAAGTTGACGAGTGTGTCGATATGATCGAGCTCTTCTCGTGGAATACCAAGCGAAACCAGATAGTCGGTAACGATCCCAACTGCTGTCGAAGCCCTCAGTCCCTTGGCATCGAGTCCCAATTTGGGCAGGCTCGCAGTCGGCTCCGCCTCGCTAGCAAGCGAGTCCTCATCGTATAGGCTGCTTGCTCGCGAGAGCGGCTCGGACGGGCGCGCCACGTTGTGGTACAGCCAGGCAGTCTTATGGGACAAGACGATCGGCAGGTCCATGAGCCCTCCAATGGAGTCGGATAACCAACCTTATTCCCCTGCCCACGGGTCCGCACACCTTCGTGCACAAGAAAGCGATTCCACCCGGCCGAGTGGCAGAAAAACCATCACAACATTCGATGCTTTTCCCGATTTTGGCAAAAAACGGCGAATGTTGTGATGGTTTGAGGCTAGGTGAGGGGCATGGAGGGGTCAAAGCATCGTGCTTGGAGCGTGACTTTTTCGCCCCACTGCCGACACAAACCTTGACTCTACAATCGTTGTAGGGTTTTCACTACACTGGTACGTAAACGAACCAAGCCAGAAAGTGCCCGCCCATGGAACACGACCTCACACGCGGCAATGTCCTCAAGACCATCGCGGTCTTTGCCCTGCCTTATATGCTCTCGTACTTTTTGCAGATGCTCTACGGCATGGCCGACCTGTACATGATGGGACAGTTTAGCGGCGCCGCCGGCATCACCGCCGTGGGCAACGGCGCGCAGACGCTCTATATCATTACCGTGACGCTCGTGGGTCTGGCCATGGGAACGACGGTCATCGTCGGCCACGCCGTGGGCTCGCGCCGCTTCGATCGCGCCGCGACCGCCATCGGCAACACCATCACGCTCTTTATGGGTGTCTCGGTGGTGCTGGCCGCTGTCCTGCTCGCACTGTGTCCGCAGATTGTGGCACTCATTGGCACGCCAGCCGAAGCGGTCGAAGGCACTGCCGCCTACCTGCGTATCTGCTTTATCGGCATTCCCTTTATCGCCGCGTACAATATCCTCTCTGCCATCTTTCGCGGCCTGGGCGATTCGCGCTCGCCCATGTACGTGATCGGCGTGGCGTGCATCATCAACATCGCGCTCGACTTTCTGTTTATCGGCCACATGGGGCTCGGCCCCGTGGGCGCGGCGCTCGGCACGGTCATCGCGCAGACGGCGAGCGTGGCCCTCGCGCTCGTGTGGCTCAAGAGCCGCCGTACGCACATTCACCTCAAGCGCAGCGACCTGCGCCCCCAGCCCGAAGTGCTCGGTAGCATCCTTAAGATCGGCGTGCCCGTGGCTGTGCAGGACGGCTGCATCCAAGTGGCGTTTATGTTTATCACCGTCATCGCCAACCACCGAGGGCTCGTCGACGCCGCCGCCGTGGGCCTGGTCGAGAAGATGATCAGCTTTTTGTTCATTGTGCCGAGTTCCATGGGCGCCACCGTCAGCGCGCTCACGGCGCAAAACGCCGGCGCGGGCAAGGGCGACCGCGCGCGGCAGGTGCTCAAAGACGCCATGACGATCTCGGTGGTGTACGGCTGCCTGATCACGGTGCTGATGTGGCTGGTGGCGCCGACGTTTATCGGCTTTTTTGCCAAGGACGCCGCGGTGGTCACGGCGGGTGCCGGCTATATGCGCAGCTATATATTTGACGCGATCTTTGCCGGCATCCACATTTGCTTTAGCGGCTTTTTCGCTGCGTATGGCAAGAGCTACATCGGCTTTGCGCACAACGTGCTGGCCGTGGTGCTCATTCGCGTGCCCGGTGCATGGCTGCTGTCGAACGCCTATTCCGACACGCTGTTCCCCATGGGCATCGCCTCGCCGTGCGGATCGATTCTGTCGGCGGCCATCTGCGTGATTGCCTTTATCGTGCTCAACCGGCGCGGGGCTTTTGACAAGCTGGTGGCGTAGCGAGGCGACGCGAAATCGCCCTCATCGACGACATCATCAGCGATGACCCAGAGACCTACGTGACGCAGATCACGGTGCCCGTTTCCCCAGCAAAGTAAGAACCGCCCGGAAGGCATCGTGCTTCCGGGCGGTTCTTCAATTTGGCTATCGATGCCTTACGCCTCTGGCACCTGACCAGTAGCTAAGATCTGCTCGAGTGCGTCCTCATCCAGCACGGGCACGCCCAGCTGCTCGGCTTTGGTGAGCTTGGAGCCCGCTTTGGGGCCGGCGACCAGATAGCTCGTCTTCTTTGACACGCTGCCCGAAACCTTGGCGCCGAGCACCTTGAGCGCCGCGCCCGCCTCGTCGCGTGTGCGGTTGACGAGCGTGCCCGTGAGCACAAAGGTCAGACCCGCGAGCGGTTGAGCGTCGGCGAGCTCGCCTGCCACGCCAGCGTCGGCTGCGGCTTGCGCGTGCGCAGCGCCCAAGTCAACCTCGAGCGACAGGCCTGCCTGGCGCAGACGCTCCAGCACGGCAAGGTTTTCGGGCACGGCCAGGAACTGCTTGACGCTCGCCGCAATCTTGGGACCGATGCCCTCGCACTCGGCAATATCCTCTTCGCTCGCCAAGATGAGCTTGTCAATCGACAGGAATCGCTCGGCGATGACCTCGCCCACGCTCTTGCCCACATGGCGGACGCCCAGGGCAAACAGCACACGCCCGAGTGGCTGGCTCTTGGACTTGTTGAGCTCGGCGATGATTTTCTCGGCCGTCTTGAGGCCTACCGGAATGGGGTCGCCCTTCTTGACGCCCTTTTTGCTGTTGGAGCTGGCGTACACGCGGCCCGTGTCCAGGCCTGCGATGTCGTCGACCGTGAGTTGGTAGAAGTCCGCGACATCGTGGATCAGGCCGGCAGCGATCATCTTGTCGACGATTTCGTCGCCCAGGCCGTCCACGTCCATGCAGCCGCGGCTCACCCAATGGAGCAGACGCTCCTTGAGCTGTGCGGGGCAGTCGATCGATACGCAGCGGTAGGCCACCTCGCCATCCTCGTGGACCACGGGGCTGCCGCACACGGGGCAGACCTCGGGCATCTGCCAGTCAACGCTGTCGGCCGGACGCTTGTCAAGCACCGGACCCACGACCTCAGGGATTACGTCGCCCGCCTTGTGCACGATGATGGTATCGCCCTCGCGCACGTTTTTGCGGCGGATCTCGTCGATGTTGTGCAGTGTGGCGCGCGCGATGGTGGAGCCGGCGACCGTCACCGGGTCGAACTCGGCGACCGGCGTGAGCACACCGGTGCGACCCACCTGGATGCGAATTTCGCGCAGGACGGTCTGCTTTTCCTCGGGTGGGAACTTAAAGGCAATGGCCCAGCGCGGTGCGCGGGCAGTAAAGCCCAGGTCGAGCTGCTGCTGGAAGCTGTCGACCTTTACGACCACGCCGTCGATGTCGTAGTCCAGGTCACCGCGATGTTCGAGGGCCTGGGCGCAGAACTCGTGGACCTCGGCCGGCGTGGCGCAGCGGGCCACGTTGGGGTTGACGCTAAAACCGGCGCTGCGCAGCCAGTCGAGAAATTCGCGCTGGCTGTGGACGTGCAGCGGATCGGTATCGGCGATGGCGTAGATAAAGGTGGCTAGGTCGCGGCGCGCCGTGACCTTGGGATCCTTCTGACGCAGGCTGCCGGCGGCAGCGTTGCGCGGGTTGGCGAAGGGGTCGCGCCCCTCGGCATCGGCCTCTTCATTCAGACGAACAAAGCTGCCCTTAGGCATGTAGACCTCGCCGCGCACCTCGATGGCGCGCTCGCGGTCGGCGCCCATGTGAGCGAGCGCCGGCTCGGACAGGTGCATGGGCACATCCTTGATGGTACGGACGTTGAGCGACACGTCCTCGCCCGTGGTGCCATCGCCGCGTGTGGCTGCGCGTACGAAGGTGCCGTTTTGGTAGGTAAGGGCCACGCCCAGACCGTCGATCTTAAGCTCGCAGGTATAGGTGACGCTGCCGGCACCAAGCGCGTCCTCGGTGCGCTGGAGCCATGCGTCGAGTTCGTCCAGATCCATGGCATCGTCCATGGAATACATGCGCGCCATATGCGTGACCGGCGTAAACTGCTCGCTCACGTACCCGCCCACGCGCTGGGTGTAGCTGTCGGGCGTTACCAAATCGGGGTAGGTCGCCTCGATTTCCTGCAGCTCAACGAGCATTTTGTCAAAGGCGGCGTCCGTGATCTCGGGCGCATCGAGCATGTAGTAGCGATAGGCGTGGTAATCGAGCTCATGGCGTAACTCAGCCGCGCGCGCGGCGGCCTGGGCATGGGCGTCGGCCAGTGCAGCGGTATCCGTGCTCGCGGGCGTCTCGGCATCGATGTCCACACCGTCACCAAACAGGCTCGATTGCTCCATAGCGGCACTCCTTCGCTCGATTTCAAACGGATACTAGAGTACCACCGGTCACCATGGTGCCGAATAGCCCTTTCGAACCGCACCGAATCGGCAGCCGCCGAACCGGGGTGGGTCGCGCGATTAAACCATGCTCTTATCAGCTCTAAATGATCCGTTTTCCTCCGTCCCCAACGGATCAATAAGAAAAGAGGGGCTGTCCCGCGTTGATGGGACAGCCCCTCTGGCCTCGATATGTGCGAAGCGGCTCGCTAGTAGCCCTGACCGTAGCCTTGACCCTGGCCCTGCTGGCCCAGCAGCTCCTCCAGGTACTGGCGCAGCTGCTCATCGGTAATACCGCCGTTGCCGGTATCGGTCGCGCTGTCGTCCTGCTGCTGGCTCTGCAGCTCCTCGTCAGAGCCCAGCTCGACGGTGACCTTCTTCTCGTCCTTACCGCGCATGAGCGTGATCTCGACCTTCTCGCCCACTTCGTGGCTGCGCAGCGCGATGATCAGGCCGTCGGCGCTCGTAATCTCGTCGTCGCCCAGCTTGGTAATGACATCGCCCTCCTGGATGCCGGCCTTGGCGGCGGGACCGTCCTCGACGACGCTCGCCACGTACGCACCACTATCGGTGCTCAGCTTGTTGGTACGGGCGTTGAGCGCGTTGACGCTCGAAAGCGTGGCGCCCATGTACGGATGCACCGGCGTCTTGCCGTCGATAATCTGGTCGGCAATGTTCTTGGCGTAGTTAACGGGAATGGCAAAGCCCACGCCCGAGCTGGAGCCCGAATAGCTCTCGATAAGCGAGTTAATACCCACGAGCTCGCCGTTGTCGTTGACGAGCGCGCCACCGGAGTTACCCGGGTTGATGGCAGCATCGGTCTGGATCATATTGGCGTAGATGGTATTGCCGCTGGTAGAGCTCATGGCCGTGGAGCGATACAGCGCCGACACGATACCCGTGGAGACGGACTGCTCGTTGCCAAACGGCGAGCCGATGGCCATGACCCACTCGCCCACGTTGAGCTTGGAAGAGTCACCGATCTCAATCGGCGTGAGCTTGGAGGCGTCTGCATCCTTGAGCTTGATGACGGCCAGGTCGCTCGAAGCATCGTTGCCCACGAACTCGGCCTCGTAGGTGGTGCCGTCGTCCATGGTCACCACGTACTGGTCGTAACCATCGACCACGTGGTTGTTGGTGAGGATGTGGCCCTCGGTATCGAGTACCACGCCCGAACCGACACTGCCCGAACTATCCGACTCGTCGGCAGACTGCGAAAGCGAGCCATTCTGGCTGCCGCTCGAAGTGGCGGTGATGGAAACGACGGAGGGCAGGGCCTTGGCAGAAACGGCCTCGGCCAGCGTGGTGTCCTCGGAGTCGATGGTGATCTTTTGCGTCGATGAACCCGAAGCACCCGCCGTCACGGCGTTCCTGCCGCCGCCGATATCGAGCGTGCCGCTCATAATGAGCGCAATGACCAGCAGGGCACCGCAGGCACAACCGGCAAGTGCCGTAATAAAGATCGGCAGCTTTTTGGTCTTAGTCTTGACCACTGTGTGCTTGTTTACAACCTGCTGGCTGCCCAGCGGCTTGCCGGTCTGTGTGTCGTAGGCCTGCACGTAGGGAATGTTGCCGTCGGCAGGCGTCGACTCCACCTGCACGCGCGGCTGCTGCTGAGTCTCGCCGGCATTGCCCACATCCTGGGGACGCTGGGAATCGTTCTCGCTCATAGCTGCAATCCTTTCGTCAAATAACCAAAGGCCCGCCAAACACGTGGCGGGCCATCATTGTTCACGTTGAGTTGTACCCCAATATGCAGGTGCTCGTGTATGAGAACGCAATCTTTTAGGAATGCTTAAGTTCTGTTGCAGGCCCGAAAGGAACCCGTACCTACGTCAAAACCACCACAAAGGTGCCTGTCCCCTTTATGGTGGAAATCTAGTCCTTAAACAGATAGCCCACGCCGCGGACGGTGGTGATGTGTGCCGCGATCTGCGGGCCCACCTTGGAGCGGATGCGTCGGATGTGCACGTCGACGGTGCGCGTGCCGCCGCAGTACTCGAAGCCCCACACGCGGTGCAGCAGCACCTCGCGGCTGTAGGCACGGTTGGGATGCGTCGCCAAAAAGCTCAGCAGCGAGTACTCCATCAGCGTCAGGTCGATAGGCTCATCATCAAGCGTCACCTGGTAGGTGGCCAGGTTGATCTCGAGGTTATCGATGTTGAGCACATCGTCGGCGGCGACGGTCTCCTCCTCGCCCATCAGGCGCTGTGCGCGAGCCTTGAGCTCGTTGGGCGTCGCCGTGGGGCATACAAAGTCGGCATGCGCGTGATTCGGCAGGCGCAGGGTGCCGAGTGCCTCGTCGTCGACAATCACCAACATGGGGACGCCGCCGCGATCGTCAAGCCACTTGGCAATCTGATCGATGCGGTCGCTGCGGATACCGTCGGAATCGAGGATCAGCAGGTCAAAGTCGTGCGCCGCAGTCGGCGAATCGGGGGTAGCCAGGCTCACCTCGACACCCAGGGTGGTCGTCAAGCTGCGGGCAAACTCGTGGAAGCGCGTCGTGCGCGCCATGAACAGGGCACTCTTTTCGGACATATCGACCTCCAAGGAAATGAGCTCAATCGTACTGGAACAAGCCAGCGCGATTAGGAGTTCGCCAGATAATGCTTGATCTCCCACTCGGTGATCGTAGACTCAAACTTATGCCACTCGTCGCGCTTCTTTTTGAGGAAGAAGCTGTGGATGTGCTCGCCGAGGGCATCCTTCATAAACTGCGAGTCCTCAAACACGTCGAGTGCCTCTTTGAGCGAGCGCGGCAGCGGCGTGTAGCCGGCCTCGAGCATCTGGCGGTCGGTGAGCTTGAGCGTCTCGGCCGTTGCCTCGGGCGGGAGCTCCAGCTTGCGCTCGATGCCGTCGAGACCAGCCGCCAGCGTGACGGCGTTGACCAGGTACGGGTTGGCCATGGGGTCGGGACTGCGCAGCTCGATGCGCGTGGACAGCTGCTTGCCGGGCTTGTAGACCGGGATGCGGACCATACTCGCGCGGTTGCGCAGGCCCCACGTGGCGTACTGCGGTACGGAGTCGCCACCCGTGGTGATGCGCTTGTACGAGTTGACCGTGGGGTTAGTGATAGCGCTGATCTCGCGCGCGTGCGCCAGGATACCGGCCATGTAGTGTTTGGCGATGTCAGAGAGATGGTACCTCTCGTCGCCCTCGCCCCAAAAGACATTGTTGCCGTCGTGGTCGAATAGCGACTGGCACAGGAACATAGCGCTGCCGTCCTCGCCCGCCAACGGCTTGGGCATAAAGGAGGCGTGGCAACCGCTCTCGTAGGCCTGCTGCTTAATGATGAGCTTTGCCGTGGTGATGGCGTCGGACATGCTCAGGGCCTCGGCGTGGCGCAGGCTCATGCCGTGCTGCGAGCGACCGGCGGCGTGGAAGGTGTACTCCACGGGCACGGACATCTTCTCGAGCGTGAGGACCGTGTTGCGGCGCAGGTCGCGGGCGGCGTCACTCACCGAAAGATCGAAGTAGCCCACGTTGTCGAGCGGCTCGGGGGTGTGCTCGTCGGAGAAGTAGTAGTACTCCAGCTCGGCGCCCACGTTGAGCAGATAGCCGGCCTTCTCGGCCTTGTAGAACATGCGGCGCAACGCATCGCGCGGGTCGCCGGCAAACGGCTTGCGATCGGGAGTGCACACGTCGCAGAACACGCGGGCAACGCCGTTATGGCTCGGACGCCACGGTAGGATCTGGAAGGTCGAAGCATCGGGAAACGCCAGCATGTCGGCTTCCTCGGGCGTGGCAAAGCCCTCGATGGCGGAGCCGTCAAAGCCAATACCCTCCTCAAAAGCGACCTCGAGGTCCTCGGGGCTAATGGCAAAGTTCTTGAGGCGGCCGAGAATGTCGACAAACCACAGACGCACAAAGCGGATGTCACGCTGCTCTACGGAGCGGAGTACGTAATCGATGTTCTGCTGGTTCATGTCGCTCCCCTTTCTTTCGGGCGGGTTTCGACTGGTCTATATCGCAGATACTATCGCAGAAAAATGTTTCCGCAGGGTTAAAGCGTATCAAGCGCTCAAAAAACGTGCGCGAACAGGCAGTCACGAATGAGCGGCTAGCGTTCAGATTCGGAGACAATTTGTCTACAGGCTCGTTCCAGCGTAGGGAACTCCATCGTCACTGCATCCCAAACAACCGAGCGGTCAACATTGCCGTAATCATGCGCAAGATAATTTCTCATGCCGATAATTCCACGCCACTCAATTTCGGGATGAAGCCGCTGCGAGCGTTCCGACAATTTGCCCGCTTCTTCCGTCACCCTAAGCGCACACATCAAAAGGGAGTCCGCCAACGCCCTCGTCCGCACGTCATTCGCATGCAGAAACTGGTCCTCGGTGATATCAAAAGCCTTGATGCGCTCGTTCGTTTCAGAGATGGCATCCAAAACCTCTTGGGCGCGAAGGCTGTCTGACTTACGCGCGATCATAAAGGATCACTCCTTCGCGCTCGATTACCGCGGCAAGATCGTCATCAAGATAGTCACTCGAGACAAGGTCAACCTGCTTCCCGGTTTCTTTGCGAACCGCCTCGCCAAACGCCGACAACGCGAAAAGACCAAAGCCCTGTTCGCGATCGACTTCGAGACGCAAGTCAATATCGCTATCGACATGTGCCTCGCCCCGGGCATACGAACCAAAAAGAATCACGGTTTTGATGGCGGGAATCGAGCTGGCTGCCTCGCGGACGGCGGACTCAATCTGGGCAGTATCCAAAATGCCCGTCGCGGCGCTTTCGCTCGCAAAGCTTTTACCAAGTGAAGGAACAAACGGCAGAGAGCGCTCGCGCAGCATCTGCCTCATAAACATATTGACCGCAACAGACGAAGTCATGCCAAGCTCTTCGCACAGTTCGGCAAATGAGTCTTTAATTGACGAGTCCACTCGCACACTCAGCACAGACGCAGCCATGGATACCTCCTGTGTGACATTATCTATATATTATCATACAGACTAGCGCGAGGTTGATGCGCGATGTTCGATGTGGCCGGGAATCTCGATGCGCTTGGGGGCGAGCTTTGCGGCCTCGCCCACCGTGGTGGTAACGACGTCGATGCGCTCGGACAGGCGCTCGACTACGCGCTCGGCAATGGTGATGGTGTCTTGCGCTGCCGTGGTCACACCGCCAAAGAGCACATGGTTCCAGGGATAGTCGTCAAACGTCGCGATCTTGAGCCCCGCCGGCAGCGAGGGACCAAGCTGCGCCAGCGCCTCGGTCAGGCGCAGGAAGACCAGGCCGTTGACAGCGATAAGGCCGAGTCTTTTGCCCGCATAGCCGCGGATGGTCTCGTCCAAGCGGCCAACGCCAGTGGCACCGCCATCGGCCAAGGTGACAACCTCGCCGGCAAGGCCGCGTCGCGACAGCTCGTCGGTAAAGGCCTCGGCGCGCTCGCGACGCACGGGGCTGTCGTCGCTCGCCTCGGTGAGCAGGCACAGGCGCTCGCTGCCCGCAGCAGCCAAGGCGTCTACCAAGCCAGCGACCAGCTCACGGTTGTTAGATGTCACCAAATCGATGCCGCCGTCGGCAACATCGCGGTCGAGCAGCACAACGGGCAGGCGCCCCGCTGCCGCGGCGATTGCCTCGTCGTTGCCTCCGCAGGTGTTGACGACCAGGCCGTCCGTGCCGGCATCGATAAGTCTGGTGAGCGACTCTGCTTCCTTAGCGGGATCGTTGCCGCTAATGGCCGTCATAAGCGAGCAGCCGCGCGCGGCGGCGCTAGCGGAAAGGCCCTCGAGCATGGCGCTGGAGAACGGGTTGGCGATGTCGGCCAAGATCACGCCGATGAGGTTGGTGCGTGAGCTGCGCAGATTGCGCGCGGCGGCACGTGGGCGATAGCCGGTGCGCTCGATAACCGCCGCAATGCGAGCACGGGTTTCCTCGGTCATCTGCCCGGGGCGGTTGTTGAGATAGCGCGAGACCGTGGCCGGACTCACGCCCGCCTCGGCGGCAATGTCCTTAATCCTCATCTGCGCCATAGCGCACCCCGTTTCCCAATTGTCAGCAGTCTGAGCCATTTTAGGCATTTTTTAAAAATGCCGGTTGCAAAACGCTGTAGGTGAGTATACTACAACTCGAAACGAAACCGATTTCGTAAACCGATTTCGGCAAGCGTTGGCACGGTGGTGCAAAGATGTACCCTACCATCTTGGCACCTCCGTGCCAACGCCATATCAAAGGTGTACGCACGAGCAAGAAGGAGCTGCACGACCATGGATAAAACGGTTCTTACCTTCGGCGAGATCATGATGAGGCTCTCGCCCAAAGACCATCTGCGCATTGAGCAGGCGACCGAGTTTGATGTCCGCTACGGCGGCGCCGAGGCAAACACCGCGCTTTCCCTGGCTTACCAAGGCGACAAGGCCGCTTACGTCTCCGTTGTCCCGGCCAACCGTCTGGGCGAGTGCGCGCTGCGCTCGCTGAAGGCCTACGGCGTCGACACCACGCGCGTCGTGCGTCAGGGCGACCGTCTTGGCTCCTATGTGTTTGAGGTCGGCGCCTCGCAGCGCGGCAACGGCTGCGTCTACGACCGCAAGTATTCCGCCATCAACATGGCCAAGCGCGACGTCTTTGACTGGGACAAGATCCTCAAGGGCATCGATGTCTTCTATTTCTCCGGCGTGACCCCCGCCGTCTCCGATGAGATGGCCGCCGCCTGCAAGGAGGCGCTCGCCGTCTGCCGCGCCAAGGGCATAACCACCGTGTGCGACGTGAACTATCGCGGCAAGATGTGGTCGCCCGAGAAGTCGCAGGACACCATGAAGGAGCTTCTGCCGCTCGTCGACATCTGCATCGCCAACGACGAGGATGCGCCTGCCGGCCTCGGCATGACCTGCGTCTCTGGTTCCCTTGCCCACGGCATCGAGGAGCGCGACACCTATGTCGAGATGGCCCGTCAGATCTGCGCCGAGTACGGCTGCAAAAAGGTCGCCTCGGTCGTTCGCAACATCTCCTGCGTCGAACGCTCCATCTGGATGGGCATGCTCTTTGACGCCGAGAGCGGCGAGCACTGGTTCTCCCCCGCTCACGATGTGCACGTGCTCGAGGGCGTTGCTGCCGGTGATGCTTTCAACGCAGGACTCGTCCATGCCCTCATCAACGACTTTGACCCGCAGGCTGCCGTCAACTACGCCATTGCGGCCTCGATCCTCAAGCTCACCATCAAGGGCGATTCCAACCTGGTGACTGCTGACGAGATTGCCGCCGTGGCAAACGCCGCCGACGGTGGCACCCGCGTCGCCCGTTAATTCGCTCCCCATTCCGCGAGCTGCAGTTTCCCATACCAATACCCCTGCAGCTCGCTCCCCGCTTTCCCCGGCCAGGCAGAACCACTTAGTCCCATTCCGGTTTTGTCTGGCATTCCTTCACGACTGGCCTCGTAGCCGGTTCCGAAATTGCTTGTGACCCAAGCAGTGCCTCCGATAACCAATCCGGAACCGGCTCATGGCCAATCTTCTTTGGCAATTACGCGCACCCGCGCGCCTCACATCGAAAGGAACATCATGTTCGATCAGTTCTACACCACGCTTGAGTCCCTGGGCATCGTGCCGGTCGTCGTGCTCGATGAGGTCGAGGACGCCGCACCGCTCGCCCACGCCCTTATGGCAGCCGGCATGAAGTCCGCCGAGGTCACCTTCCGCACCGCCTGCGCCGCCGAGTGCATCGCCGCCATGGCCGAGGCCGAGCCCGAGATGTGCGTTGGCGCCGGCACTGTCCTGACCGTCGAGCAGGTTGAGCAGGCCCGCGCCGCCGGTGCCAAGTTCATCGTCTCCCCGGGTTACAACGAGAACGTCGTGAAGCACTGCATCGACATCGACCTGCCCGTCCTTCCCGGCACCGTGACTCCCTCCGAGGTCACCGCAGCCGAGAACCTGGGCCTCAAGGTCACCAAGTTCTTCCCCGCGTCCCAGTATGGCGGCCTAAACACCATCAAGGCCCTCGCCGCTCCGTTTGTCGGTCACCGCTTTATGCCTACCGGCGGCGTGAGCACCGCCAACGTCGAGGAGTACCTGAGCTCCTCTGCCATCATCGCCTGCGGTGGCACCTGGATGGTCAAGCCGGCCCTGTTTGCCGACGGCGACTTCTCCAAGGTCGAGCAGATTGCCCGCGAGGCCATGGACGTCGTCAAGAAGGTCCGCGGCTAGGTTTAGCTCTCTATCGTGAAAGGGGGCGTGCCCTAGACCTCGCCCCCTTTCTTTTAAAGCGGCTCGGAAGCGCGCCGTTTCCGTCACGAACAAGAACCGAAACCGTCTTGTATGCTGATAGAACGTGACGGAAGCGACACGCCCCCGAACCGCTTTTCCTGCTCGGTTGGCGACCACGCCCAGCAGAGCCACTTCGACAAAAGCCAAGCCACCAAAACAGCTACGGCGCCGTCTGGAGGAATGGACCCTTGCTTCCGGTCTTTTCCTCCAAGCGGCGCCGCAGCTTTTTCGTGCCCCGATAGTACCCCGGCAGTTGCGGTGAGATACGGACTGTTTACACCATCAGAGCCGCAAAACAATCCCTATTTCACCGCAACTAATGAAGGGAACGAGTTAGATGGCCGAGTCTTTGGACAGCTCAAAATAGTCGGGATGCAAGGCGATAACCGGGCCCTGCTCCTCGGGCATCAGATGCAAGTGCGTCTCGGCCAGATAGCTTGCCGTGTCGGTATCGCCCCTCTTAATGGCCTCGAGAATCCGGCGGTGCTGCCGACGAATCGGCTCCCAATCCAAATCCTGCGACACCATACGCAACCAGTTGTATCGCTCAAAATGCGTATTGACACTCTTCATCCAATCCCACAACATGTGACGGCCGGCAATCGCAAAACACGTCTCATGGAACAGGTTGTCCAGGTCGAAAAAGCGACGCGTTTCGCCATGGTCGAGCGACTCGGACTCGGCAAGAATCTGCTCAAGCCGCTGCTTTTGCTCGGGCGTAGCAGCCGAACAACATTTAATGAGTACGCTTCTTTCGAGCTTTTCGCGCAAGAAACAGGCATTCTCGGCGTGTTCCATGCTGATCTTAGAAACGTAGGTGCCGCTTTTGGGACGTGTTTCGACCAGCTCCTGCTCGCGCAGGCGCACAAAGGATTCGCGAATGGGCGTACGCCCGATTCCTGTCTCTTTTTCCAGACCAATCGCCGAAAGGCGCGTGCCGGGCTTGAGCTCGGCATAGATGATCTTGGAGCGCAATGCGTTGTATGCCTGATCTTGCAGGCTCTGATAATGCTGGTGTTGTTCCATAAAGCCCTCGGATGAAGCCCACGGTTTGTCGAATATCACCACGTAATACTATCGCATCCCCCATCTCCTCATTTACGGCGAAATAGGGGCCGCTGGCGACACCCGCGCCGTCAAACTATCCCCAATTCGGCGCAACTTCCAACCAGTCATTTAGGGACGAGGCTTTTAGCTAAGGTTGAAAAAAGCCCCGAGCTCGTATGAGCTCGGGGCTTTTCGTGCCACGCATCTATGAGAGGGGAAATTTGATGCGCCCGGGCGCTACTCCATATAGCCACCCTGAATGGCGGAAACTGCATGCTCGGTAAAGAACTTGAGCGTGCCGGAGGTATAACGATTAGCCTTGGGCTTCCAAGCGGCTCGGCGCTCGGCCAGGACGGCGTCGACCTCAGCCGGCTCCATCTCCTTGCCGGCGATGCCCACGATGGACAGCGAGCGCTCGGGGATGTTGATCTGGATCAGATCACCTTCCTCGATCAGGGCAATCGGGCCGCCCATGGCAGCCTCGGGCGAAACGTGACCGATAGCCGGGCCCTTGGAGGCGCCGGAGAAGCGGCCATCGGTGATCAGGGCAATGCTCGCACCCAGCTCGGGATCGCTGGCGATAGCCTCAGTGGTGTAGAACATCTCGGGCATTCCGGAACCCTTGGGACCCTCATAGCGAATGATAACGGCATCGCCGGGCTTGATCTCGTGCGTCAGGACGGCGTGAATAGCGTCCTCCTCACAATCGAACGGGCGAGCCTTAAGCGTGGCCTGGAACATCTCGCGCGGAACGACGGTGTGCTTGACGACCGCGCCCTCGGGAGCAAGATTGCCGTGGAGGATGGCGATGGAACCGTCGGTGCCGAAGGCCTGGTCAAACGGACGGATGATGTCCTCGCGCTTGAGATTCCACTTCTCAAGGTAACGACCGCACTTCTCGTAGTAGCCGTTGTTCTTAAGGTCCTCGAGGTTTTCGCCGAGAGTCTTGCCGGTGACGGTCATGACATCGAGGTGAAGCATCGACTTGATCTCCTCCATGATGCGCGGCACGCCGCCCGCATAGTAGAAGAACTGCGCCGGCCACTCGCCTGCGGGACGGACGTTGAGCAGGTAGTGAGCGCCACGATGCAGGCGATCGAAGTCGTCGGCGGACATCTCGATGCCAAACTCGCGGGCAATCGCGGGGATATGCAGCAGCGAGTTGGTGGAGCCCGAAATGGCACCGTGGACCATAATGAGGTTCTCGAAGGACTCCTTGGTCACGATGTCGCGCGGGCACAGGTTGTGCTCGGAGAGCCACACGGACTGACGGCCGGCCTCGCGCGCAAACTCACGCAGATCGGAGCTGGTGGCGGGCAGCAGGGCCGTGCCGGGAAGCATAAGGCCCAGGGCCTCGGCGGTAACCTGCATGGTCGACGCGGTGCCCATAAACGAGCAGGCGCCGCAGCTGGGGCATGCGTTGTGCTTGGCAAACTCAAGCTCCTCGTGGGAGATCTCGCCGCGCTCGTAGCGGGCAGAAATCGCGCCGAGCTGCTCCAGGGTCAACAGATCGGGACCGGCATCCATGACACCGCCGGTAACGACGATGGAGGGGATGTTGATGCGGCCCATGGCCATGAGGTTCGCAGGCAGGCCCTTATCGCAGCTGGCGACAAAGACGCCGGCGTCGAACGGGGTGGCCTTGGCATGGATCTCGATCATGTTGGCGATCATGTCGCGACTGGGCAGCGAGTAGTTGATGCCGTCGTGACCCTGGGCCTCGCCGTCGCAGATATCGGTGCAGAAGTAACGGGCGCCGTGACCGCCAGCCTCGGCAACGCCAGCACGGACCTCCTCGACCAGCTCGAACAGGCCGGCAGAACCCGGGTGCGAATCACCGAAGGTCGACTCGATGATGACCTGCGGCTTGTCCAGGTCCTCGATCGTCCAGCCGGAGCCCAGACGCAGCGGGTCCATCTCGGGGCTGATGGTGCGGAACTTGCCGGAACGCGGCTGCAGCTTGGCAACCAGGTCGGCGGCCTCCTGCTGAATCTGTGCCTTGGTCTTCTCGTCCATGATGTTCTCCTCTTTTGGTTTGAACGGTTGTACCAATCGTTGGTTAATGAATCAGGTGTAAATGGGTGCCGAGCGATGCACTCGGCGAAAGATGCTTAGCTACGCGAACTAGGCGAAGAACGAAATCACCAGGGCGCAGGCAAGACCCGAAAGGCCGATGAGCGTCTCCATAACGGTCCAGGACTTGAGGGTGGTCTTCTCGTCAATCTCCAGGAACGAGGAGCACATCCAAAAACCGGCATCGTTGACGTGCGAGAGGGCCGTGGCACCGCCGCAGATGGCAAGACAGATGGCGGCACGCATGAGCACCGAAGCACCAGCGACCGCAGGCATGGCGGCCATAATGCCCGATGCCATGGTCATAGCGACGATGGAGCTGCCGACAGAAGCACGCACCATGACGGCAATCAAAAAGGCAACGACCACCAAAGGCAGCGGTGAGGCCTCGAGCATAGGGCCGATAACCTGGCCCAAGCCGCAGTCTTGCAGCATCCAGCGAATGACGCCGCCACAGGCGATAACCAGCAAGATCATGCCGACGGGCTTAAGCGAACGGTCGAGCAGAGCCTTGAGCTCGGCGCCGGAATAACCGCGGCGCGCACCCAGCAGATACATCGCAACGAGCGTGGCGAGCGTCAAAGCGACGAACGGCTTGCCCAGGAAGGCGAGAATCGAGGCGAGCTCGGCGGGCATGGGGATATAAGAGGACAGCGTGCCCAGCAAAATCAAACAAAGCGGCGTGAGCACGATGGCAAGCACCATGCCAAAGGAGGGAAGCTCCTTTTCGTCGCTCGCGCCCTCGGCAGAGGTAAAGTGCTCCGGAACATCGGTAAAGATGCGACCGCCCACGTTGCGACCCCAGATGACGCCGGCGATCGCCATGGCGATGAAGGCGGTAGGGATACCGACGAGGATCATGGTGCCCAGGTCGACACCGAGCGTGCCGGCGACCAGAACCGACCCGGCCGATGGCGGCACAAACGCATAACCAGCGGCAAGTCCCGCGAGCAGCGCGATGCCGTAGTAGAGCGTCGACTTTTTGGTCTGCGATGCCACACTAAACGCAAGTGGGATCAAAACGACCACGCCGGCCTCAAAGAACACCGTAGTGCCGATAACCAGACCGGTAATGCCCAGCGCCCAGCTGGAATGACCCTGCCCAAAGGTATCGATGAAGGTCCGGGCGATCTTCTTGGCGCCGCCGCTCTCCTCAAGAATCTGGCCAAACATCGAGCCGAGGCCAATGAGCAGGGCGATGTTTTGCAGCGTGGTTCCCACGCCCTTGGTGACAGTGTCCGCCACCAGGTCGAGCGGCATACCGGCGCCGATGCCGATCGCGAGCGCCGAGACCATCATCGAAAGCACAGGATGCAGCTTGAACTTAATGATGAGCGCAAGCAGCAGCGCGATGCCCACGATGGCGGCGATGACCAGCCTGGTGGGGTCGGCCATAAACGTTGGGTCTGACATCTTTCCTCCAATTCATCAGACCTTTTGAATTCGGCTTAGACTATAGCGCGTTTTCAATAGGTCTGATGTTTAAAAGGGAAACTTTTTCGAAATACATCTGATGTATTTGCTGAACGATCTGTTTTTTACGGTAAACGGCCACTTACAGTTCTCCATTGTCGGAGCGAACCACCGCGGCTTCTGTTAAATGAGCTAGAATAGCTCTGATGAATTCTTTTGATATGAGGTGAAGCGTGGCACGAGCCGATTCGGGACTCCCCGAGCAGATTTCGGAGAAAATTATTCAACTGATCCTGGATGAGCATCTTGAGCAAGGCGACCGCCTGCCCAAGGAGGCTGTGCTCGTCGAGCGCCTGGGTGCTGGCAGGAGCACCGTACGCGAGGCTATGAAGCTGCTGCAGTCGCGCAACATCGTGCGCATTAAGCAGGGCTCGGGCACCTATGTGGCATCAAACCCCGGCGTTGCCGACGATCCGCTGGGCTTTACCTTTATCGATGACAAGAGGCGCCTGGCACGCGACCTGCTCGAAGTGCGCTTTATGATCGAGCCGCAGATGGCCAGCATGGCCGCAGAGCACGCGACCGACGATCAAATCATCTGCATTAAAGAGCTTTGCGATGAGTCCGAGCACTTGGCCGCGCGGGACGAAGACTATTCTGCCGCCGACACCGCGTTTCACATCGCAATCGCCGAAAGCTGCGGCAACCTCGTCGTTCCCCGCCTAATGGGCGTGCTCAAGGCGTCTGTCCCCCTGTTTATTGACGTGACCGGCAAAAAGCTGGTTGAGGAAACCATCCGCACCCACCGTGGCGTGGCCGACGCCATCGCCGCGCGCAATCCCACCGCAGCGCACGACGCGATGTACCTGCATCTGGTGTACAACCGCAACATGATCGCAGAGGGAGCGCAGGAACAGAGCAAATAGACGTCCGCACGGCAAGGGCGAGACTACCGTTCGCCTTTTAAAAGTGAACGTTCACCTGATTTTAGGGAATAAGGGGTGGCTATTACGCCGCTTCACCTATACTGACCTTGTATGAAAAGCAAGACTTATATAGATGAACGTTTCTTTTGAAAGGATCGCTATGTCTGATCTTATGGACAGCTTCCGTCTGGACGGCAAGGTCGCACTGGTGACCGGCGCCACCTACGGCATTGGCATGGCCATTGCCGAGGCGCTCGGAGAGGCCGGCGCCAAGATCGCCTTTAACGCCCGTCACGCCGACAAAGTCGCCGAAGCCGAGAAGCACTACCGTGAGCTGGGCTTTGACGCTCACGGCTATGTTGCCGACGTCACCGACGAGACTGTCGTCGCCGAGCTCATCGCCAAGATCGAGGCCGACTTTGGCACCACGCCCGACATCCTGGTCAACAACGCTGGCGTCATCCAGCGTACCCCGATGCTCGACATGAGCGCCGAGGACTTCCGCCGCGTCGTCGATATCGACCTCAACGCACCGTTTATCGTGTCAAAGGCCTGCCTGCCTGGCATGATCGCCAAGGGCCACGGCAAGATCATCAACATCTGCTCGATGATGAGCGAGCTGGGTCGCGAGACCATCGCCGGCTATGCCGCCGCCAAGGGCGGACTCAAGATGCTCACCAAGAACATCTGCTCGGAGTTTGGCGAGGCCAATATCCAGTGCAACGGCATTGGGCCCGGCTACATCGCCACGCCGCAAACCGCACCGCTGCGCGAGACGCAGCCCGACGGCAGCCGCCACCCGTTTGACCAGTTCATCATTGCCAAGACGCCGGCCGCCCGTTGGGGCACGCCCGAGGACCTGAAGGGCCCCGCCGTGTTCCTGGCTTCCGACGCGTCGAACTTCGTCAACGGCCACATCCTCTACGTCGACGGCGGCATCCTCGCATACATTGGAAAACAGCCTCAATAAGCGTAGCCGCAACTGCCCATATCAGGTTTCATCCACTCGTTTTTCATTTGAGTTGCGGTGAGATAAGGATTGGTTTTTGCTTCTATCAGGCAAAACAGTCCGTATTTCACCGCAAGTTAGAAATAGAAAGGTAATTCGCAATGAAGATCGCTCTGATCAATGAGAACTCTCAGAACTCCAAGAACCCTATGATTGAGGCTGCCCTTAAGAAGGTTGTCGAGCCCATGGGCCACACCGTCTTTAACTATGGCATGTATGCCGACGCCGACTCCAAGCCCCTCACCTATGTGCAGAACGGCATCCTGGCCGCCGTGCTGCTCAACTCCGGCGCTGCCGACTACGTCGTGACCGGCTGTGGCACCGGCGAGGGCGCCATGCTCGCCTGCAACTCCTTCCCCGGCGTGCTGTGCGGCCATGTTGCCGACCCGCTCGATGCCTACACCTTTGCCCAGGTCAACGACGGTAACGCTGTCGCCATGCCCTTCGCCCTCAAGAACGGCTGGGGCCAGGAGCTCAACCTCGAGTACACCTTTGAGAAGCTCTTTGGCTTTGGTTCGGGCAACGGCTATCCTGCCGAGCGTGTTGAGCCCGAGCAGCGCAACAAGAAGATCCTCGACGGCGTCCGCGCTGTGACTATGCGTCCGCTCGTCGACGTTCTGGGCGAGATCGATCAGGACCTGGTGAAGGGCGCACTTGCCGGCGAACACTTCCAGGAGTACTTCTTTGCCAACGCAACCGACGAGGCCATCATCGCCAAGGTCAAGGAGATCCTGGGCCTCTAATCGCACGACTCATTGCAGCTAACGCAAGCGGCGGTCGTCCCATGTACGGGACGACCGCCGCTTTTTGCTATCTACCGACTGACGCCGCGGGGATAGGCCTCACATGCACCAAGGGGTTGACTAGAGCTCGCAGGCAACCTTGTAGCCATCGCCGATGGCATCGCGGATGTTGCCGCACTTCTGGGCATCGCCCAGCACGTGGGTGGCAACACCGGCTGCAGCCAGGTCATCAGCCAGCTTGGTATTGGGACGATAGCCCATGGCAAGCACCAGCGTATCGGCACCGGTGATGGTGTGGACCTCGCCGTCCTTCTCGTAACTGATGGTGTCCTCGGTGATCTCGGTCACCTTGGCCTCGGTCAGCACGTGGACGCCCTTGGAGAGCATGCGCGTGATGAGCACCGCGCGACCGGCACCGCCCTCGTTGGCGGCGAGCGTCTTGGTCATCTCGATGACGGTGACATCGCGGTTGGCCGGCGACAGGTCGTTGACCAGCGGAGCCAGATAATCGGCCGTCTCGCAGCCAACGGTGCCGCCGCCCACGATGACGATCTTCTTACCCGGGAAAGCCTTGCCACCCAGCAGGTCGTCGGCCGTCATAACCTGCTTAAAGCCCTGCATGAAGGCCGGGGCGATGGGCTCGGCGCCATAAGCCAGGACGACCTCGTAGCCCGCGTAGTCACGCTGAATGTCCTCGGCCGAAAGCTCGGTACCAAAGATGCACTTCACGCCCGCCTCAGCAAGACGGCGATACTGGTACTTGATCACGCGGGTGAGTTCCTGCTTTGCCGGCGGAACAGCCGCGATGCGCATCTCGCCGCCCGGCTCGTCCTGCTTATCCACGAGCACCACGTTGTGGCCGCGCTTGGCGGCAATGTAGGCTGCCTCCATGCCCGCAGGACCGGCACCCACAACCAGCACGTTCTTAGCCTCGGCGGCAGGCTCGTAGCCAGCCTCGTCGCGCTCCACGTCCGGGTTGACAGTGCAGGAGATGCGCTTGCCAAACATAATGCCGTTCAGGCAGCGCAGGCAGCCAATGCAGGGGCGGATGTCGTCGGCGTTGCCGGCAGCGGCCTTGTTGCAGAACTCGGCATCGCACAGATTGGCGCGGCCCATCATGCAGATGTCGGCGGCGCCGTCCTCGATCAGCTCCTCGGCAATCCAGGCCTCGTTGATGCGACCGACCGTGGCGACAGGAATGTTGACGTGCTTCTTAATCTCGCGCGAGCAGGCGGCGTGCGAGGCCTGCTGCGTACCGGCGGCGGGAATCGCGGAGCCGCGCTTGATGGTGGTACCGCCCGACACGTGAATCATGTCGACGCCGGCCTTCTCCAGGCGACGTGAAACGTAGACCATGTCGTTGAGGGTCAGGCCGCCATCGGTGTACTCATCGCCCGAGATGCGGACGTCGATGATAAAGTCCTTGCCGCAGCGCTCGCGAATCTCGGCAATGACCTCGAGCAGGAAGCGCATGCGAGCGTCGAGCGAGCCGCCGTACTCATCGGTACGCTTGTTGTAGAGCGGGGTCAAAAAGCCGCCGAGCATGCCGTGGGCGTGCGCCGCATGGACCTCGACGCCATCGACGCCAGCCTTCTGCATACGCACGGCTGCGTCGCCAAACTGATGCGTGAGCTCGTGAATCTCATCGACCGTGATAGGACGCGGTGCCTCGCGGGCATAGGACGGTCCCACGAAGGACGGAGCGATCAGGCGCGGCGTGCCCGGAATGTTAAAGGCCATGTAGGCGGGGTGGAAGAGCTGCGGCATGATCTTGCAGCCGTACTCGTGGACGGCCGCGGCGAGCTTTTCCCAACCGGGGATAAACGTGTCGTCGTAGCAGCACATGTCACCCGGCAGATAGGTATAGGTGGGCTCGACCGTCACGACCTCGGTAATGATGAGGCCAACGCCGCCCTTGGCACGGGCACGATAATGATCGACCAAGTCGTCGGTCACATAGCCATGATCGGCCAGGTTCGTGGATACCGGCGGCATAAAGACGCGGTTCTTGACCTCGGTCGTACCGACCTTGATCGGGCTAAAGAGCATCGGGTAGGCGGATGACTCCATACAGGCTTCCTTTCGTTTGAGCCGCTCGGCGGCAGTTGCTAACGTACCTATCGTATCAGTATCCGCCGCATTCGTACTCGCTCGCACTCCCCACCTTCAATCCCGACCCTCATAAAAAAGTTGTGGTGGAATACGGAGTAGATAAGGCCTTTGACAGCCAAAACAGTCCGTATTCCACCGCAACTGATGGATGGGATGGGTTAGAGGCCCAGGTAGTTAATCATGCCTTCGACGGCAAGCTTGGCGCCGGCTACTGCATGGACCACAGTGAGCGGGCCGTTGACCACGTCGCCGGCGGCAAAGACGCCAGGCACGGTGGTCATGCCGTGCTCATCGACCGACAGCAGGCCGCGATGGTCAGTCTCCAGACCACCCGTCGTAAGCACAAGCTTGTCCTTGGGCACCTGTGAGGCCGCGATGACCACTGTGTCGGCGGACGCATGGTCGAGCTCTTCCTCGTAGCCCACCACGCTGTCGTCCTCATCGAAGATAGCCGTCTCAAAGACCGGACCGTTATCGTCGATGGCGCAGATCGCCTTGCCGCGCACGATTTCGGCGCCATCGAGCTCGGTCAGCTCGACCTCGTCGTCGATAGCCGAGATATGGCGCGAGCGGGCATACACGGTAACCTTGCGCGCGCCCGAGCGCAGCGCCGTGCGGGCTACATCCATGGCCACATTGCCGGCGCCGATAACCGCCACGTTCTGCCCGATCGCCACACTCGTGGGATCGACCAGGTAATCGATGCCAAAAAGCACGTTGCCGCGCGACTCGCCGGGAATGCCCAGTTTGCGGGCACGCCAGGTACCGGTACCGACAAAGACCGCGTCGTAGCCGTCACGTAGCAGGTCATCGATGTGCAGTGCGCCGCCGATGGTGGTCGAGGGGCGCACGCGCACGCCAAGCGAGCACATCACGTGACGGTACTTTTGCACGAGCGCACGGGGCAGGCGGAACTCGGGGATACCGTATTCCAGCACCCCGCCGATCTCGGGGCGCTGTTCAAATACCGTGACGGCACAGCCCAGCTGGGCCATCTTAATGGCCACGGTAATGCCGGCGGGACCGGAACCGACCACAGCAACCTGTTTGCCGCACGACGGCGCGGGCGTCCACTCCTTACGATCCAAATACGCTGTCGAGATATAGTTCTCGATGCTCGAGAAATGCACGGGTGTGCCCTTGCGGCCCTGGATGCAAGCACCCTCGCACTGGCCCGAATGGTTGCACACCATGGAGCAGACCGCGCTCATGGGATTGTTCTGGAACAGCAGCTCGCCCGCCTCTTCTAGACGACGCTGTTTGAACAGGTCGATGACCCGCGGAATAGGCGTCTGAACCGGGCAGCCCTTAATCTGGCAGAACGCCCTTTTACAACCTAGGCAACGATTCGCCTCTTCGACAATGTGGATAGCCACGCAACTCCCCTTTTTAATGCAATCCAATGGGGCGACGATAAAGACCCTTCACCGCCGCCCCCATACAGGTAATCTCAATCTGCCGCCACGGCAAAAGCCGATGCTACAACTCGCAATGCGGAGCCCCGCAGCGAGCGGACATGTGCTCGAGTGTCGCTAGGCAGTCAGCCGCCGTCGACGGCACGCTGTTCTCGACCACACAGGGAATCCCAGGGCAGGCGGCAGCCGCCCAGGCCACCACGGGCTCAAAGTCATATCGTCCCGTCTCGCCCACGCCATGACACACCAGGCGCGAACCCGTACCGTCGCACCAACCGGCTTCATCCTCGTTATCAACGACCTCAAAATCCTTGGCGTGCAGCGCGCGGATCTTACTGCCGCATAAGTAGAGCATGCGCGCTGTGATTCCCTGCGCTTCGTCAACGACACTGGGGTGCAGCAGCGACACTGGGTCATAGATCACGCCGAGCGACAGGCTCGAGACGCGCTCCAGCACCTCACGGCAGCGATCTGGCGTATTAACCGTCTCGTTCCAACCGGGCTCAATTAGTATTTGCCCACCAACGGCCTCGGCACGCTCGCAGACGCGTGCGAGCCCGTCCATAAAAGCCTCGAGCGCCTCATCGGTCATGCGGTCGCCAGCAACGCGATTTTGCGCATTGGGACGACCGGTCTCGGTGCCAACCGGGCATCCGCCGAGCATCTGGGCAAAATTCAAGCACGCCTCGTACTCGGCAATGTTATCCATGAGCTGTTGTCGATCGGGCGTCGCCAGATTCTTGTAGCAGCCGAGCACGGCAATCGAAATGCCCGCCTCGTCGAGCACCGCACGCAAATGGTCGGCAAGCTCGCGGGTCAGGCCGCCTCGATCGATCCCCATCGATGCGTAGAGCACCTTGCTCGGCAGCTGAATGCACGAAAAGCCCAGCTCTCCCGCCATGCGAATGCGTTCCTCGACGGTCCCCTGCGGAAGGTCGTGTAAACGTACGCCCGGAGTAATGGCCTCCATGCTATTCACACCCCTTACGGGCATTGATGCCCGGAGTGTATCCGCCAAACGGGTCCTCGATGGAGCACACGCCCGAGGGGGCGAGCGGATCGCGCTTACCGGCCAGCTTGTCGTGATGCATGGTCTCGATATAGGCAAGCACCAGCGGCGCCACACCCTTTGCATCATTTTTGACCACGGGCTCGCTCATGTAGTAATCAAACGTGCCCTCGCGGTGCGCGGTGTTGCCCAGGCCCGCAACCAGGCAGATGTTGTCGAGCGCCAGCTGGCCATCGTGCTCGGAAAGGCAGGTCTCGCAGATGCCGTCGAAGGCGCGACGGCCGTACTGGTAGTAGCGCTCACCCAACACGCCCAGACGCACGCCCTTCATGATGGCGTTGGCAAAGATCGCGCTGCCCGACTCCTCCAGGTAGTTGGGGGCGATATTGGGCAGGTTGATGACCTGATGCCACATGCCGGTCTTCTCGTCCTGATACGGCAGCATGGCGTCAATCAGGTCGTGGAACATCTTGCGGATCTCGTCCTTCTCGGCCGACATCGAAGGCGGCATGAGCTCCCAGGTGTCGATAAGCGCCATGGCAAACCAGCCCTCGGCGCGCAGCCAGAAGTTAGCCGAAAGGCCGGTGACCGGGTCGCACCAGAACTGTTTGCGGCTCGCGTCGTAAGCGTGATAGTACAGACCGTTGAGGGGGTTGCGCATCAGGTCATGCACAACCTGGAACATATGGAAGCTGTCCGAGCAGGCGCGACGGTTGTGGAAGCTCAGCTCGTACTGCATGTAGAACGGCTGTGCCATGTACATGCCATCGAGCCAGATCTGGTTGGGATAGACGGCCTTGTGCCAAAACACGCCCTCTTTGGTACGCGGCTGGGTCTCGAGCTGACGATAGATGGTATCCATGGCGGCGCGGTACTTGGGCTTGCCCACCAGGTCATAGAGCTTGTAGAGGGTTTTGCCCGCGTTGACGTTGTCGAGGTTGTACTCCTGGGGATCGTAATGCTTGATGGTGCCGTCATCCTGGACAAAGAAGTCGATATAGTCGTCGGCGAAGGTCAGGTAACGCTGCTCGCCGGTGATCTCGTACAGCTCGATGAGTGCCTTGATCATGCAGCCGTCAATGTAATTCCAGGTGTTCTCCTTGCCGGCGCGAAGCTTTTCGATGTTCCAGGCCGGCGCCTGAGGCGTAGAGGTCTCGATCAACTGCTCGATATAACGGTCCAGAATCTGATTGCAACCCATTGCTGTCCCCTCTGACGTTTTTGATGGGTGAACGTTAACCCTAGTGTAACGCGAAGGGGATTATAGGGTGAACGTTAACCCTATAATCACCGCAAACGGCATCCTTTTAGCGGCAAACGGCGGTGAGAGCCGCGGCAATGCGATGCGCCAGGCGCTCATAGCCAGCCGGGCTGTAATGCAGGCCGTCCGGCATGTAGAGCTCGCGGTGCTCCGGCAAAAACGGGCTGATGCCGCTTTGCGCATAGAGGTCGATCACCGGCACCGAGAAGCGGTCGCAGACCTCCAGCATCGCCTGTACATAGGCGTCTTGTGTCAGGCCCAGATGGTTGGCCTCGTTGCTTGCCGGGATATCCTTCTCGTGCTTACCACTTGTCTTGCACGGCGTCATAAACACCAGCTTTGCCTGAGGCGAGCGCGCCGTGATGGTGCGGATAAGGTAGTCGAGCGCGCCATAGAACTCGTGCACGTCGGTGCTGCCCGGCTCGCCTAGCGGCACGTTACGGCTAAAGTCGTTAACGCCGCCAAAGACGATGCAGATGTCTGCCGCGTGATCGATGCCGTCCAAACGCTCAACAAACGAATCGGTACGGTCGGCCTTGACGGCAATACGCGAACCCTTAATGCCAAAATTCTCGACCGTAGCGCCGCCCAGCAGCGCACCCAGGTGCGAGGTCCAGGAGATGTCGTTACCTCCCCCGCCGCATCCGTTATCGCCCCAGGTGGTCGAATCGCCAAAGCAGCAGATGGTCGATTCGCTCAAGTTTTTCGTTTCCATATTCTTCTCCTCACCCGCACACCGGCGGTCATACAGGTACATACCGTTCATTCGCAACATGCCGAGGGGCTATGCGTGGGCGCATTCTGCAACTTGCGAATCGAGCCATTCGATATCCTCGGCAAGATGCGCCACGCCAAGATGGTGTCCACCCGGACACACCTCGTGCCGCAGACCTCCTCTGCGGCCCAGCAACTCGTAGGCATCGCGCACGATTTTGAGTTGCTCGTCAACATTTTTGAGCCCGCGTGCCCCATTCAGATGATCCTCTTCGCAACTTTGGACCAACAACGGCCGTGGCGCGATGAGCGAGGCGATGTCACCCATATCGAGCAGACGCCAGAGTCCAGGCGTGTAATTGCAACTGCAGTTGCCGTTGAGATGCAGCAGCGAGTCATCGACACCGTACAGATAGCCCGAGACAAACGCCTTGCGCACGCGCGGGTCAAGCGCGGCCAGGTACAACGTCATGTAACCACCGCCCGAAAAACCAAAGCAGCCCAGGTCGTCCAGGGCAATGTCACCGCGTGTCTCCAAGTAATCAATCAAGCGCATGTTGTCCCAGGCGTTGAGGCCCGCGACCGTAAGACCCAGCGGCTCGGCCATACGTGCTTGATTCAGACACGTACCGCGCAGGTAGCTGTTCTCGTCGTCGCCCTGGCCCTTCCAATCGCGGCGATACCCCCAACCGCGGGCATCGGGGCAGACGGTCACGTAACCCATGCGCGCCAAACGCAGACCGTAGTCGTAATTGAACTTACGCACGGCATCGTCGACCGCCGGCACGCCCGCAACACCGGCTATGCTTGCAGCACCCGCCCCCTGGTGACCATGCGGGCAGATATAGCAGCGCTTGAGTCCCCGCTCGTCAAGCTTGGGGCGGGACGGCTCCAACAGGTAAAACGGCATCCACACATCGTGCTCAACCTGCAACACCGCATGAGTACGCACGATGCTGCCGGCAACCCGCACGCGATTGAGCTCACGAATCTCAATCGGAGCGCGGTCCATAAGCGAAAGACCCAAAATATCGTACAGACGAGTCCTGGTCGCAGCCTTCCATGCCTCAAAGTCTGTGGGAGTCTTGCCCGTAAATGCGGCCGAGCGCCCTTCGCGCTTCAGTCGGGCGCGCAGCGCAGGTTCGTCCTCGTAGTACGTCTCGATGTGCACGGTGCGACCATTGGCAGATAGCCCGGCCGTCTCTACCGCATCACCGTCGCCGCCCTCAGGATCCCAACCATCCGTGCCGGCAAGAACTCGGTCACGCGCATAGCGTTCGGAATCCTGACCGGTCAGGCAATGCGCCCACGGCACCCAAGCGGCAGTATCACCCGCCGGGCCAAACAGGGTACCGCCGGCATACAGGGTGCCGTCATGTGCCGCTGGCTTATTCCAATCCCACCAGCCCTCGGACTTGATATGCGAGCCCAGCCAGCAATCGATAAGCACGGTCTGGGCCCATTCGCGCCACGGGCGACCCAGGTAGACCGAACCGGGCGCCATGTCGTCCGGCGCCGTGAAGGAACAACCGTGAAACACAAAACCACAGGGCTCGCCCTGGGGCGTCGAGGCCGCCGTAACGTAGCCGTTCACGTCCATGTCGCGGTTGAGCGAGCGAATCTCACACCCCTCAAAGTAGGCACGCGCGCCGCCAAAGATAAAGTCGACATCGCCCTCGATCCGGCAACGTCGAAAATACTGGCGCCCCACCCGGCGCGGGGCGAACTGCTTGGGGCCTATAAAGCCGCCCGGCTTAGCCTCGCGCGGCGGCAGCGGCCCCAAAAAGAGCGTGTCCTGATGGCCCAGGATGCGGCAGGTATCGACCACCAGGCGGTCGCCGTCGGCATACAGGGCAATCGCCTGGCCGACCTTGCGACTGTCACCGGCGTCGTTTTCGATTGTTAGGCCCGCAAGCGTCACGTCGTCGGCATCGACCAGCACCGTGTACGTACGGAAGGTGCCGAGTCTTCCATCTTGGCCGCTACCGTCTTCCGAAGGCATCTTGGCGCCCAGACCGCGCACGATACGCACGCTTTCGGCCGTCTCGCCCTCGAGCGTCACATGCGGACGACGAATTTCAACCCGCTCGCGGTACTCACCCGGCGCCACCAGCACGCGAACCGGCACGGTCGCATCGGGTACGCACCGCTCCGCCGCCTCGAGCGCTGCCGAAATGCTGCGATACGCGCCCTCGCGTTCGAGCGATACCTCAAAGAGCTGTTCTTTCCCACTCATCTGTCACTACGCTTTCTGTCACAGAACACCCACCATGCAATACCGGCACCTATAGATTGCGTGCGACGACCGGGCAGCCCCGTCCGTCGCACGCCTCAACATGCCGTATTCACTTGTGCAGGAGCACTACCCTATGCGCGAATCACCTTGTCGACGTTCTGCAGCTGCAGCTCGTCACCGTCCTGACCCTCGATCACCACGTTTTGCAGGTCGAGCACGGCAACGTTCTGCGCGATGATGCCCTGGCGCACCATCGGCTCCACACCACAGGCCATGGCCGGCACAAAGGGCTCGGCATCGTCGGCAAAGGTCACATGGACATCCTGGAACGTCAGGCGCGTCACCTTGCTCTCGGGCAGGCCCGTGATATAGGCCGCAGCAGCATGGCAGTTGGTTGCCTCGATATCGCAAAACGTCGTGGCGCCAAAGCCGGGCGTGCGGTCGTCGACGGGCAGCGCCTCGCGAGACTGCACGTAGTCGGTCTTGCCGTCCTTGTCGCAAAAATAGAACGAGTTGACCACGAAGGGCGTAAGCACCTCGTCCATGCGAATGTGCTCAAAGGTGATTCCCTCGTTGACGGCATCCTTGCCGCGGCCACGACGGGTCTTGACGCGCAGGCCGCGGTCAGTGCGCTCAAAGAGGCACTTGCTCACGGTAAGGTCCTTGATACCGCCGGCGGCCTCGGATCCCAGTACCACGGCGCCATGGCCGTCGTGCATGTAGCAGTGCGAGATCAACACGTCGTGTGTGGCGGGACGAAGCTCGGGCTCAATGCCCAGCTTGCCGCTCTTGATGGCGATGCAGTCGTCGCCCACCGAGAACTGGCAGCCAAGGATGCGGACAAAACCGCAGCTCTCGGGATCAAAGCCGTCGGTGTTGTGGGAGTTCTTGGGACCCTCGATGGACAGGCAGAGCGCATCGACGCGCTCGCACAGGACGGGGTGGATGTTCCACGCGGGGCTATTGCACACGGTAAAACCAGCCATGCTCACGTTTTCGCACTCGGACAGGAAGATCATGCGCGGGCGGGCGATCTCGCGGCCCTCCTCGGGGCGGAAGATGTTCTTAAAGTCCTTGTTCCACCAGTTGTCCTCGGCAAAATCGGTCTGGCCATCGATCGCGCCGCGCCCATAGATGCACACGTCGTGCACGTTCAGGCCCGTAAAGGTAGAGCAGTAGGTCGAGAAGCTCTCGCCCTCCCAGCGGCCCAGGGGCAGCATGTCAGTACCGGCATACCCGGCGCCCTCGTCGCCCGTGACCGTGCCCGGAATGTAGGCAAGTGCCGCACGGTCGTGACGGGCCAGCAGCACCGCACCCTCGGCAAGCTCAATATTGATATCGCTCTTAAGGAAGAGCGACTTGATGCGGTAGCTGCCGACGGGAATCAGCACGCGTCCGCCCTTGGGGCAGGCCATGATGGCAGCCTGGATATTGGTGGTGTCGTCGTGCTCGGCATCGCCCTTGGCGCCGCAGTCGCGAACGTTGATGGTGAAGGGCTCGGCCGGCGTGGTGACTCCCACGCTCAGCTCGCGCTCGCCACAGACAAAACGAATCAAGTTGCGCTTGCCGGGAATCAGGCCGTCGACATAGGTCTCGACCGTATTGGTGGTACCGGCGGGCTCGCCGTTGACAAAGACCTCCCACGTATCGGCACAGGTAAAGTAGCCGCCATCGTCGAGCTCGATAACGGCCGCGCGGGCATTGCGCCAGATAACGTTCGTCTCCATGGGTTTCTCCCTCAAAAAAGATGCTCTAAAGGCAAATTGTACGCTGTTGAAAAAGGGCCGTGCCTGCCGGCGGAATTCCGGTGGCACGGCCCTGTGGTTTGAACGAGGCGTATGTCCTACTCGGCGGGAATTACGCTACCGTCCTGGAAGCCAACGTTGTTGTGGGCGAAGCAGTCCTCGTACTTAAAGCCGGAGAGTTCCTCGCAAAGCGCCTTGACCTCGGGCTTGACGTCGGCCATCTTGCCACCCTCCTTGACACGGCGGATCTCGTCGCAAAGGACGTCGCACTGCTCCTTGTCGATCTTGATGCCGCGGGCAAGGACAGCCGCGAGCAGGAAGAAGCCGGCGCAGCCGATGAGCATGTAGCCGCAGATGTACAGAGGCACGGTGGCGGGCTGGGTCACGGCATCGCTGTTGCCGGCGGTCTGAATGAAGCCGGAGGCAGCAAGGACGATGGCCCATGCGTTGACGGCGACTGCCTGGGCGATCTGCTGGCAGAGCTGCTGTGCGGAGCTGTAGATGCCCTCGCGACGACGCAGGGTGATGAGCTCATCGACATCGGGGATGTAGTTGAGCAGGACATCGGGCAGATACTGGAAGCCAACGTAGAAGAACTTCCAGATGGCGAAGATGATGGGGTAGGCGATCATGGCGATGGCAACCGTGGAGGTGCCGTTAATCTGGCCAAAGGCGAAGTAGTTATAAGCGATGATGCACGCAGCGCAGCCGACGTTGGCCAGGTACCAAGACTTGTGGAAGCCCTTCTTGGCCATGAGGGCAACCCAGACGGCGGTGCAGACGATAGCGACGACCTTGCCGGGCATCTCCATCACGGACTCGTAGGACTTAGGAATCTGCAGGCAGTAGACGATGAAGAAGGACAGGCAGGCAGACCAGCAGGCGGCAGCGAGCTTCGTGGAGACCTGTGCATACAGGACCTTGCGGAAGGACTTGTTGCGGAACGTGGAGATAACGTCGATGAAGAACTTCTTGATGCCCTCGCCAACGCTCTCAATCTTCTCCTGAGCGACCTCCTCGGGGGTGTGCTCCCACGTGGACAGGTACACGCAGAGCAGCGAGATTGCCATGACCGAAGCGTTAATCGTAGCGATGATGAAATAGCTGAACGGGTTGGTCTCGCCGAAGGTGCCAAAGCCAAAGCCGACGAGTGCTGCCATAAGGAAGCCGGCAGCGTTGCCAAAGAGGTGCTTGTAGCCGGTGAGGTACGTACGCTCCTTGAAGTCGTCGGTCATCTCGATGGTAAGCGGCGACAGGTTGGCAGTGCAGAATGTGTACGCGACGTTGTAGATCAGGTACAGCACAAAGTAGTACGGGAAACCGAACGGCGTAGCAACGAAGATAAGCGGCTCGGCGACCATCATCGGGATAGCCAGCAAGATCCAGAAACGGCGACGACCAAAGATGCGGCCGATCTTGGTGGCATAGAAGTTATCGGCCACAAAACCCATCAGCGGGCAAAGAATGGCGTTGAGATAGATGGCGAACGAGCTAATCAGCGCAGCCTCGCCTGCGGACAGGCCGCACTCCGTGGACAGGAACAGCACCATGTAGCTGTGCGTAAAGCTCAGGGCACCGGAGTTGAGCATGCCGCCCATACCAAAGCCCAAGCGCGTCCAGAATGTGATTTTGCGCTTTTTTCCAATCTTATTAGTCATCGAGCTCCCTCTCTTCTCTCGATTGTCTTGTAACAAGACATTGGAATCCATACCGGCATCCGTCTGCATGTCGTTCAGGGTGAACGTTTAGTTAGATTATGCGCGATTGCTTATGATAGGTGAACGTTCACTTGTATATTAACCTTAAACGGCCGCTTTTTGCCGTTGACCGGACATCT
>CABRYP010000022.1 GCA_902475245.1 uncultured Collinsella sp. | reverse complement strand
CGAGGCCGAGCGCAAAATGGATTCTAAAAAACACCTTGCCAAATAGGAGCGTCAGGACGCAAGAAACCCCCGCCGCACGAAGTGCGCAGCGGGGGTTTCTTGCATGTCCGAGGACGTTCTGAAAAGAAACACCAGGGCGGGCCCGGACGAGAACAACCGACTACAGGTCGATGTGCGATTCCTTGATCGGGAACGGCTCGGCGAAGTGGCAGGCACAGCAGTGACCCGGTGCAACTTCCTTAAACTCGGGGAGCTTCTCGGAGCAGATACCCTGCGCGATCGGGCAACGCGTGTGGAAACGGCAGCCGGTCGGCGGATCCAGCGGCGACGGCGGATCGCCAGCGAGGATGATGCGCTTGCGGGTCTTCTGGATATCAGGATCGGGAACCGGCACGGCAGACAGCAGCGACTGCGTGTACGGATGGTGAGGCTCGCTATAGAGCGTCTTCCAGTCCGAAACCTCGACCATCTTACCCAGATACATAACGGCAACGCGATCGGAGATGTGCTGTACGACGGACAGGTCGTGTGCGATAAACAGATACGCGGTACCGAACTTGTCCTGCAGTTCCTTGAGCAGGTTCAGAACCTGGGCCTGAATGGACACATCCAGAGCGGATACCGGCTCGTCACAGATAATCAGCTTGGGCTTCAGCGCAAAAGCGCGGGCAATACCGACACGCTGACGCTGGCCGCCCGAGAACTCATGCGGATAGCGGTTGATGTGCTCGGGGTTCAGTCCAACGACGTCGAGAAGCTCACGGACGCGCTCAATGCGCTCCTCCTTGGTACCCACACCATGAATGGTCATGGGCTCGGAGACAATCTCACCGATGGTCATACGAGGGTTGAGCGAAGCATAAGGATCCTGGAAGATAAACTGCATCTCACGACGCATGTCCTTGATCTCATGCTTGCTCATCTCGGCAACATCTTTGCCCTGGAAGAACACCTTGCCAGCGGTCGGCTTGGTCAGACGCATGATAGTGCGGCCCGTGGTGGATTTACCGCAACCAGACTCGCCAACCAGACCAAAGGTCTCGCCAGGATAAATCTCAAAAGAGATGTCGTTTACAGCAGAGACGACGCGCTTGGAAAAACGCTTGGCGAACATGCCGGACTCTGCGGGAAACTCCTTGGAGAGGTGCTCGACCTTCAGCAGTGGAGTGCGCTCGTTATTGTCTGCCATTTACGCCTCGCCTCCCTTCTTGGAATCCTTGCGCGTACGGGACGTCTCAGGAGCGTTCTTGAGGAACTCGGGGTCACCGGAATAGTGGCACGCAGAATAGTGACCGGACTCGGTGACAACGCGCTCAGGGCGCTGCTTGCGGCACTTGTCCGTCGCGTAGGGGCAACGAGGAGAGAAGACGCAGCCCTCAGGCAGGTTCATGAGCGAAGGTGGGTTGCCGTGAATCGGCGTCAGCGGCTTCTTCTCTTCGATTGCCTGCTCCGGGATGGAGCGGATAAGACCCCAGGTGTAGGGGTGGCGGCTCTCGTAGAAGATTTCCTCAGCAGTACCGAACTCAACGGGGCGGCCGGCGTACATAACCATGATCTTATCGGCCATATCGGCGACAACACCCAGGTCATGGGTAATCATGATGATGGCGTTGCCGTTCTTCTCCTGCATCTCCTGCATGAGCTCGATAATCTGAGCCTGGATGGTAACGTCCAGGGCAGTCGTGGGCTCGTCGGCAATCAGAATATCGGGATCGCAGGCAAGGGCCATGGCAATCATGACTCGCTGACGCATACCGCCAGAGAACTGGTGCGGATACTCATTGACGCGCTTCTCGGGCTCGGGGATACCCACGAGGTCCAAAAGCTCGGTGGCACGCTTGAGCGCCTCCTGCTTGGAGTAGCCACGGTGCAGACGAAGACCCTCGCCCACCTGCCTGCCGATCTTATAGACCGGGTTCAAGGAGGTCATAGGATCCTGGAAGATCATCGCGATATCGTTGCCGCGAATGTGCTGCATCTCTTCCTCGGTCATTTCGAGGATGGAGCGGCCGCGATAGCGAACGTCACCGCCCTCGATCTTTCCCGGAGGCATCGAGATGAGGCCCATGATGGTCATGGCGGTCACGGACTTACCGGAGCCGGACTCACCGACGACGCCCAGGGTTTCGCCGCGATCGAGCGTGTAGGAGACACCGTCGACAGCGCGAACAACGCCATCCTCGGTGTGGAAATACATCTTAAGGTCATCGACCTCGAGCAGATGCTGGCCCTCAGGAACCGGCTGGTCCTTCAGGTCCACATAGTTCTTGTTCTTCTTCATCCTTATGCGTCCTTCATCTTGACGTCGAGGGCGTCGCGCAGACCGTCACCCAGCAGGGTGAAGGCGAGCACCGTCGAGAGAATTGCCAGACCGGGCATGATCATCATCCAGGGAGCGGTCAGAAGATACTGCTGACCGTCCTGAATCATGGAGCCCCACGAAGGCGTAGGCGGAATAACGCCCATGCCGAGGAAGGACAGAGCGGACTCGGTCAGAATGGCGCCACCAATGTTCATGGTCGCGTAGACCACGATGGAGGCGACGGAGTTCGGGAAGATGTGACGCACGACGATACGAGCATCAGATGCACCCATCGCGCGCGCTGCATCAACATAGTCGTTTTCCTTGACCGTCAAGATTGCAGAGCGGAAGACGCGCGCAATCGAAGGCCAGCCAAGAATGCCGATGGCGATAAAGACGTTCTGAAGACCACGGCCGATAACGGCGATCATGGCGACAACGAACAGCACGTACGGGAACGCCAGGAAGATGTCCGCACAGCGCATGATGATCGTATCCCAAATGCCGCCGTAGAAACCGGCCAGGGCGCCCATGACCAGGCCGATCAATGTGGAGATGGCGGTGGCCATGATACCGACAGAAAGCGAAACGCGTGCACCGTAGATAACGCGGACGAGAATGTCGCGACCGAGGGCATCGGTGCCAAACGGGTGCTCGGCACACGGAGCCAGTAGCGATGTCTCGGCCATGGTGGTCGAATCGGAAGCCGTCGGCGAACCGAGCCAGGGCTTAGCCCACAGATCTGCGGTCAGGGCAACCACAACGACGATGATGATCCAGCAGACACCGATAACGGCGAGCTTGTTCTTACGAAGACGCTTAAAAGCGTCGCCCCACAGCGTGCGGGACTTGGCGGGAGCAGATGCGACCTTGGTGGCGGTAGCCTGCTCCTGAGACTGAGAATCAGTTTCCTGCATGAGACGTACCTCCCTTAGGCCTTATCCGACGGACCGCCAAGGCGGATGCGCGGGTCGAGGAATGCATAGCTAATGTCGACGAGCAGGTTGATCACCATGACGACGACAACGATGAGCGTAACGCCGCCCATAACGATGGGCCAGTCACGCATGCTAATGGCGCGATAGACCTCATAGCCGATACCGGGCCAGTTGAAGACCGTCTCGGTCAGGATGGCGCCCGAAAGCATGCCGCCAAAGTCGACACCAATATAGGTAACGACGGGGATGAGTGCATTCTTAAGCGCATGCTTGACGATGATCGCACGATTGGAGAGACCCTTGGCCTTTGCCGTACGGATGTAATCCTGGTTCATGACGTCAAGCAGCTGCGAGCGCATAATGCGCGCAGCATAAGCGGTCGAAACCGAAGCCAGCGTAATGGTCGGAAGCACATAGTGCATCCAATCCTGATACTGAGAGCTGGAACCGCCGGCACCCGAGATCGGCATGGAGATTGCACCGCCCGTGGCGTCCTTGAGGATGACGCCAAAGAACAGCTGCAGCAACATACCGAGCCAGAAGGCCGGGACCGCAACGAGGATCGACGTGGTGAGCGTTACCAAAATATCCCAGAAGGAATAACGCTTTACCGCCGAAATGATACCCGCACCGATACCCATAATTGCCTCGAGCACGATGGCGCACGCGGCAAGTTTGACCGTATACGGATACTTCTGGGCAAAGATTTCCGTAACCGGCAGCTTGCGCTGATACGAATTGCCCAGATCGCCATGAAGCAGGCCGTTCATGTAATACAAGTAACGGTCCACGAGCGACGTTTGAACGGGGTCGCCGTTCTCGTCAAGGATCGCGTTGCCGTCCTCGTCCGTCTGGACCAGGTGATAGCGAACGCGAAGCTGAAGCTCCACCTCGGGGGACAGAGCCTTGTCTCCACCGATCAGCTTGATCGGATCTCCCGGCACGATATTCTGGAGGGCGAACAGAATCAGCGTAACGCCCAAAAACACCGGGATGAACTGAAGCACACGTTTAACGATGTACTTACCCATACCACTCCCCTATCTAGGGATTAACCTAAATGGGATGCCGATCGCCAGACCGGCATCCCAAAATTACCATCAGCCAGTTTACCCCAGGTTAGGGAGAACTGTATGTTTCCCATGAGGTCTACGTAAATACTTGACCCTCACGGAAGCTGCAAACTCTTAGGCGAGCTCAGCGGTACCCAGATCGGCGTGCTTCTGCGGATCGACATAGAGGTGCTTGATGCGATCGGAGCCGGCGACAGTGTGCGTGTAGAACATAATCGGGATGACCGGGCAGTCGGCAGCGACCATTGCGTCGGCCTCCTGCATCTTGGCGACGCGCTCCTCATCGTCAACAATAGTACGAGCCTCGTCGACCTTGGCGTCGAACTCGGGGTTGCTGTAACCAGAGCGGTTGTCGCCACCGAGGGAGTCGGAGTGGAACAGCGGATACAGGAAGTTGTCCATGATCGGGTAGTCGGCAATCCAACCCAGACGACCGAACTGATAGTTAAAGTTCTGATACTGCTCGAGCAGGGCAGACCACTCGGGGGTATCGGAGACAGCGGTAACACCAACCTTGGCGAGGTCGCCGATGATGGACTCCATGATCTCCTTGTGACCGCCGTCCTGGTTGTAGGAAAGGGTCACGCTAATGCCACGATCGCCGTTAGCGCCAGCGGGAGCAACCTTGTCGAGGTACTCGTTAGCCTTGTCGACATCGTAGGCGCAGAACTCCCATGCGCCCTCCTTGTAGCCATCGATGCCCGGAGGAACAATGCCGTCGGCAGGGGTACGGGTACCCTTGAAGATGGTCTTGCAGATGGCCTCACGGTTGATGGCCAGGGAGATACCCCTACGCAGGTCGGCGTTGTTGAACGGCTCGGCCGTGGTGTTGCAGGTCAGATAGTACGTGGAAGGCTCGGCGCCGAGCAGCATGCGCTCGCCGTCTCCCATGGTGTAGCCGTCCTTGGACACGCCGCGATCCTTCTTGGCGGCATCAATCTGAGCGACGGGAACGTCGCAGACATCGAGGTTACCCGCCTGGAACTCCTTGTAAGCGGTCTCCATGTCCTTGATGACCTGGAAGTGGATGCCATCGATCTTGGCCTTGTCGCCATAGTAATCGTCGAACTTCTTGACGTTGATCTCCTGGCCATCCTCCCACTTGCCGTCCATCATGAACGGGCCGTTACCGACCGGGGCAAGGTAGAAGCTCTTGACATCGGACTCGGCGCACTCGGGAACCGGGGCCAGAGCCGGGTGAGAGGCGACGAAGGGGAAGTCGGCGTAAGCGGAAGCCAGCTTGACGACGAGGGTCTCATCGTCGGGGCAGGTAACACCGCTGAGCTCGGTAGCGTTACCGGCAAGCAGATCGTCATAGCCCTCGACCATGGAGAGGTGATAGGAGACCTCGGAAGGGCCGTACTCGGTAGCGACAGCCGACTTGGTGTTGACCAGACGCTCCCAACCGAGCTTGAAGGACTTGGAGGTAACGTCGTCACCGTTGTGGAACTTGGCCTTCTTGATCTTGAAGGTAAACTCGGTGGCGTCGTCGTTGGACTCAAAGGACTCGCAAGCCAGCGGAACGATCTCGCCCTTCTCGGCGTCGTAAGAGGTCAGAGCATCAAAGAGCTGGTACTCGACCTGAGTGCCCTGGTCCTCCTGGACATTGTAGGGGTCGATGCAGACCGGGTTGTTGATGTAGAAGTTCAGCTTCGAACCGGACTCAGAACCGGAAGCGTCGCCGCCCTTCTTGCCGCATGCGGCAAGAAAAGCCATGGAGCTCGCAGCAAGGGTACCGCCGACAAAGGCGCGACGACCCATAACGGGCTGGTGGAACATAGAATCAGCCATGCCATCCTCCTTATGAGATAGGACAAAGAAATGTTCAGTCGGACACATGTCGAGACAATCCGATCCGAACCATCAAAACGCCGCCCGTTGCTATGGCTGGTTATGCACAACGAACCAACGTTTCGCAATACAGTAGCGCATTTTATGCACGATTTGGGGCTAATTCCGGTCAACGGTCGAGAATTTCTTTAGTTGGGCGAAGTATGTGGGGATATTTTGGCTCTGTTACAAATATGTAAACAAAAAGGGTCCCGCACTTGCGGAACCCTTTTCAAGTATTTATGTGGCTCGTGCTTAGTAGCCGACGATACCCTGCGGGAAGAAGAACATGCACAGGACGACACACACGGCAAAAACGACGGCCATAATTACCGTCAGGCGATCGAGGTTCTGCTCCATGACGCCCGTGGCAGAGCTGGAGTTATACAGCGAGCTAGCGATCATATCCGAAACGCCGGTGCCCTTACCAGAGTGCATCAGGACGAGAATCGTCAGCGCCACGGCAGAGACAGCCCAAACGACAAACAGAAGAATCTGAAACGGACCCATAGATAAGCTCCTTAATAGAACAATTCAAACTCCAGTACTGTACCACAACCCCCAGCACTCCCCCATCAGCCATTTGGTGACGAGGTAGAAATAGCGCAAAAAGAGGGTTGTCCGGTTGTGGACAACCCCCTTACTAGAAAACGGTATTTGTTTTCTATTAGGCCTCGGTGGCGAGTACGCGACCCGTCATCTCGGCGGAAGGCTCAATACCAGCCATGGTGAGCATAGTCGGAGCGATATCGGAGAGACGGCCGTCCTCGATACCGGTAAGCTGTGCCTTCTCATCAACGATGATGAACGGCACGCGGTTGGTGGTGTGAGCCGTGAACGGATGCTTGGAACCGTCGGAAGCGACGTCAAACATGTGATCGGCGTTGCCGTGGTCGGCGGTGATCAGCGCAAAGCCGCCCTTGGCGAGAATCGCCGGGACAACCTTGGACAGGGCATCGTCAACGGCCTCGACAGCCTTAACGGCAGCGTCGAACACGCCGGTATGGCCAACCATGTCGCAGTTTGCGAAGTTCACGATGTAGAAATCAGCGCGATCCTCGTTGATGGCGGCGACAAGCTTCTCAGTAACCTCGGGAGCGCTCATCTCAGGCTGCAGATCGTAGGTAGCGACCTTGGGGGAAGCGACGAGCACGCGCTCCTCGCCCTCCTTGGGCTCCTCGATGCCGCCGTTGAGGAAGAACGTCACGTGGGCGTACTTCTCGGTCTCGGCGGTGTGCAGCTGCTTCAGGCCATTGGCGGCGATAACGTCGGCCAGGACGTTCTCGGGGAACGTCTTGGGGAAGGCGACCTCGACGTCAAACGTCGGGTCGTACTCAGTCATCGTCACAAAGTGCGAAAGCTTGATCTGCTCGCGCTCAAAGCCGTCGAACTCCTTGTCCGTGAACACGCGAGTCATCTGACGGGCGCGGTCGGGACGGAAGTTGAAGAAGATGGCCGCGTCACCCTCGTGGATGCCCTCGTTGTGGGCAGCAAAGGGCTCGACGAACTCATCGCCGCGCGGATCCTTCTCGTAGTAGGCCTTGATACCGGCAACGGGGTCGGTATCGGCATCGGACGCATTGACCATGACATCGTAGGCGCGCTGGATGCGCTCCCAACGGTTGTCGCGGTCCATGGCCCAATAACGGCCCGAGACGGTGGCAACGCGAGCGTCGCAACCGGTCTCCTCGGAGATCTTGGCCAGGAAGGCGCAGAACTCACTCATGTAACCGGCACCGGACTGCGGGTCGACGTCGCGGCCGTCCATAAAGGCGTGGACGCGAACGGTCTTGACACCGTGCTCGGCAGCCATCTTGACCAGAGCCTCGACGTGGTTCATGTGAGAATGAACACCGCCAGGACTCATAAGGCCCATGAGATGGAGAGTCTTGCCGTCAGCCTTGACATCGTCCATAGCCTTGACGAAAACCTCGTTCTTGGCGATGGAACCGTCCTTGATGGCATTGTTGATGCGCGAAAGCTCCTGGAACACGATGCGGCCGGCACCGATGTTGAGGTGACCCACCTCGGAGTTGCCCATCTGACCGTCGGGAAGGCCCACATCCTCGCCCGAAGCACCGAGCGTGGTGTGAGGATACTTCTCGTACAGGCTATCAAGGAAGGGCGTCTTAGCAGCGGCGACGGCGTTCTCGCCATCGGCCGGAGCCAGGCCACAGCCGTCCATGATGATCAGGAGTGCAGGAAGATGACGTTGTGCCATATGTCCTACTCGCCTGCCTTGACGACCATAGAAGCGAAGTCGACAGCCTTGAGCGAAGCGCCGCCCACGAGGGCGCCGTCGACGTCGGGCTTGGCGACGAGCTCGGCGATGTTGCCGGGCTTGGCAGAGCCACCATAGAGAACGCGGATGCCGTTAGCGAGCTCCTCGCCGAACATCTCCTTGAGGGTCTCACGGATAGCGCCGCAGACCTCCTGAGCGTCCTCGGCGGTAGCGGTCTTGCCGGTGCCGATAGCCCAGATGGGCTCGTAGGCGACGACGACCTGCTTGGGGCAAGTGATCTCGAGACCCTCGAGACCAGCCTTGACCTGGTTCACGACGTGCTCGACATAGGTGCCGGCCTCGCGGACCTCAAGAGACTCACCGCAGCAGAAGACGGGAACAAGACCGGCAGCAACGAGGGCCTTGGCCTTCTTGTTCTGATCCTCGTCGGTCTCGTGGAAGTAATCACGACGCTCGGAGTGACCGATGATGCAGTAGGTGCAGCCAGCGGACTTGAGCATGTCGCAAGAGGACTCACCGGTGAAGGCACCCTTGGCCTCCCAGTACACGTTCTGTGCACCGAGGGCGATGGGGGCAGCCTGAATGCGGTCATGAACCGTGGTGATGTCGATGGTCGGAGGGCAGACGAGCACCTCGACGCCAGCCGGAACCTCGGGCAGAGCCTGGGCCAGCTCGTCGGCGAGCTTGGCAGCCTCGGAGACGTCGTTGTTCATCTTCCAGTTACCAGCGATAAGAAGGGTGCGATTAGGCATCGAGAAGCGCCTCCACTCCGGGCAGGGCCTTACCCTCGACGAGCTCCATGGAAGCGCCACCGCCGGTGGAGATCCAGCTCATCTTGTCGGCCAGGTTAAACTTATTGACGGCTGCGACGGAATCGCCACCACCGATGATCGAGGTGCAATCAGCCTCGGCAACAGCCTCGGCGATAGCCTGGGTGCCATGAGCGAAGTTGTCGAACTCGAAGACGCCCATGGGGCCGTTCCAGAACACGGTCTTGGCGCCCTTGACGGCCTCGGCGTAGAGCTCCTCGGTCTTGGGGCCGATGTCCATACCCTCACGGTCGTCGGGGATAGCGTCGGAAGCGACAACCTCGGGGACAGCGTCCTCGCCAAAGTGATCGGCAACGCGGTTGTCGATGGGGAGCAGGATCTTGACACCCTTCTCCTCGGCCTTCTTGAGCATCTCGCCGGCGCGCTCGACCCAGTCCTCTTCCTTGAGGGACTGACCGACGGACAGGCCCTGAGCCAGGAAGAAGGTGTAGGCCATGCCGCCACCGATGATCAGGGTGTCAGCGGAGTCGATGAGGTGATCGAGAACGCCGATCTTGGAAGAAACCTTGGAACCGCCGACGATAGCGACGAAGGGGCGCTCGGGCTCGGCGAAGATGCCGGTCAGCGTGTCGACCTCCTTCTCGAGCAGGAAGCCAGCGACTGCAGGCAGGTAAGCGGCGGGGCCCACGACGGAACCCTGGGCGCGGTGAGCGGTGCCGAAGGCATCGAGAACGAAGACGTCACCATAGGAAGCGAGCTTCTTGGCGATCTCGGGATCGTTCTTCTTCTCACGCTTGTCGAAACGGACGTTCTCGAGAACGAGGACCTTGCCCGGCTCGACGGCGGCGACAGCCTCAGCAGCCTTCTCGCCGTAGGTGTCGGCGACAAAGGCAACGTCGAGACCAGAGAGCTCAGCGAGCTTCTTAGCGACAGGCTCAAGGGAGAGCTCAGGCTGGAAGCCGGTACCCTCGGGACGGCCGAGGTGGCTCATGAGGATGACGCGAGCGTTGTGCTCAACGAGGTAGTTGATGGTGGGCAGGGCAGCCTTGATACGGGTGGTGTCGCCAACGACGCCATCCTTGATAGGCACGTTGAAGTCAACGCGGACGAGAACGCGCTTGCCGTCGACATCGATGTCGCGGACGGTCTTCTTGGTAAAGGCCATGTTTGCTTCTACCTTTCGTACGTGTCTGCCTCCCATTACGGCAGACGATTTCCTATAAAAAGGGCGCGACCCTAGGGTGTAAGCCCTATGAGGCCGCGCCCTTCTTTAGACGCTCAACGAGCTATTCGCTAAAAGCTAAATTAAGCAACGAACTTCTCGAAGTACTTGATGGTGCGGACCATCTGAGAGGTGTAGGAGTTCTCGTTGTCGTACCAAGAGGTGACCTGAACGAGGGTCTGGCCGTTGCCGAGATCAGAGCACATGGTCTGAGTGGCGTCGAAGATGGAGCCGTGGGTCTCGCCGACGATGTCGCGGGAGACGATCTGGTCCTCGTTGTAAGCGAAGGTATCGGGGATGGTCTCGGCGTAGGCCTTCATGGCAGCGTTGACCTCGTCGACGGTGACCTTCTTGTCAACGACGGCGTAGAGGTTGGTCAGCGAGCCGGTCGGCGTCGGGACGCGCTGGGCGGCACCGATGAGCTTGCCGTTGAGCTCGGGGAGAACCAGGCCGATGGCCTTGGCAGCGCCCGTGGTGTTCGGGACGATGTTCTCGGAGCAGGCGCGGGAGCGACGGAAGTTGCCCTTGCGCTGCGGGCCGTCGAGCGGCATCTGGTCGCCGGTGAAGGCGTGGATGGTGGTCATGATGCCGGAGACGATGGGAGCGAAGTCGTTCAGACCCTTGGCCATCGGGGCGAGGCAGTTGGTGGTGCAGGAAGCAGCGGAGATGATGTTGTCCTCAGCGGTCAGCGTCTCATGGTTGACGTTGTACACGATGGTGGGCAGATCGCTGCCGGCCGGAGCGGAGATGACGACCTTCTTGGCGCCAGCGTTGATGTGGGCCTGAGCCTTAGCCTTGCTGGTGTAGAAGCCGGTGCACTCGAGAACGACGTCGACGTCGAGGTCGCCCCAAGGCAGGTTGTTGGCGTCGGCCTCCTTGTAGATCTTGATCTCCTTGCCGTCAACGGTGATGGAATCCTCGCCAGCGACGACCTCGTGATCGCGAGCATAGTTGCCCTGCGTGGAGTCGTACTTCAGCAGGTAAGCGAGCATATCGGGAGAGGTGAGGTCGTTGATAGCGACGATCTCGGAGCCCTCATGACCGAACATCTGGCGGAAGGCCAGACGACCGATGCGACCGAAGCCGTTAATAGCAACCTTTACTGCCATTGTGTCTCCTTTCGTAAGGCCCCCGCAAGCTACAGCGCCTGCCGTTGAGGCCCACAAACTAACCACTCGCCTAATATACCTTTTTTTTGGCTTGAATTTCACGAGAATGCTCGAAATTGAAAATCAAATTTGCGTTAAAACGCTTTAACGTATAAAACAGCAGTTAAACCACCATAAAAGCTATTGCGTTAAACTACCCGCTTGCTTCAATGAGCTTTTCAAGGCGCAAAACACGGTGATACAAGGCCGACTTCGACAAAGGAGGGTCGGCCATTTCCCCCAAATCTCGCAGTGAGAGATCGGGGTAACGCTCGCGTAAGTCACAAAAAACTGCCAGAGCGTCCGGCAGCGTTTCGCGCAAACCGCGCCGATCAAGCTCATCGATGAGCGCAAGCTGATGTTGGGCGGCACCGGCACTTCTGGTCTGGTTGGCAAGCTCTGCGTTCACGCGACGATTCACGTCGTTCTTCACCAGCTTAACCGCGCGGGCCTCTTCAATCTCGGCAACGCTGCGCTTGGCGCCAATCAGCTGTAACAGACGTTTAATCTCCTCGGCACTCTTGATGTACACGGCATACGAGCCGCGACGCGCATTGACGCGGGCGTGAACTCCAATCTGCTCCAGAAGGTCGCAAAGTCCCTTTGCATACTCCTCGCCCTGAACCGCGATCTCCAAATGAAAATCGCCACGCGGGTCGGCAACAAAGCCTCCGGCAATCAGCGCACCGCGAATATAGGCGAGCCTGCAGCAAGGACGGGCGACGATGTGGCGCGGCACACCCGCGACGAGCCCTCCCCTACGGTCGAGAATGCCCAGCAGCACCAGAGCCTTATCCAAATCGGGCTGATCGGGCAAGGTGATGAGATAGTTTCGTACCTTGTGCAGGACCGACTTACGAACCGTGAATTCGGTCTTGAGCTTAAGGATACGATGCGTCAGCGCAATCATCGTGCGCGCCACAGCACCCGTCTCGGTCGCGACCGTCAAGCGGTACCGTCCCGAGCCCGCCAGCGAAAGCGTGCCGCTCACACGCGTTAGCGCAGCAAGCGTCGACAAATCGCAGTATTCGCATTCTGGTTCGCAGCGCGCAAGCTCGTCACGCACCTCAGCGGTAAACGACATGTAAACCTATGCCTTCGTGTTGGCACGCGACAGGTCACGGTGGGAGATGCTCACATGATACTGAGCACCCTCCAGGTAGCGGGCCGTGGCCTCGGCAATGGCGACGCTACGGTGCTGTCCGCCTGTGCAGCCGATAGCAATGGAAAGCTGCGGCTTGCCCTCTGCGATATAACCCGGCATGACCGTATCGAGCAGCTGGGTCCAGGCCTTCCAGAACTCCTGGGTCTTGGGGTGGTCCAAGACAAAATCGGAGACCTTCTTATCGAGACCGGTCATGGTGCGCATCTCGGGATCGTAGAAAGGATTGGGCAAGAAGCGAACATCGATCATGATATCCGCCTCGATGGGCATGCCATGCTTAAAGCCAAACGAGAACACGTGGACATCCATAAGCTGCTGGTCGGACAGCTCGGAAAAAGCCATGCGCAGCTTGTTGCGCAAGGCAGAAGTGCGCAAGCGGCTCGTGTCGATAATCATATCGGCTCGATCGCGAACGCCCTGCAGCTGCAGACGTTCACGCTGAATAGCGTCGGCCGTGGTCTCCCCCGGCTTTGCAATGGGATGGCGACGACGGTTTTCGCTATACCGGCGAATCAGCACCTCGTCAGACGCCTCGAGAAACACAATGTCGCAGCTCATCTCGCGCTCTTCCAGTGCGGCAACAGCATCGAGCAGTTCATCGAACAAGCCCTGGCTACGCAGGTCGCAGGTAACGGCAAGGTGCCTGCCCACGCCCGTATTGATGCCAACGAGCTCAGCAAGCTGGGCAATCAGGCGTGGGGGCAGGTTGTCGATACAAAAATAGCCCATGTCCTCAAACACATGCATGGCTTGCGTTCGGCCCGAGCCGGACATTCCGGTGATGATAACGATATCGGGGATACGCTCCGAGCGCTCCGCCGCATCCATGGCATCTCCCTTTTGCATGTGTGCCTCCTAAAATAAGCGCGGGACCCGGCCAGCGGATCCCGCGCGATCAATTGCCTTTATTGAGTATACCGCCCCAAGCGGATACAAGGCCCGTCTTACGCCTCAAGCGCAGCCTTGAACCAACTTGTAATACTCGTGGGGTGCGTGATAGCGGTGCCGACGACAACGCCCCACGCGCCGGCGTCGATTGCAGCGCGAGCCTCCTCGGGCGTATGCACGCGACCCTCGCAAATGATGGGAAGGCCGGGAAATTCCTCGGTCGCCTGACGCAGGAGCGGCAGGTCGGGGCCATCGGCCATGGTGCAGTCGATGGCGGCGACACCGTGAGAGAGTGTGGTGGATACCAGGTCGAAGCCCATATCAACCGCACGGCGAATGTCCTCGATGGTGGCACAATCCGCCATCAGGAGCACACCCTCCTCGTGCAGCGGGCGGAAGGTATCCTCGACCGACTTGCCATCGGGACGCGGACGATCGGTGGCGTCGATCGCCACGATATCGGCACCCGCAGCAACGCAGGCACGAGCGTGACGCAGCGTCGGCGTGATGTAAACGCCCTCGTGCCCGTCCTTCCACAGACCGATGACGGGAACCTCACAGCGACCCTTAATGGCGGCAATGTCGGCAAGGCCCTGGCAGCGAATGGCGGCGGCGCCGCCAAGCTCGCAAGCGCGAGACATTTGAGCCATGGTCTCGGGTGTGCGAAGCGGCTCGCCCATATACGCCTGAACGCTCACGACGAGCTTGCCCTTCAGGGACTGGATCAAAGGATCAACGGTCATGTTCGACTCGACCTTTCTCAAAACAGCCTTCTGAGACACCGCACCTTGACGTTCAAACCGTCGCTCGCGTACCGAAGTACGCTTCGCTCCTCTTTCACGTCAATCTGCGGCACCTCAGAAGGCGCACTTGGTAGTTATGTTTACTTCAACGATGCAAGAAGGTGTTCGGCGGCACCGATGAGCGGCGCGTCGCCCTCCAGAGAGCCGATGAGAATCGGCGTGTCCTGAAGCGGGTCGAGCGCCTGGCTGGCATAGCCCTCGTGCACCGAGTCCTTCCACGTCTGTGAACGCCAATCGGGACCTTGGTGAATCACGCCGCCCGAAAGCACGATGACCTCAGGGTCCAGGATGTTAGCAAGCGAGCCCAGGCTGGCGCCCAGCGCAAAGCCGGCGTCATGAATGACCTCGGTCGCCTTTGCGTCGCCTGCGCGGCACAGGTCGTTCACGTCACGGCCGACCGAAGGACGGCTGGGGTCGACGCGGCCAAAACGCTCATCGTACATGCGCCCGATTGATGTTCCGGAAGCAACCGACTCCAGATGGCCGGAACGCCCGCAGGCGCAGGGAATGCCGGTGGCAGCCGAGCACTCGATGTGGCCCATATGGCCGGCAGCACCATGGAAGCCCTGCATCACGCGGCCGTTCTCGACATATGCGCCGCCGATGCCCGTACCGATGCCCAAACACAAGACGGAGAACTTGCCCTTGCCGACGCCCCAGTGGGCCTCGCCCAGAGCATGAGCCTGCACGTCGCCTACAACGGCAACGGGAAGGCCGAGGTCCTCGCGCAGACGCGGCCCCAACTGAACGCCGGACCAGCCGGGCATAATCTCATTGGCATACGCGATGGCGCCCGTCTTGGGGTCGACGACACCGGCAGCGCCGATGCCAACTCCGAGGACCTCGACATCGGGATTTGCCTCAAGAGCTGCCTTGATAGACGCCTCGATGCGCTGGAAGACCGCTTCGCCACCCTCCTGGGCCTCGGTGGGAACCTCAGCCTCAAAAACGGGATGGGGCACACCGCCGTCAGCCGGGTACTCCATGATGGCAGTCGCGATCTTAGTTCCGCCGATATCGACAGAGCAGACGTACTTGTTCTCCATGTCGTTCTCCTTCGGAGACAAAAACAACTACAGGAAATGCGCCGTCAGGCTAGCCGTCACAGCGCGGTAAAGGTTTTCCAGGTGCCCGAGATCGCCGAGAAACCGTGCGGCCATTGACCTAATGGGTCATGGCCGCACGGTTGAACGGCGAGGTCGGGTGCCTGGGAAAGCTTTAAAGGAGACCGTTGTCCTGGAGGACCTTGCGAATCGCCTCGACGTTCTCACCGGTCATGGCCTTCACCGGGCGCGGCATGGTCGGGCTGTCGAAGATGCCCATGAGGTTCATAGCGGTCTTGAAGGCGCCGACGCCACCGGCATAGCCCTGGACGCCCGAGGTGACATCCCAGATGTGCGAAATCTCATTGAGGCGATCCTGCTCGGCCTTGACGGTAGCCCAGTCACCAGCCTGAGCGGCCTTCCACTGACGAACGTAGCCCTCGGGCTCAACGTTGGCGAGGCCCGGAACGGAACCGTCGGCGCCACCGAGATAGGCACCGTCGACGACGACCTCATGGCCGGTAAGGATGCTCATCGGATGGCCGTTCTTCTCGTTCTCCTGAATGAGGTAGCGGAACGAGATGTCATCGCCCGAGGAATCCTTGACGCCAGCCAGGACGCCCTCGGCGCCGAGCTTAGCAAGGAGCTTCCAGGGGAGCTTGGTGTGGACGCACACGGGGATGTCGTAGGCGAAGATGGGCAGGTCGAGTTCCTCGTGAAGGATGCGGAAGTGCTCCTCGACCTCGGTCATGCCCTGCAGGGCATAGAACGGGCAGGTGGCGACGAGCGCATCGGCGCCCAGCTCCTGAGCGACCTTGCCGTGCTCGATCATGCGCTCGGTCTCGGTGTCGATGATGCCGACCAGAACGGGAACGCGGTGGTCGACGATACGGACGGCCTCTGCGACAATCTGGCGACGGCGCTCGTCGGTGGAGAAGACGACCTCGCCCGAGGAGCCCAGGAAGAACAGGCCATCGACGCCGGCATCGATCATGCGGTTGATGCTGCGCTCAAAGGAGGCAACGTCGAGCTGGTGGTCTTCGGTATCGGGAACAACGACGGGAGGGATAACGCCGGTGAATTTCTGAGTTGCCACAAGAATCTCCTTAGTTGTCTGGCGGGCAGCCCTATGCCGCCCACTCTTGTTGGCGGTGTCCAGGCCGTCTAGGCCAAAGAACACGAATAGAACGTTTGGTTAAAGAAGTCGACGACTTCGTTTTCGAACGCATTGATGCGCTCGTGAGCGTATTTGGCATAGATGATATGCCTCCGGTCACACTCAAGACCGTTGAATACGGCAAACTGGCCCTTGGGATCACTCACGGTATCCATGAGCGATGTGCCCATGAGCACCGAGCCACGAACCCGAGGCGACAGCGTCTCGAGACCGCTGGGAAGCGGATTGGCAAGCGCCGTGCAGGCAAGGCCCCGCTCGTCCAGAGCAGAAACCGCCAGCGCGACACCGCCGCCAAGGCCCTCGCCCCATGCAAAGATGCGGTCGGGATCCATGCCATCAAGGTTGCGCGCAACCTTCGCCAACGCGCAGCCCCAACGGACACGCTCGACAAAAGCAGGCGAGGTAATCCCCTGCTGCAGATCGCTGGATCCAATAGTCTCATCGTCCAGCGCAAGCACGGCATATCCCATGGCGGCAAACCGCGTCATGTGATGCCATCCCCGCACGGGTCGGTCGATGTCATGGAACATCAGACACAGCGGAACAAGCTCGGATCTTCGGGCGCAACCAGAGGGCTCAATCAAACGGCCGTGCACGACATACCCGCCGAGCTCAAAGGAAACCTCGGAGTAGCGCGCGCACGGATTTGCGAAATCAATCGCCGTAACGGTCAGCCCGCAAACCTCAAGATCCGAAGCGGCTGTCTCCAACTCGGAAACATCCACAGAAGCATCGCCGCGCCAATCCCGGAAATCAGAGAGCCTTGACGAAACCGTCCCAGGAATCCCCGCAAGCTCGGGGACAATCAACTCATCGATATTGCTCTCGCACTTAGACATGAGCCTCCCCTCCCTCGCAGAAAAACGGAATGATCAGATCATCAAAGTCCTGAATCTCCTCGTGGCCAAAACCTTCAAAGAACTCATGACGCTTTTCACAGGTCAGGTTGTTGTAGACCGCAAACTGCGTCGCCGGCGGGCAGACGATATCGGCTGTGCCCGTGCCAAACAGCACGGGGCATTTGACCATGGGGGCAAAGTTCTTGGAATCGAAGTACGCCAGCTTGGCATAGGCTTCCTCGATACGAGTCGAGTCCTCGTCAAACCAGCGAGACCAGTAGCGCAGACCCTCGTAGGCAATGTCGTCGGCATCCAAATCCCAGACCAGGCGGAAATCCGATAAGAAGGGATAGAGGATGGCGGCCCGATTGATAAGCTCGCTGTTAAGCGCGCAGGTCGCAATGCCCAAACCGCCGCCCTGCGACGCGCCGTTCACAAACACACGGGCAAGATCGATGCCCTCGAGCTCGCGAACGATACGGCACAGAATGCGGATATCCTGATGTAGGCGGACATAGTAGAGGTTGGCTGGGTCGCCGTCGATACCGGCGACGATATGGCCCGCGACCGTCGTGCCCTCAAATCCACCAATGTCCTCGGAGGGGCCTCCTTGGCCAGGACAATCGAGAGCAATGAGCGCCATGCCCATGCCCGCAAACGACGCTTGCTCAAACCAGCTGCGGCTCGCACCCGGATATCCATGGAACTGAAGTACCAATGGCACGTGCTCGTCCGAGACAGGTTTAAGGTACTTGGCATGCAGGCGTGCACCACACATGCCGGTATACCAGAGGTCGAAAAACCGACAGGTCGCGGAATCCGCAACCGAAGCCGCCTCGATCGCATAGTCAAGCCCGACGGCGTCAGCCTCGGCCATGCGAGCCTTCCAAAAGAGATCGAAATCTGATGGACGGGGCATAGCGCCTCGATATTCACCAAATTGATGTTGTAGCTCCTGAGCACTTGGCATGGCTCGTGAACCCAACCTTTCGAAATCGCAACGGAGGTGCGCCCGGCAAGGGAACCGGGCGCACGGGAGGGAAAGCGAAGTTACTCGCCGAGCTTGGGATGCAGCAGCGACGGCGCAGCGCCGAGCAGCATCTTGGTGTAGGGGTCTCGAGGATGCTGGAAAACCTGCTTGGCCTCGCCCTGCTCGACGATCTTGCCGCCATTCATGACGATGATGTCGTCGGAAATATAGCGGACCGTCTGGATGTCATGGCTGATGAACACCATAGCCAGGCCGAGTTCCTTCTTAAGGTCGGTCAGCAGGTTCAGAATCTGCGCGCGGACCGAAACGTCCAGAGCCGAGGTGGGCTCGTCGGCGATGATGGCATCGGGGTTCAGCGACAGGGCACGGGCAATTGCGACGCGCTGGCGCTGGCCGCCCGAAAGCTGGCCGGGGAGAACCTCGGCGGCGGAGCTGGGCAGACCGGTGAGCTCCAAGAGCTCCTTGACGCGCTTCTCCTGCTCGGCCTCGGTACCCAGGTTGTGGACGCGCATGGGGTCGAGCAGTTGCTCGCGAACGACCATACGGGGGTTGAGCGCCGTGGCCGGGTTCTGGAACACGACCGAGATGACGCGACCCATGTGGCGACGGTCCTCGGCGGTACGTTTGGTAACGTCCTTGCCCTTAAAGTAGACCTTGCCGCTCGTGGGGGCCTGCAGGCCGCACATGACGTTGGCGGTGGTGGACTTTCCGCAACCGGACTCGCCGACGATGCCGATGGTCTGTCCGGGCATGAGCTTAATCGTTACACCCTGGACGGCGTGAACCAGGTTGGGGTGCAGAATCGAGCCGGTACGGGTCCTAAAGGTGACGTGGACGTCATCAAGGAAGATGATCGGCTCGACGCCGTTGACTGCGGTCTCGCTCATCTACATCACCTCCGCGTGAGGGGTCAAACCATTTGCCTTGAGCACCTCGTCGGGGAGCTCGGAATAGAAGTGCTCGGTGCCGGGCACGCGCTTGAAGACCGGACGGGTGTCCAGGCCAATGCGCGGATGACTCGAGCGGGGTGCGAAGCGATCGCCCTTGGGGAAATCGCGCGGGCTCGGAACGGCGCCGGGCACCTGGTGCAGGCGGCCCGAACCGCTCTCGATGGACAGGACGGAACCCAGAAGACCGCGAGTGTACTCGTGGATCGGGTTGGTGAGCAGCTCCTTGGTGGGCGCCTGCTCGATAACCTGGCCGGCGTACATAACCGTGATGTTATGGGCGACCTCGGCGACCAGTGCCAGGTCGTGCGAAACGAAGATCATGGCAAAGCCGAGCTTGGCCTGAAGGTCGTTAAGCAGCTTGATGACCTGCTTCTGGACGGTAACGTCCAGAGCGGTCGTGGGCTCGTCGCAGATGACCAGCTTGGGGTCGCGGGTAAGGGCCATAGCGATCAGAACGCGCTGACGCTGACCACCGGAAAGCTCATGCGGATAGCTCTCGAGCGTACGCTTGGGGTCGAGGCCCACGAGCTCCAGGAGCTCCTCGGCGCTACGGGTGCCGCCGCGCTTGGTGAGCTGCTTCATCTGGGCGGAAATGAGCATGGAGGGGTTGAGCGAGGACAGGGCGTCCTGATAGACCATGGCGATATCGGTACCGCGCAGGCCGAACCACTCCTTCTTGCTCATCTTGAGCAGATCGCGGCCCTCCCAGAGAACCTCACCAGAAAGGTGCTCGTCATCGTCGGTCAGGCCCATGATGGCCAGCGTGGTGATGGACTTACCGCAGCCGGACTCGCCTACCAGGCCCATGGTCTGGCCGGGACGGACGTCAAAGTTGACGTGGTCGACGACGTTGATGTCACCGTGGTGCTCAAACTGAATGCAGAAGTCACGGACCGAGAGAATCGGCTCGACAGACTCGTCGGGCACATGGCGGTCGTTACGCTTGAGCTCGACATCGCGCAGGGCGCCAAGGCGAGCGGAGAGGGACTGAGCCTGCTCCTTGTAGGCACGAACGGGGTCGGAGACCAGCAGATCGGCCTCGCGACGCTTGGAGGAATCGGTCGGATCCAGGGCGGCGGAGGGAGCAGCGGCCATGGCGTCGGTAATACCCTCGGAGAGGATGTTGAGCGCCAGGCAGGTGATCATAATGGCCAGGCCCGGGAACAGTGCCTGCCACCAACGGCCAGCGAGCACGCCGCCGCGGGCGTCGGCGAGGATGTTGCCCCAGGTAGCGGTGGGCTCCTGGATGCCGGCGCCGATGAAGGTCAGCGAGGCCTCGAAGATGATGGCGTCTGCGACCAGGGTAACGGTGAAGACCATGATCGGAGCGATGCAGTTGCGCAGAACATGCTTGATCAGAATCCACGGAGCCTTGGCGCCGGACACGATGACCGCGCGGACATAGTCCTCACCGTACTCGGACACGATGTTGGCGCGCACGATACGGGCGATCTGCGGAGTGTACATAAAGCCGATGGCGAAGATGATCGACGGCACGGAATTGCCCAGGATGGAGACGAAAACGGCTGCGAGGGCGATACCCGGGATGGACATGATGATGTCCAGGATACGCATGATCGCCTCAGAGATAGACTTGCGCGAAACCGCTGCAAGAGCGCCGACAACGGAACCACAGACCAAAGCCATGGCGGTAGCACCAAAGCCGATGATCAGCGAGTAACGTCCGCCGTAGAGCATGCGCGAAAGGATGTCGCGGCCCTTGTCGTCGGTACCGAAGATAAACCCGTTGCCGGGAGCCTGGCGAGCCGTAAAGATCTCGACCGGGCTATAGGGGGCAAGAAGGGGCGCCAGAATCGCGGTCAGGGCGACCAGCATCAGCACGACGGCGGCAATCTTAGAAGACAGCGTCATCTTCTTCCAGCCACCGAGCTTGAGCCCCTTGGAGGCAGCCTTCTCGAGCTGCTCGGTTTGCTTCTCTCGAATCTTTACCATAATCTACACCGTCCTGATGCGCGGGTTGATGAGCAGGTAGAGCATGTCAACCACGATGTTGATGATGATGAAGGCAAGAGCAACGACGATAACGACGCCCTGAACCAGGTTCGCCTCGTTGCCCTGAACGCCCTGCAGAATCGCGGTGCCCATGCCGGGGAGGTTGAAGATAACCTCGATGACGACAGCACCGCCCATAAGGTAACCGATCTTAAGACCGAGGGTGGTGACCGGGGTGATCAGCGCGTTGCGCAAAACGTTGATGCCGACGACGACCTTCTCGGGAACGCCGGCGCCACGGGCCATGCGGACGTAGTCCTTGTCGAGCTCCTCGACCATGGCGGTACGCACGATACGAGTCATCTGACCCGTCAGCGGAAATGCCAAGGCGATAGCGGGCATGATCATACGTCCCAGATAGCCAACCGGATTCGTGGTGAAGTGAGGCAGAGCACCCGATGCCGGGAGCACCTTAAGGTAGGAAGAGAACAGCAGGATCAACAGAACGGCAAGCCAGAACGACGGGGTTGCCAAGCCGGCGATGGAAAAGACGCGGATCACTTGGTCCGGCCATTTGTCGCGATACAGTGCCGCGATGACGCCGAGCAAAAACGAAACGACCGCACCGATGGCAAGACCGATGAAGGTCAGCTGCATCGTGACGGGCAGGGCCGTGGAGATGCGCTTGGCAACGGAGTTGCGAGCAGCACCATAGGTACCCATGTCGCCATGAATCAAATCGCCCATATAGCGCACGTAGCGCACGGGCCAGGGGTCGTCCAGACCATACTTCTCATGGTACTCGGCAACCGCCTCGGGCGAGGCACCGTCACCCAACGCCGTGTAGGCGGGGTCGGTCTTGGAGAACGACATAAGGAAGAACACCAGGACGGTGACGCCCAATGCCATGATCGGCAGCGCCACAAGACGCCTTCCAATCAAACGTAGCAAGTTGTTCACGTTCTCTCCCCTTTCTTTTGTCGGTAGGACCAACTGGTATATGAGTACGGATACTCATTACAAGACCCGAGCGACATCGTTGCCGCCCGGGTCTTTGTTTCAACTATGAGGATACGGTCCCAACGGCCGACATCCTGCATACAGACTCAAGCGAGTCTTACGCCTTGACGGTCGCAACGCCCCTGAAGGACATGCTCGTCGTGCCAATGCCCTTGAAGCCATCGAGGGCCTCGCCGTTGGGCGCAGTGGACGGATCGTCCCAGGAAGCGGAGACGGTCTTGACGTGGACAACGGGGTACAGAACGGCGTTGTCGGCAATGATGTCGAAGCACTCGTTCCACTTCTTCTGCTGCTCGTCGCCCTCGGCGGCAAGAGCCTCGTCCATGAGACCGTGGAGCTTCTGCCACTCAGCGGACTCCTTCCACGGGCAACGGGTCTGCATCCAGACGTTGTCGCCGTACCACCAGTTGAGCAGCAGATCGGGGTCGGCGCCGAAGCAGGAAGGATCGCCAGGGGCAAGGAGGATATCGTAGGCCTCGCCGCCGTCGATGGCAGCGTAGGTGGCCGGCGAGGTATCGGTCTGGATAGTCACATCGAAGCCGAGAGCGTCGAGGTCGTTCTTGACCTGGGCGGCCATGCCCTTAATCTGCTCGTTGTCGGTGGTGCGCAGGGTGATGGCACCCGGGGTGATGCCGGACTCCTCGATGAGCTTCTTAGCCTTCTTGGCGTCGGTCTTGTACACCGTGGAAGCCTCATGATAGTTGGTGAAGCTCTTAGGCAGGTAGCAGCTGGCAGCGGTGGCAAGGCCGGCGAAGGTGTTGCTGACCATCTTCTCGGTGTCGAGCGCATACATGACGGCCTGACGGACCTTGACGTCGTTCCAAGGCTCCTTGGCGACGTTGAACATGATGAAGCGGGTACCGAAACCCTGAACGTTATCGATCTTGCAGCCGGCGCTCTCGAGCTGGTCGACGGCGTCAGCAGTAACGAGCTCCATAACGAGCGTGGAGCCCTCCTGCTGAGCGGTAACGCGAGCGGTGGGGTCGGTCAGGATGCTGTACTGGATCTTCTTATCCTCGGCTGCATACTCACCGTTGTACTCGGGGTTGGGAACCAGGGTGATCTCGGTATCGGAGATAGAGTCGTACATCCAGGGGCCAGAGCCGATCGGCTGCTTGGCGCGATCCTCCTCGGTCTGGGTGGCCGGGGTAACGCGGACGATGGCCAGACGATCCTTGAGCAGAGAGAAGTTGGGGACCTTGGTCTTGACCGTCACGGTGCTGGCGTCCTTAGCCTCGATGGACTCGAAGGGCTGGAAGAACGGAGCGTAGGTAGCGGAAGCGGCGCAAGCGGTGTAGGAAGCGACGACGTCGTCAGCAGTGACCTCAGTACCATCGGAGAACTTGGCGCCCTTGCGGATGGTGACCTCGAAAGTGGTGTCGTCCACAGACTTGGGATCGTCGGTGGCGAGCTCGTTGAAGGTGCTGTAGTCGTGGTAATCGATGCCATAAAGGCCCTCGACGACATGCCAGTTAGCGCCCAGGCCAACAGCGGAGCCGGTGCTGGCGGGGTCGAAGCTGGACGGAGCGTAAGCGGAACCAGCGGTAATCACGCCGCCGCCACGGTTAGCGGAATCGGTGGAGCTGGCAGCGGAACCCTCGTCGCTGGAGCTGCCACCGCAGCCGGTGAGACCAAGGCCGGCGACAGCAGCGACGCTGCCGGTGAGGCCGAGGAACGAACGCCTGGACATACCCTTGTTGATGATGGCCATGTCTTCTCCTATCAATAGAGAATCTTACCCGGAGGCACCTAGACTTGCCCCCGCGCAACTTGCGGACGACATATACCTTACCTACCGACAAACCCAACTTGGGTGCCGCGCTCGGCGACCGATACATACATACGCTTGAACGGTATTTACTACCGTTCACCGAATTCATTGACAAACGATTCAACAGACAGTATGTATCGACGAGGTGAGATATCAGTCTTCGTCAACCCGCAGGATAGCAGGGTTATTCACCATGGCTAGTCAAACGTTTTAGCGTTAATAAAACCCGAAATCAGCAGGTAATCGCCGCGAAATAAATGATTGAAAATCAGCCAATCATGTATATCAGTTGTTTAGAAGCGCGTTTAGTTTTCGGAACGGCTGGCCGATGCCTGGGCGCGCTCGGCATTCCATGCAACAAGTGCCTCGTGGACCGCTTTGGCGACATCGGCCGGAACGCCTCGAACTTCCGCAATCTCCTGCTCGCTTGCCGCGCGCAAACGCTTCATCGAGCCAAAATGGCGCATAATGGCACGTTTTCTGGCGGGTCCCACGCCCGGAACGTCGTCAAGCACCGAAACCGTCATAGCCTTATCGCGCAACTCGCGATGGAACGTAATCGCAAATCGGTGGGATTCATCGCGAACCTGCTTGATCAGATAAAGCGAAGCGGAGCCGGTCGGCAGCACGACGGGAGTCTCGTCCCACGGCACGAAAACTTCCTCATCGGCCTTTGCCAAGCCACAAACTGGTATATCGAGGCCAAGCGCCTCAAGTTGCTTAATTGCAGCGGTCAATTGCGGCTTGCCGCCATCGACAACGAGCAAATCGGGGCGCGAGCCAAAGCGCTCGTCCGCCATGCGCTCGGGAGCATAGCGACGCCCCAGAACCTCGGACATCGATACGAAGTCGTTCGCCTCGTCCAATTCGGCCTGAATTTTAAAGCGACGATACTGGCCCTTGTCGGCACGGCCGTTGGTAAATACGACCATCGAAGCGACGGTAAAGGTGCCGTGCAACGTCGAGATATCGAAGCACTCGATGCGCAACGGCGGCGCAGGCAGCGCCAGCGCGCTTTCGAGCTCCAGGAGCGCTTGATTGGTGCGATCGTCAGCATACCCCGTGCGCATCATGTAGCGCATGAGGGCATGGCGCGCATTTTTGGAAGCCATATCGAGCAGGCGGTGCTTTTCGCCGCGCTGCGGCCTATGGAGATGGCAAGAGCGTTCGCGCTTGCCCGCAAGCCACTCCCCCAACGCTTCGGCATCCTCAAGCTCGACAGAGAGATTGATCTCGGCTGGAATATCAGCCGTCTCGTCGTAATAGCGCTTAAGAAAGCCCGATTGAAGCTCTTCCTCGTCGACATCCAGGCCTTTATCGAGGATGAACTCACAAGTTCGAACCGTTCGGCCCTCGCGAACGACAAAGACACAGGCGGCAGAGATAGTCTCTTCGCGATAGAAGCCGATGACGTCGATATCGACGCTCGATGGAAAAACGACCTGTTGGCGATCGTCCAGGCCCCTAATGACTTCCAGGCGACGCTTGACGCGCGCCGCACGCTCAAAATCGAGCGTCTCGGCTGCCTCCGTCATCTCGGACGTAAGCTCGTCAACGACATCCTTGCGATGGCCCGACAAGAAACGTTCGACACGTTTGACGTTCTTGGCATAGTCGGCAGGGGAAATCGCGCCGATGCATGCGCCCGGCCCGCGCCCGACATGGTAGTCAAAGCAGGGACGCCCGTTTTGCGCGCAAATCATATTGACGATGTCTTCTTCGCCCTTATGAGATTCGACGATGCGGCGGCAGCGGCGCCATTCCGCACAGGATGCCGAGCAAATAGGAATAACCTTGCGTAGCGTATCGATGGTCTCACGCGCCGCACGGCTATCGGTATAGGGGCCAAAATAGCGCGTTCCCGGTTTATGACGCTCTCGCGTGTATTTAATAGCCGGAAACAAGTCGCTCTTGGTAATGGCGATAAAGGGATAGCTTTTATCGTCTTTGAGATCGACGTTAAAGTACGGATGGTACTGGCCAATCAGATTGCGCTCGAGCACCAATGCCTCGTGCTCGGTCTCCACCACGATATAGTCGAAGCTCGCCACCAGCTGCATCATGAGCGGGATCTTTTGACGCTCGTCCTGCAGCGTCACGTATTGACGCATACGGGCACGCAGGTTTTTTGCCTTGCCCACATAGATGACATCACCCTTGGCATCTTTCCAAAGGTAGCAGCCGGGTTGCGTGGGAACGCGCGAAACCTGCTCGGCAAGTGTTGGAATGTTGTCGTGACCTGCCACGCGCACCTACTTGCGACGAAGCAGCGCCGAGACCTCGGGCATCTTAAAGACGAAGGCAAGACCAAAAGTTACAGCGAGCGAGACGACGCCTGCAACACAAACGTAGCCCAGGGTAATGAGGATCGAGCTGCCAAGCGCTCCGACAAAGTGCTCAAGTGCCCACATGACGCCGGCGCCCGCGGCAGCGCCCAAGCCACCGAACAGTAGGCCGAAGAAACCGCCATGCAGGATAGACTTGACCTGAAGGCCATGCAGACGACGGCGCAGCCACCACAGTGAGCATCCGACCAAGACCACGTAGTCAACGACGTACGAAAGCGCAATTGCCGGCATACCGTAGCCCAGCACCACGCCAAACAGCAGCACCGAACCGGCCTGGCCGATAGCGGAGTACAGGCAATAGCGGCTATAAGGTTTCATATCGAGCAGGGCCGAGAAGCTCTTCTGCATCAGCACGACCACGCCGTAGAACGGCAGGGAAAGTGCCAGATAGATAAGGAACTCCGACACCAGCGCCACACCGGATTCATCGAACTTGCCGGCGCAGTAGATCATGTTGAGCGGACGGGCGAAGACGATCAGATACATCGCAAACGGAATCAGGAAGAAGAGCATCTGGGCGACACCGCGCGAAATGCCCGTGCGGACGCTGTCGTAATCCTTCTCCTGCGCATCGTGAGAGAGTTCGGTATAGAGTGCCGTCGAAAGCGAGGCGGCGATCAGCGCATAGGGCAATGTGTACCACAGGCGCGCATATGCGATGACGGAAGGGCCGGTCTCGGGCTGCACCACCAGCGCGGCGGCATTGGTAATGGAGGTCGAGACAAACATGCACACCGTGGCGAGCAGCGTCGGGATACCAAGCGCGATCGTCTGTCGCAGCGCGGGATCCTTAAAGTCGATATGGATATGAGGATGCACGCCATGCTTGCCAAGCGCGGGAATCTGGCAGGCCATCTGGACAAAGACGCCGAGGGTCGTACCAGCTGCGATCAAGATAATACCGGCCTGCTCGCCAAATTGTGCAGACACGGGAGCAAAGCCCATAAAGCTGGCGATGACGATGACATTGTTGAGAACCGGGGCAAACGTCGACCAGAAATAGTCGCGGTGTGCGTTGAGAACGCCCGAGAACACCGAGCCCAAGCCATAAAACAGAATTTGAATAGCAAAGAAGCGGAACATGAACGCAGCGGTATCCATGCTGCCACCATCGCCCGAAAGGAACGACTGCGTCCAAATAAAGCCGGGAGCAAACACGGTGCCCAGCAGCGAGATACCGCCCAGCAGCAGAAGCAGAATACCAAGCAGGTTGCCGACATACTCGTTCGATGCCTCGCGACCCTGCTCGCGCCTCACACCCATATACACTGGCAAAAACGCCGTAACGAGCATGCCGCCCATCACGAGCTCGTAGAGCATGTTGGGCAGGTTGTTGGCAACCTGATAGGAGGACGAGAGCAGCGACATACCGATGGCGGCCGCCATGGCCCACGTGCGGATAAACCCGGTGACACGCGACACGATGGTCAGCACGGTCATAAGGCCAGCAGAACGACCAACCGTGGAGTAGTCCGACGAACCCATATCGTCTACGTCGTCCTGAGAGTCCTCATAAACCTCATCTTGTGGCGGCAAATCATCCACGACGGCAAAGGAGCCGGTTATCGCAAAGGGATCGTCAACCAAAACGGCGTCATCAGCAGGTGCGGCGTCATCGCTGTTCGGCGTGTTGTTACCGGATACGGCATCATCATCGAATATGGCATGGTCGCCAAACACCGTGTCAACTTCATTGGCGGCGACGGTTCGGGCAGAAAACGACAGAAGGTCCCAGTCGTCATCACCGTCGATGGCCACGCCCTCGACGGGATCGGTCGAACCAAGCGGCGACCATTCGTCATCCGAAAAAAGCGGTTCGCCATCATCATGAGCCGTGGGCTTGGCGGAACGAGCGGCAGGAGCGCTCTGCGGTGTGCTCTTTCCCTGGGCTGCCATCAAAAACACCGCCGTCTCATCGGGACGCGGCGCACGAGGAGCCTCGGAGGCGATCGGCATCACGCTGGCGCTCGATTGAGCGGCGACCAAAAAGACAGCCGTCTCATCGGGACGAGCCGAAGAAAGAACCGTACGGGGAAGTGCCGTGCCGGCACCGGCGGCACGCAAGTACACGGCCGTCTCGCCCGGGTCAGCGGCAGCGGACCAGGCGTTTCGAATCTCGTTATCGAACGAAGCGGCCTCGGGCGCGGGCGTCTGAGGAGCCGACCCTTTTGCAAAGTGAGCTCCGCGCTTTGATTCTTCCTGCGGCATCGCTCAGTCCTCTCTCGTGATCGGGGCAACCGTCGCCCCGCAAAATGCAACTAAGTCATCGGGAGCAAGCTCAAGCTGATAGCCGCGCTTGCCACCCGAGATAAAAATGGTATCCCAAAGGACGCATGTCTCATCGATCAGAGTCCGGAAGCGTTTTTTCATACCGACCGGACTGCAACCGCCGCGGACATACCCCGTCGCGGCAAGCAAATCTTTGACATGCATCATGGTCAGCGACTTTTCGCCTGCGGCGCGCGCGGCGGCCTTGAGGTCGAGCTCGTCGGCAACGGGAATGCAGCATACGACATGGTCGTTGGACGGCGTCGTGCAGACCAGGGTCTTAAATCCCTGACCGGGCTCCTCGCCAAGCTGCTCGGAAATCGCGACGCCCAGCCCCGACGATTCGTCGTCATCGTCTTCGTACGTATGGAGAACATAGGGGATGCCGGCGCTTTCCAGCTCACGCATGGCGTTGGTCTTTGGCGTCTTCACGGCCTTCGGCATGGCATATCCTTTCCCTCATATAAGAACGCAATTTTTAAGTATATGTCCATTTGCGCGGCATACGCTATCTCAACAAAGAGAGCGCCACCGAATCGCAAGGAATCGGCGGCGCTCATGTTTCAAAAACACCTATGTATTAGGCATCGAGTTGCGCTTGACGCTCCTTATCGCGTTTGAGCAACGGCGCCAAGAACTTGCCGGTATAGCTCTGCGGGCATGCCGCAACCTGCTCTGGCGTACCCGAGACCACGACAGTTCCGCCACCGTTGCCACCCTCGGGACCCATATCGATCAGACGGTCGGCGACCTTGATGACATCGAGGTTGTGCTCGATCACCAACACCGTATTGCCCGCATCGACTAGACGCTGCAACACATCAAGTAACTGGCGAACGTCCTCAAAATGAAGACCGGTCGTAGGCTCGTCCAAAATATAGAACGTCTTACCCGTCTGACGGCGATGAAGCTCCTTGGCGAGCTTTACGCGCTGCGCCTCACCACCCGAGAGCGTCGTGGCGGGCTGGCCCAAGCTCACATAACCTAGGCCGACGTCATACAGGGTTTGAAGCTTTCGCTTGATCTGCGGAATATTCCCAAAGAAAGCCAGTGCCTCGGCCACGCTCATGTCAAGTACGTCCGAGATAGTCTTGCCACGATAGGTAACCTCGAGCGTCTCGCGGTTATAGCGCTTGCCGCCACAAGCCTCGCAGGGAACATAAATATCGGGAAGAAAGTGCATCTCAATCTTGATCTGGCCGTCGCCCTTGCACGCCTCGCAGCGTCCGCCGCTCACATTAAAGGAGAAGCGTCCCGGCGAGTAGCCACGCGCCTTCGACTCCGGCGTGCTCGCAAACAGCGCGCGCAGATCATCCCACAGGCCAATATAGGTCGCAGGGTTCGAACGCGGCGTGCGACCGATCGGCGACTGGTCAATGTCGATCACCTTATCGATGCACTCGATGCCCTCAATCTTCTTGTACGGACCCACGGGACGCGTCGAACGGTGGATGGCATTCGTAAGCGCGGGCGCAATCGTATCGGTGACCAGGGAGCTCTTGCCCGATCCCGAAACACCGGTAACGACTGTGAGCGTACCGAACTCAATCTTGGCGGTAACGTTTTTGAGGTTGTTGGCGCGGGCGCCCGTGATCTTAAGGCAGCCGCGGCCGGGCTTACGGCGCTCGTCTGGCACGCGGATCATCCGCTTGCCGGTCAAATAAGCACCCGTCATGGAATCGGGGCACGCCATGATATCGGCAGGCGTTCCCGCGGCGACCACGTGCCCGCCGTTGACGCCCGCGCCTGGCCCCATATCGATCACATAGTCGGCAGCGCGAATCGTGTCCTCATCGTGTTCAACGACGATAACGGTGTTGCCGATATCGCGCAGGCGCTCGAGTGTCTTAATCAGCCGCTCGTTGTCGCGCTGGTGAAGACCAATCGAAGGCTCGTCCAGAATATAGAGAACGCCCATGAGGCCCGCACCGATCTGCGTAGCCAGGCGAATGCGCTGCGCCTCACCGCCGGAAAGCGTCGCCGAAGCACGATCGAGCGTCAGATAATCAAGGCCGACATCAACCAGAAAACGCAAGCGTTCCAGGATTTCCTTGACGATACGACCGCCGATGAATTGTTGACGCTCGGTGAGCTCAAGGTCCTCAAAAAACTCGAGCGACTCGCGGCACGACAGGCAACAAACCTCATAAATGGACTTGCCGCCCACGGTGACGGCGAGCATCTCGGGGCGCAGGCGAGCACCATGGCAGCTCGAACACGGCTCCTCGCGAATGTACTTCTCCAGGCGCGCCTTAGTGTTCTCGTTGGTCGTCTCGGTATAGCGCTCGTACAGGATATTGCGCACGCCCGAAAACTTGGTGTCCCACTGGCTGCGACGACCGTCGAGCTTTTGATAGTCCACCGAAATCTTCTTGTCGCCCATGCCATCCAAAAATGCACGGCGCACTCGCGGAGGTAGGTCTTCCCACGGTGTATCCGCGCTCACCTTAAAGTGCTTACAGACCGCGGCGAAGATCTGGGGGTAGTAGTTCGAATTGCCGAACAGGCTTCCAAAGACCCCATCGGCAATCGACTTCGACGGGTCCTCAATCAGCGCCTCGGCATCGACCGTTTTCTTAAAGCCCAGACCATCGCACTCGGGACACGCACCATAGGGCGCGTTGAACGAAAAGTCGCGGGGTTGTAGGTCGTCGATGGAGTGCCCGTGCTCCGGGCACGCCAGAGCCAACGAATACTCCAGCAGCTCGCCCTCGGTTCCCTCGGGAGCATCGCGATCGGGCAGCATGTACACGTTCACATTGCCGTGTGCCAAGGCAGTCGCCTGTTCAACCGACTCGGCGATACGGCCCAGAGAGTTTTCCCGAATCACGATGCGGTCGACTACGACCTCGATATCGTGCTTGAACTTTTTGTCCAGATCGATGGGGTCGTCGAGCGAGCGTACTTCGCCGTCGACACGCACGCGGCTAAAGCCCTCAGCCCGAAGATCCTCGAACAATTTTGCGTACTCGCCTTTGCGCCCGCGCACCACCGGTGCCAGCACAAACGCACGACGACCCTCTCCCGCTGCCAGGACCTTATCGGCGACCTGGTCGGTGGTCTGGCGCTCGATAACGCGACCGCACTCGGGACAGTGCGGCGTGCCCACGCGTGCAAAAAGCAAGCGAAGGTAGTCATAAATCTCAGTTACAGTACCCACCGTCGAGCGCGGATTCTTGGACGTCGTCTTCTGATCGATCGAGACGGCCGGCGAAAGGCCGTCGATCGAGTCTAGATCGGGCTTGTCCATCTGGCCTAAAAACTGGCGCGCATAACTCGACAGGCTCTCCACGTAGCGACGCTGACCCTCGGCATAGATCGTGTCAAACGCCAGCGAGCTCTTGCCCGAGCCCGAAAGACCGGTAATGACCACGAGCTCGTCGCGCGGGATGGAAACATCGATATTGCGCAGGTTGTGTTCGCGCGCACCACGGATAACGATAGAAGAATCAGACATGGAAGCTCCTTGCCTCCTATAACCTCAAATCACACTGTCGATGAGTTTAACGCACTCAACGCGCACAGATGTTCGTAATACAAGATTCGCAGACCTTTTGCTTTGCGTGTCGGGTGCTTTGTTTCTCGAAATGCCGTGGAAAGGTTAGAGTAATCTAAAACTGAACTTAATTTGCTGTAACAGAGGAACGTCCATGACCGAAGATATCCCCCTTGAAATCACTTCGAGTGGCATGGCCAATCTGCCCATATTCATCGCCGTCCTTATCGTGGCCGCCGTCGTCGTGCGCGTGTATTTTTCAATCAAACACAACGAAAAACCGCCCATTGCCCGCGTCTTTTGGTGCGCGATGCTCCTCATCCCGCTCGGCATGGTAGCTGCATGGATTACGAATCAATTGCTCGTAAATGAGGACTGTTCCCTATGGGTCCTTTCTTATTCGGCGCTCGGTGCTGCCGCCGTCATACTTCTTGTCGAGCCCTTGGTTTCGGGACTTATCGACCAAACCGATCTTGCGACGGGAACGGTTGCCTGTATTTGCCGCGACATCCTTGTCGTCGCCGCTGTTTCAGCGCTCTCGTTCGTTTCACTCGAAATTGCCTGCAACGAAACGTTCTATCGCATTCCCGCCAACTCATTCGGGTTTTCCGTTGGGCTGCTCGCGACGGTTCTGCTCTCCCTTTATTTGCTGGGACAGCGTCATGGAGGAGTCATGGCCCTCGTGCCCGTCGTCTGTTGTACCCTTGGCATTGCCGAGCACTTCGTCATAACGTTTAAAGGCGAGGCCATCCTGCCGAGCGACATTTTGGCATTGGGCACCGCAATGGAAGTAAGTGAGGGATATGAGTTCACCTTCACTGCAGGAATCGTAACCTCACTCGCCCTGCTGGAGATTTCCCTGGGGCTTCTTTCGCTTATCCGACCGCGAAAGCTCCGTACGCCCGCCCATGTCTTCCCCGCAATCGCCGCTAACCTCTGCGCTTTTCTGCTAGTGACCGTTGTGGGGCTCTTGGGCTTTTCCAACATCGACTTGGAGCAGTCGCTGGATTTTGGATTTGACCGTTGGCAGCCCATCACCACGTATGCGTCTCAGGGTTTTATCACTTCGTTCACCGAAATGGTCAACGAGTTGCCCATTGAAAAGCCCGAAGACTATACGCCCGATGAGGCGCAGAGCATCGAGCAGGAGCTCGCCGCCGCCTACGACAGCACGTATGGCTCGAGCGAGCAGCGCGCGGCGGCCGTTGCCCAGTTCAATGAAATCAAGCCGACGATTGTTGCCGTCATGAACGAGAGTTTTAGCGACCTTTCGTGCTTTGAGCAGCTCCAGGCGGCCGGGTACACCGGTCCCGCATTCTACAACTCGCTTCCCGACACACTTGTTCGCGGCACCATGCTCGCTTCGGTCACCGGTGGCGGAACGGCGAACTCCGAATTCGAATTTTTGACCGGAGCGACAACGGCCTTTGTCGGATTAGGCAAAATCCCCTATCAGCTGTATCAGATGAATGGCGTCAACAGCCTGGCAAAGGACCTTAAAGAGCTCGGGTATACCACTACCGCTATGCACCCGCAAAACCCCGTCAACTACCATCGAGATAAAATCTATCAGCAGCTGGGTTTTGGAGACTTTCTATCAATCGGCGATTTCGAAGGTGCGCCCTATTACCATGCCGGCGTATGCGACTACGCCACCTACGACAAGATACTCGACCTGCTCAGAACCGACGAAGCCCCGCAGTTCATCTTTGACGTCACGATGCAAAATCACGGCGGCTACGACTATGGCACCGTTCCCGTCGAAGAGCTGACAAACTATTGGGTCGAGGGAGCCAGCGAGGGCGCCAATAGCGCGCTCAATACCTATCTCACCTGCATCAATGCATCCGACCGGGACCTCGAGTACTTTATCAACGAGCTCCGCAATATCGGCAGACCGGTTGTTCTTGTCTTTTTTGGCGACCATCAGCCGAGCGCCGCAACGACTCTCAACGACGAGCTGTACCCTCAGGAAGATACGGCAAGCCACGCTTTCCGTATCTATCAGTCGACCTATTTCGTCTGGGCTAACTATGAAATCGCCGGCAATACCGAGCTCAACGTCTACGACACCGTCGGGGCAAACGAGATTGCAGCTATTACCCTTAATAAGATCGGCGCCCCGCTCACTGACTATCAAAAGGCCCTGCTTGCAACAAGGTCAGATGTGCCCACCATCAATGTCGCCGGCTATCTTGGTGCCGACGGGCTGCGCTACGACTTGGAATCTGAAGACAGCCCATACGCCTCGACGATCGACAAGCTGCAGCGCATGCAATACCTCGAGTTCGCCAGCAAAGTTCAATAAGCCCGCCCATTCGCTTGGACCCATCGTATTGCAAGCACGCTCGGCCCAAATGCATCGCAAATGACTCCCGCTCGCAAACGAGGGTACAATGACGCTCGTGTCACATCGCGGGGCCCCGGCCCCAACATATACAAAGGAGTCATACATGGGTTGCGAGCACGCACAAGCAGCCGGCGGACAATCAACGCCGTCGCAATTTGAAGAGAATACGCTGTCGGAGGTCAAGCGCGTTATCGCTGTGCTTTCCGGCAAGGGAGGCGTCGGCAAGTCGTTTGTGACGGGCGCCATCGCAACCGAGCTCGCCCGCCGCGGCAACAAGGTTGGCATTCTCGACGCCGACATCACCGGCCCCTCCATCCCCAAAATGTTCGGCATGAGCGGACGCCATGTCCATGCCCTCGGCAACCTCATGCTGCCCGAGATCTCCGAGCACGGCGTCAAGGTCATGAGCTCCAACCTGCTGCTTCAAAACGAGACCGATCCCGTCCTCTGGCGTGGTCCGGTCATCGCCGGCGCCATCAGGCAATTCTGGAGCGAAACCTCTTGGGGCCCCATCGACTATCTGCTGGTCGATATGCCCCCGGGAACGGGGGATGTCGCACTCACCGTCTTCCAGTCACTGCCCGTCGATGGCATCGTCATCGTCACGAGCCCGCAAGACTTAGTCTCGATGATTGTCGCCAAGGCGGTCAACATGGCCGAGAAGATGAACGTTCCGATTCTGGGCATTGTCGAGAACATGAGCTATATCGAATGCCCCGACTGCGGCAAGAAGATCGAGGTCTTCGGCAAGAGCAATCTTCCCGAGGTCGCCGAGACCTATCATCTCGACATCCTTGGTCAGCTGCCCATCGATCCCGCGCTCGCCGAAGCCTGCGACAAGGGAGAAGTCGAAACCGCGCTGCCCGCCGGCATGCTGCCCCAAGCCGTCTCCGCCGTTGAGGCCATCGCCCCGCACAAGACAGACGAGGCCTAAGTGAACGCAAGCGCCTTCTATGACGTCTTGGTGATCGGCGGCGGGGCCTCGGGCCTCGCCGCCGCCATTACGGCGGCGCGTGTCGACAAAAGCGTCTGCGTCGTCGAGCGCGACGTCGCCTGCGGTCTCAAGCTGCTTGCAACCGGAAACGGCCGCTGCAACCTCTCAAACGAATCCATCGACATTCGGCGATATAACCACCCCGCCTTTGTCGAATCCATCATGGGCCCCCAACCCGAGCAAGATCTCGAGAGTTTTTTCTCCTCGCTGGGCATCATGACGATCCGTGAGGAAGGCCGCCTATACCCGCGCTCCCTTCGCGCCGAGTCGGTTCGCGATGCACTCCTCAATGCATGCGAGCGTTTGGGCATCACCCTACTCTGCGGGACTAACGTCATTGCGGCTCATAAGGCTTCCGAAGGCTGGACGCTTCAGATCGACCGTCCCGCTCATGTACTCAAACCCAAAAAGCACGGCGACCGAAAGACGGAGCTCCGTTCGCTTCGAAAGGCGTTAGCCGATACTCCTCGCACGAGCGATGCCCTGCAGGCAAGGGCCGTGGTTATCGCTACGGGCGGCAACCCCACCGGCATCGCCGAGGTGTTTAGCCTTCCCTTGACGCCCCTGTGCCCCGTCCTGTGCCCCGTATCGGCATCAGTCGTCGGCGACCGGACGGCACTCGGAACTCTGGATGGTCTGCGCGTCCGAGCCCGCTTAACGCTCTCGCGCAGCCACGAAGAGCTCTGGCGAGAAGATGGCGAAGTGCTGTTCCGTGCCTTCGGCATCTCAGGCGTCGCCGCCTTCAATCTCTCTCGCCGTATCAACCAGGGCGACACTGTTCTGATCGACTTCTTTCCAGATTTCTCCAAAGATGAGCTGCTCGATACGCTCGAGCAGCGTGTCAACGTGCTCGGCGATTTTTCGCCCCGAAACTCCCACTGGCTTGACGGCATGCTCGCCCCGCAGCTCTCACACGTCGTCTGTACGGCATTCGAGCGGTGCCATCCCGGCTCGCGCGATGTCATCCACCTGGTCTCAATCCTCAAGCACTTTAAACTGTCCGTCGAAGGGACGGCAGAGGAGCGCTCAGCACAGGTCACGCGTGGCGGCATATCTATCGAGTGCGTCTCGACACCCAATCTTTACGTGAACAGCACCACAGGCGCCCCGCTTTACGTCTGCGGAGAAGCGCTCGACATCGACGCCGATTGCGGAGGCTTTAACCTTGCGTGGGCCTGGCTCTCGGGCATTCGCGCTGCAAGCAGCCTGTAGCCGCGCAGTCTATAATCAAAAACGCATTCGGGCCGTCTGGGATACCGGACGGCCTCTTTCTTGCCTCTAAGGAGACCTCGATGATCGAAATCACCCAAGTCAACGCGTCGCTCGATGAAGCCGGCGATGAAAATGCCTGCCTCATTGTTGGCAAGCGAGTCGCCAAGCGCGTCCTACGTTGCAAGGACTCCGAGATCAAGTCCATCGAGCTCCACCGCAAGTCAATCGACGCCCGCAAAAAACGAGACGTCCATTTTATCCTAAGCTTTCGTGTTGAGCTGACTAGTCCCCACCTCGAGCGAGAAGCGGTCGACAGCGTTGCCGAGCGTGACCGCTCGCGCGTACGCGCGATAGAAGACGATGAGTCTTCATTCCCCACCCCCGTCTCCGACGCACCTCAAGAACGCCCTGTCGTTGTCGGCGCCGGATGCGCCGGCCTTTTCGCTGCGCTTACGCTCGCCGAAGCAGGTCTTAAGCCCTTGCTCATCGAGCGCGGCGACCCGGCATTTCGCCGCTCGCATGCGATCGACCTCTTTCTAAAGGAGCGCATCCTCGACCCCGAGAGTAATATCCAGTTTGGTCTGGGCGGCGCGGGGACCTTCTCGGACGGCAAGCTCAATACGGGAACAAAAAACCCCGCCCATCGCCTTATCCTCGAAACCTTCGTCGAGGCGGGTGCGCCCCGCGATATTCTGTGGGATGCCAAGCCGCACATTGGCTCCGACATCCTTCCCACAGTTGTCACCGCTATATCCCAGCGCATCGAGCAGCTCGGAGGTGTCGTCCGTTATCGAACGAAGCTCGTCGACATTCGCATCGACGCGTCTGGCACCATTGTCGGTATCGACATCCAGTCGTCCCACGACGCGACAAGCGAGTCAATCAACACAAAGCATCTCATCCTTGCTTGCGGTCATTCTGCCCGCGACGTATTCGAGGTTCTCAAAACCCATCATGTTGCCCTCGCTCAAAAGACGTTTGCCATGGGCGTTCGCATCGAACACCCGCAGCGTGATATCGATCGGGCGCAATATGGCCCCGCAGCGGGTCATCCCGCGCTCGGAGCAGCCCCCTATAAGCTCGTTGCCCATCTTCCCAACGGCCGCAGTGTGTTCTCATTCTGCATGTGTCCCGGCGGACAGGTTGTCGCCGCCTCTTCAGAGCCCGGCCATCTGTGCGTCAACGGCGCCAGTCTCAACGCCCGCGCCGGCCGCAACGCAAACGCCGCTCTCCTCGTTAACGTCACGCCCGATGATCTCCCCAGCGATGATCCTCTTGCAGGCGTAGAACTCCAGCGCATTTGCGAGCGGGCTGCCTATCGCCTTGGCGGCTCCAACTGGAACGCACCGGCACAGCTCGTCGGCGATTTCCTTGCAGAACGCGCCAGCACGACATGCGGCAAGGTAAAGCCCACCTATCCGCTCGGCGTGACTTGGACAGCAATCGATGAGTCATTGCCGCAACATATCATCGAGTCGCTTCGTCTGGGAATTCCCTTGCTCGGCAAAAAACTGCGTGGCTACGACCATCCCGATGCCGTCCTCACCGGTGTTGAAACACGCTCGAGCTCTCCGGTCACCGTTACTCGAGACCGGCAATGCCATGCTGTATCGACCCCGGGGCTCTACCCTTGCGGCGAGGGAGCCGGATATGCCGGAGGAATCATGAGCGCCGCTACCGATGGCATCCGTTGCGCCGAAGCCCTAATCGCAGACCTCTAGCGCACGAATTCCAGCACGCAAAAGACACAGGCCCCGAGCTCCACAGGGAACTCGGGGCCTGTTCGCTATTTCTTAAACCGTGCACCCTGGCGTTTTCTGCCCGATGCGAACGTGGAACCCTTGCGGGCCTGCGAACGTAAGCGCTCGATCGTCTCGTCCTCAGACGCACCCTCGAGCATCGCCCGAATCTGAACGACAGCATCGCGCAGGCGCGCCGCCTCCTCAAAGTCCATGGCGGCAGAAGCGTTGCGCATATCCTCTTCCATGGTTTCGACGATCCGCACAAGCTCGTCATGCGGCAGTTCTTCCAACTGCTCCGCAAGTGTCTGCTCGGGCGCCACCGTCTCCGGCGCGGCGCCCTCGCCGTTTTCGTCAGGCGTATAGAACGCACCGTGACCCAGCGAATCGCCTCTCGAGCGTCCCTTCGAGCCCACAGTCTTTTCGGCCTCGGCAATAAAGCTCGAAATGTCGTTAATGGCCTTGCGGACCGTCTTGGGAACAATGCCATGCTCTTCGTTATATGCCATCTGAATCTCGCGACGGCGCTGCGTCTCCTCGATGGCTTCTTTCATCGAATCGGTCACAACGTCTGCATACATGATGACCTCGCCGTCGGCATTACGGGCCGCACGGCCAATCGTCTGAATCAACGAACGGCGATTGCGCAAGAAGCCTTCCTTGTCAGCGTCGAGAATTGCCACCAGCGAGACCTCAGGAAGGTCTAGACCCTCGCGGAGCAGGTTGATGCCAACGAGAACATCGATCTTTCCCTCGCGCAGCGTTCGCAGGATCTCGACACGGTCCATCGTCGCCGTATCGGAGTGCATGTAATTGACCTTAATGCCGGCATCAAGCAGATGGTCGGTCAGGTCCTCGGCCATGCGCTTGGTGAGCGTGGTCACCAGCACGCGCTCCTTGCGCGCCACGCGCTCGCGAATCTCGTCCTCAAGATCGTCAATCTGCCCACGAACCGGACGAACGTCGATCTTGGGGTCGAGCAGACCGGTCGGACGAATAATCTGCTCAACGTCGTTCTGGCTAACCCGCAGCTCATAGTCGCCCGGCGTGGCCGAAACGTAGATGAACTGGGGAATCCTCGCCTCAAACTCATCAAAACGAAGCGGGCGGTTATCGAGTGCCGAAGGCAGACGAAAACCATGCTCCACCAGCGTCACCTTACGCGAGCGGTCGCCTTCGTGCATGCCGCGGATCTGCGGCACCGTCACATGACTCTCGTCGATGATGCAGAGCATATCCTTGGGAAAGTAATCGATTAGGGTAAACGGCGGCTCACCCGGCTTGCGACCGTCCAGATGACGCGAGTAGTTCTCGATGCCGTTGCAAAAGCCCATCGTCTCGAGCATCTCAAGATCATAATCGGTGCGCTGCTGCAAACGCTGCGCCTCGAGCAACTTGTCGGTCGCCTTGAGCTCCGCCACGCGCTTCTCGCACTCTTCGCTGATCGATTTCAGAGCCGCCTTGACCTTCGGCTTCTCGGTCACGTAGTGCGATGCCGGCCATACGGGGATGGCCTCGTACTCACGAAGCATCTCACCGGTGACCTCATCGATCTCGGCGATAAGCTCGACCTCGTCGCCAAAGAACTCAAACCGCAACGGATGCTCGGCATAAGGCGGATACACGTCGACAACATCGCCGCGCACGCGGAACGTGCCGCGTGCCAGGTCATAGTCATTGCGGTCATATTGAATGTCGATAAGTGCATGGATAAAGTCATCGCGCTCGAGCGGCACCTTCTTGTCGACGTTCGGGGCTAGGCCCGCATAATCCTCGGGAGAGCCAATGCCATAGATACACGAGACCGATGCGACGACGATTACATCGCGTCGAGATAGCAGCGATGCGGTCGCCTGATGCCGCAGCATCTCGACCTCTTCGTTAATCGAGGAATCCTTCTCGATATACGTATCGCTTTGCGGCACATACGCCTCGGGCTGATAGTAGTCGTAATACGAGACGAAGTAGACCACAGCGTTATTGGGAAAGAACTCTTTGAGCTCGCTTGCAAGCTGAGCGGCGAGCGTTTTATTCGGAGCCATGACCAGCGTCGGCTTTCCCAGGGCCTCAATAGTCTTTGCCATCGTGAAGGTCTTGCCCGAACCAGTCACGCCCAGCAAAACCTGATAGCGATCTCCGTCCCTCACGCCCTGCACAAGCGACTCAATGGCCTTAGGCTGGGAACCAGCGGGCTCGTATGGAGACACGACCTTAAACGGCACCTCAGCGCCCTCAACGCCAAAACGTTTGAGCTCTCCTCCAACACGCTCAACTTCAAATTCCGCCATGGATACTCCTAACTCATATATCTGTAGTATACGCAGGCGGCAGGCATAGTCCTATACGAACCGATCGGGATAGAGGGTCTTGTAGCGAACCCAGGCATTATTGACACGAATCAGATACGCCTGCGTCTCGGGAAAGGTGATTGCATTATGAAGCGACGTGCTCTGCTGCGCCCATCCGTCGACATTGCCCATGCCGGCGTTATAGGCGGCAATGGCGCTGTCCGTCGACCCGTTAAAATACGTTAGAAGATACGAAAGATACGCACAGCCAAACTCGATGTTCGTAGCGGGATCGTTAAGGTTGTCGGCCGAATACTGGCCACCGTCGACAAGGCCCTTGGCGATCATATCCTGGGCAGTCTCAGGCATCAGCTGCATCAATCCCCGAGCGCCTTGATTCGACTCAGCCTCGGGATCCCAATTCGATTCAGACTTTATGACACCACACACCAGATACGGATCAAGATTGTGCGAAATGCTCGATTGCTTTACATACGCCTCGTAGTCAATCGGATACAAAGGCTTAAAGAAGGCGGCAGGAGCATACGAGTAGACGAGCGAAATAAGGCCGAAGACGAACACAACGGCAATTGGCGCCACGCGATACCACGTAAAGAAACGTGTCTTAAGCATCGGCCTCCTCCTTATCCGCTACATCCCCGAAGCCATGGCGCGCAAGCCATGCGTCCAGTTGTTCAAAGAGCGAATTATCGCCTGCTGCATTATCGATTACCGTCGTAGCGAGATTGCGAAGCGAAGCCTCATCAGGTTGGCATGCAATGCGAGCATCAAAATCAGAGGGCTCCATACCACGATGAATAGCACGCTCGCGACGAACTGCTAAAGGAGCGCTGATAACCAGAATTTCATCAGCCAGGCCAAAAGCATCCTCAAAACCAGTCGGAGCAGAAACCTCGACAACCGCAAAGGGATAACGGGGGGACGAAACCGTGCAGCAAACCGGATCAAGAATCCTCAATGACAGCTGTTCGATGAGAACCGGATGAACGATGTCGTTGAGCCGCGCAACTGTATCAGGAGAGGCGAAAGCTCGAGCAGCGAGGACATTTCGGCGAATGCCGCCCTCCCCGTCCAGAATGTCCCAACCGAATTCTTCAGCGAGGGCATTGACGATATCGGAGCCCGGCACATACAGCGATTTGGCAAGCTCATCAAGATCGATAAGCATGGCGCCATGAGATTCGAGGTAGCGGCAGGCAGTCGACTTTCCCGAAGCAATATTGCCCAAGACAAAAACGGTAAACATCAAGTCCTCCCTAACGCCAATGGGAGTAATTATCGCGCAAATACAAAAGAAGGACTCAAAATACAGCCAAACAGTAAGACAAGCCAAACGAAGGCGAGATCTTGTATTACAGCTCTCTATTAAACGCAAAAAAAGGGGGAGGCCGCGAGGCCTCCCCCTTC
>CABRYP010000021.1 GCA_902475245.1 uncultured Collinsella sp. | reverse complement strand
AAAATAACATCTCAATCTGTAACAGCTGGCGACCAAAAACGGACCCAGATGTTACAGATTGAGATTGTTTTGGAGCAAGCGCGGCGCCGATGGTCTATTCCACATTTAGCTCTTGCATAACTGTGCATAGTGTATATATACTGTGCTTACCGGTTATATACACGTGTAGCCCAACAGCTAAGGAGCCGCTGTGGACATCATCCTATCCAATTCGAGCGATAAGCCCATCTACGAACAGATATCCTCGCAGGTCAAAGCTCAAATCCTTTCGGGCACGCTCACTGCGGGAGCCAAACTCCCCAGCATCCGTGCGCTCGCGAGCGATCTTGGCGTGAGCGTCATCACCACCAAGCGCGCCTACGCCGACCTAGAGCAACTCGGGTTTATCTGCACCGTGCAGGGCAAGGGCTGCTTTGTCGCCGAGGGCAACCAGGAACTCTTGCGCGAAAACCAGCTCTGCCATATCGAAGAGCTACTTGCGAAAGCGGCGAGCCAAGCCGAAACCCTGGGCGTCACGCGCGACAAACTGCACGAGATGCTCGACCTGGTAGCCCCCGAAACCATGCAGTAGCCATCTGAAAGAAAGGCTATACCATGCAAAACCTTTTAGAACTCAAAGGCATCTCACGCCGTGTGAGCGACCGCTTTTCACTACGCGACGTCACGCTCGCTGTGGAGCCCGGCCAGATCGTTGGCTTTGTAGGCGCAAACGGCGCCGGCAAGACAACGACCATTCGCGCCGCGCTCGGGCTTATAAAGCTCGATGCCGGCGAGGTGCACCTGTTTGGGCAGCGCTGTGGCGCCGACGCGCCCGATGAATCGCAACGCCATCTACGCTCCCGCGTCGGTCTTGTCCTGGACACGTGCCCCTTCCCCTCCACGCTCAGGGTGGGCCAGATCGAGTCGCTCGTAGGCCCGACGTACCCCACATGGGACCGCGAAACGTTCGCCGGATTCATCAACCGATTTGGCCTCGATCCCAAGACAAAGGTCAAGGACCTCTCCCGCGGCATGGGCATGAAACTGCAGCTTGCCTGTGCACTCAGCCACAATGCCAAGCTGCTCGTTTTGGACGAAGCCACCGCGGGCCTCGATCCCATGGCACGCGAGGAGCTGCTCGATGAGCTGCTTGCCTTTGTCGCCGACGGCCAGCACAGCGTGCTGCTCTCGAGCCACATTACGTCCGACCTCGATCGTGCCGCCGACCGCATCATCTGCATCGATAACGGATCGATTGTGTTTGATCTGCCGCGCGAGGACATTACCGACCGCGCCGGCATCGCCCACTGCACCCAAGCACAGGCCGCCGAGCTTATGGCTTGCGTCGAAGGTGCCCGTGCCGCCCACCACGCCTATAGCGTGGACGTGCTCGTGCCCAACCGTCGCGAAACGCTCGAGGCCTTCCCCGAGATTCCCTGCGATCGGGCAACCATTGACGACTATCTGCGCCTCATGCTGAAAGGGGCTTCGAAATGAAACGCGCCTTTATGTCCGAGCTCGCTATCGTTCGCACGCTCGTCCCGAGCATCGCGGGCGTCGGCCTGTTCATATTCGTCGTGCTGACGCTCGTCAACGCGTCGGATGGCGATTCCGGTATGAGCGCCGGCGCCGTCAGTGCCATGTCGCCCATCATAGTCATGAACTCACTGGCCGGTTTCGACATTCAAAACGGTTGGGAGCGCTACCGGGCAACGCTGCCCTTCTCGCGCAAAGACATCATCCGCGCACGCTACCTGAGCGTTATTGTCTTCTCCGCCCTCATGGCATGTGCAGCTACGCTTTTGAGCATCGCCTCCATCCCGCTCTTCAATGGCGCGGGCATTCCTTCGACGGGACAGACGGTCTTTGAAATCGCAATCGCCTCGGCAGCATCGATGCTCATCTCCCTCATGATGGTGTTTTTGGCACAGCCGCTGTTCTTTCGATTTGGACACATGGAGGCGCTGCGCCTATCCGTTGGCCTGTTTGCCATGCTCGGATGCCTTGCCATGGCCACGCTGAGCTCCTCCAACCCCATCAGCAACTGGCTCATGTCGATTGCCGGAGCGAATCCCGACCCTGCCGTTCTGGGCTGTCTGTGTGCAGGCATCGCCGCACTTGCCCTCGCGCTATGTGCAATCAGCTGCGCCGTCAGCACCAAGGTCTATCGGGCACGCGACCTGTAATCGACAGCCAAAGGGCTTGGGCTGCACGCCACCTCATTTACTAGATAAGACGAAGCAGCAACAACGTCGCTACCGCCCTTCACGGCATGCCGTTTAGCTCTTGGCAACCAAAGAAAGACCGACGGCATATTGAAGGTGAATGGTTTTCCGCGAAGTGAACGAGTAAAATCAGCGCCCCGTATCATCGACATTTTTAAGGACTTAATTCCTGCGGTTTTTGCCTAAAAATCCTGCGGTTTTATTCGAAAAAAGTGTGCATGCTCCAGGGGTCCATATTTACTCGTTCACTTCTCGGAAAAACATTCACCTTCAATTCGAGCCTTAACCAAATGGTTCCCCGGAACATGGCCCCCGTCTCGCCGCGGCCATATCAAACCTTCATGGTGGGGCGGTATCCTCATGTCCATAAAACTCGCAGGATAAACCCATTATCCAAGGAGGTACCGCACCCGTGTCGTGGGTTGTCGCAGCATTTGCGTCAGCATTCTTTGCCGGCATCACATCCATCTTGGCCAAATGCGGCATCAAGCAGACCGACTCCGATGTCGCGACGACCATTCGCACCTGCGTGGTGCTCGTTTTCGCCTGGGCAATGGCGGGCATTTCTGGATCCATTGGAACCATCGGCAGCATCGAACCCAGATCCTGGCTCTTTCTCGTCCTCTCGGGACTCGCTACCGGTGCTTCGTGGATCTGTTACTTTAAGGCGTTGAGCATCGGAAATGTCAATAAGGTCGTACCGGTCGACAAGATGAGCACCGTGCTCGCCGCACTGGTCGCCATCGCGCTTTTTGACGAGACGAGCAACCTTGCGGTTAAGCTCGTGGGAACCGCTGTCATCACCCTCGGCACGTTTTTAATGATCGAGAAGAAGCAGTCCGCCGAACCCGAGCAGCAGCAAGACCGAACCTGGCTCGCTTACGCCCTCGGCGCCGCCGTGTTCGCGGCACTCACCTCCGTCCTCGCCAAGATCGGCATCGAAGGCGTTGAGTCAAACCTGGCCACGGCAATCCGCACCTGCGTGGTACTGGTTATGGCATGCGCAATCGTGGCAGCCAAGGGAAAACTGGAGCAGGTCGCGCACGTTGACCGGCGCGAACTCACATTTCTCGCAACATCGGGCATCGCGACTGGAGCATCGTGGCTGCTCTATTACTATGCCATCGCTGCAGGCCAGGTGAGTGTCGTGGTGCAGATCGACAAACTATCGATTGTCGTATCGATGCTATTTGCGCGCCTGGCATTCAACGAAAAACTCTCCCGCCGCAGCGCCATCGGTCTCGCCCTCATCGTACTGGGCACCGCCGCGCTTGCAATTTGGAAGTAGCGCCGATACCGAACGAAATCCAGTCCACCCGCAAATCCGTGACACAGCGCCCGCACCGGACTTGAGATGTTTGTACTGACCGCGCGCTGCCGTGCTACTTGCGCAGCGGCTTGGGCAGCGGAATGCCGGCGGCGATGGCTGCGGCAATGATCATGCAGACGATGCCCTTGAGCGGGAAGCACATGAGCAGCAGGCCCACGACCATGACGGGCTGGCGCATGACGGCGCCCATCGTCGATGCCGTGCAGACGGCGACGCAAAAGACCGGATCTGCGCCGGTGAGGATGGCAAGGCCATAGCCCAGGCTTACGCCCGAGAAGATGACGGGGAAGAAATGGCCGCCGCGCCAGCCAAGGTTGATAAGGGCGGGCGTCAGCATGGCCTTGACCAGACCGGTCGCGATAAGCACGCCGGCGGGAATGGTGAGGTAGGTCTCCATAAGTACATCGGCCTGGGTCTCACCGGCAAACATGGTGTAGGGCAGGACCGTGCCGCAAATGGCGAGCGCTAGACCGGCCAGCATTGCCTTAACGACAGGGTGCTCCCCCATCGCGTGCGCTAGGGCCTCGCTCGCATGCTCAGAGACAAAGTACAGCCAACCGCATACGGTGCCGACCAACGCCAGCGGAATGAGCCAGACAAGTTCCAGGCTGCCCACCTCGGCGGACTCGAACCTGGGCATGCCCATGCCGCCGCCCATGAGCTGGCCGAGCAGCAGATAGGTGCCCAGACCGCCGGCAATCGCAATGCCGTAGACCATGGTCTTCTGTGCCTTGGGAAGCTTGATGGTGATCTCGTCGGACGCGGACTCATCGTCATTGGCACCCTGGCCGTCGGCGCTACCGGCAAGCGGCGCCACAAAGCCAAAGACGGGCGCGGTAAAGAGCGCCGTCAGCGCGGCCTGGGTGCCCAGCAGCGTGAGCTCCCTAAACTCGGCGCCAAAGCGGCGCATGCGGTCGCCGACCCAGCTGCACAGGCCCGCGATAACGCCGGTCAGGCCGGCTTCCGGTCCAATACTTCCGCCAAACAGCAGCGGCAGCAATGCCGCGAGCGAAAGCTTGCCCAGGTTGTCGTACGGGTAGCGCCCGTCTTGCTTAACCTTTGCCATCACCTGGTTGAGGTCGTCGGTCTTGGTGCCCGTAAGCTTTTCGTACAGACCGATTAACAGGCCGCCCAGTAAGCAGACGAAAAACGGGTACGGCAGAAAGCCAAACGGGCCGCTGGCAAGCTCGGGCGAAGTGACGCCCAGCGCGTGCGGAATCTCGGTCCATAGATAGTCGATACCGTGCTCCATCGCAAAAAAGAACAGCCAGACCGCGGCGCCTGCGAACGCACCGGTCACGGCAACGCTAACTAAAAACAGTGCTCGGTTTTTGGGCTTTGCAAGGCTATCCATCGGGTCCTCCCGCGGTCAAAATCGACAAGGATACGTTTTATTGTAGAGCGAGCGTTGCCCGAACGAGCCAACCGTCTGCGCTGCAAACGGCACCATTGGGAGTCATAGTGGGGCAGGCTCAAGACTTATCCGTTGATAATCGAGGCAATCTCGCGCAAATCGTCGGCAAAGTAGATTCCGTGCTGCCGCCTCGGGCTCGAAAGCCCTTTATCAATCATGTGCTCGAGCAGCGCCTTAAGATCGTTGTAGTAGCCCCCGAGGTTGTACAGGATGCACGGCGCACTCAAGTGCCCCAACGACACGGCGGACATGACCTCGGCAATCTCCTCGAGCGTGCCCGTACCGCCCGGGAAAGCGATGAACGCGTCGCCGAGCTCGATCATCTTGGCCTTACGCTCGGCCATGTCACTCGTCACGATGAGGTCGTCAATACCGTCGTGTTGAAACTCTGCCTCGATAAAAAAGCTCGGCTCAACACCCGTCACGTGTCCACCCGCCTCGAGCACGCTATCGGCAAGCGCGCCCATCAGGCCCGACTTGGAGCCGCCGTATACCAGCGCGTGGCCGTTGGAGCCAATCCACGTGCCGAGCTCTCGCACTGCAGGCAGAAACGCTGGGTCGTTGCCGACGCTCGCGCCCAGGTACACCGTGATGTTCATATGCAATCCCCCTCGTCGTGACGCGCGGCACCCGTTCTATCGTTGCCGGCGACGGTACTCGCGCACGCGGCGCGACAGGTCAGCGAGCTCGTCACGATCGAGCTCTTCCAAATGCTCAAGATCGTCCATAAAGCGCGCCATGGTGTCCTTTTGGCGCAGTTTAATGAGCGTATTGCAGTAGTTCACCGCCACACCCGTGAGCATGGCGATGTAGAAGATGCTGATGACGCTCAGGACGACGGTAATAGCGCGGGCGACCGGCGTTTCGGCCGGGATATCGCCAAAGCCGATGGTCGAGACCGTCTCAAAGCTAAACCAGAGACCATCGCCAAACGTAAGGGTCGTGGGCTCGGACAGCCAGACGGCCGTCGAGCACAGCAGATAGAAGACGAGAAACAGGCCCGTGATGCGCGCAAAGCCAGCCTGGCGCAAAACATCGGCAAGCGTCCTCAACTTGTTCATCGCGACCCCTTTTCCCAGACGCCCAATCACATTCGCTCGGTATTGTCCCACAACCGGCAGTTGGGGACGTTCCTTTTGTGCCGGCAGAAAGAGACTGTCCCCAAGTGCCGGGCGGGACCGTTTAGCGGCTCAGCTGCCGACTAAGCATGCTGAGCTGGTATCCTTATGCGAAACTGTCTCAACTTGATAGGATTTCATGTGAAACCTTCCGCCGTCCTTCGCTTAGCCCTGCGCCGCACCCTGGCTGTCGCGCTTGCCGCACTCACCGTGCTGAGCGCCGTCATGCCTGCCCCCGCCTTTGCCGCCGACTCCGACCAGCAGGTCAAGACGGTCCGCGTTGGCTGGCTCGTCAACAACAAAGGCTTCCAGGAAGGCACGCCGGGCGAGCGCCTCTCGGGATGGGGCTACGAGTACCTCCAGACCCTCTCGTATTACACAAAGGGCTGGCAATACGAATACGTTAGCGGCACCTTCTCCGAGCTTATGGACATGCTCGAGGCAGGCGAAATCGACCTCATGCCCAACATCTCGTATTCGGCAGAACGCGAGCAGAAGCTGCTCTTTTCCTCAAATCCCGAGGGCACCGAGCGCTACTATATCTACGCCAGGCCCGACCGCGACGATCTGGCCAAGGGTGACCCTCAGGCGCTCCAAGGCCTCACCATCGGCTGCAACTCTGGCGTTATGCAAACTATCGTCGGCCAGCAGTGGCTCGCCAACGAAGACGTTACCTGCACCTATAAAGAAATCGACACCGGCAGCGCCCTCTTTGAGGCGCTTGCAGACGGCGAGGTCGACGCCGCCATCATGAACGACACCATTTCGTCGCCCGATGCGTCACCCATGTTCTACGTAGGCTCGAGCGACTACTATTTTGCCGTTCCTAAAAGCCGCCCTGACCTGATGAACGACATCAACGCCGCCATGACGACCATCGCCCGCGATAACCCGCGCTATAACGAGGAAGTCAAATCGAGTTACTCGACCCAAAACAGTGGCTCGTCATCGCTCACCGGCACCGAGACCACCTGGCTCAAAGAAAACGGCAATACCATCACGCTCGGCTATCTTAAAAACCAACTTCCCTACTGTACGCAAAATGACGACGGCGAGATGGAAGGGTCGCTCGCCTCGCTTGCAACGACGTTGCACGACAAGTTTGACATTACGGTCAAAACAATCGCACTCTCGAACAACAAGCAAATGATCAAAGCCCTTTCCAACGGAACCATCGATGTCGCCCTGCCGTTGTTTCGCGACTACTGGCTCGCCGAGCAGACAGGGGTCATCCAGTCAAACTCGATGGGAACGGTTTCGCTGACCGCCATTCACAGTGGCAAAAACCTGAACAGCGACCTTAAGAACATCGCTTGTACAAAGAGCACAATCGTTAACCGTTTTGAGCTCGAAAGTCTCTTTCCGAACGCAACGGTAACCGAGTATTCGAATGACGGCGAGGTGCTCAAAGCCCTCAATGAGGGGAAGGCACGTTGCATCATTGTCCCCAGCACGCGCCTGGAAACTCTCCGCGACATCTACGACATCGAGGATTTCGAAACACAGGAACTCACCAACACGGCGCAACTATCGTGTTTAATTTCGCGCGGCAAGCCCGAGCTGCTGGGAATCATCAATAAGGGCATCGTCAATGCAGGTGAATCGCTCTCTGCAAACAGCTATTTCCCCACATCGTACTCGGCGCAAGAATCGGATGCGTTCCGACTTCTCTACCGCAACCGCATCGTCATTGCGGCAGTCGTCATCTGCATTTTGTTCACCGGCATCGTCATCCTTGTCTGGTCGCTTTACCGCGCACAGGAGGAACGGCAGAAAGCCGATGCCGCCAACGCCGCCAAAACCGCTTTCCTCACGCGCATGAGCCACGACATCCGCACACCGCTCAACGGCATCCTGGGCCTTATCGAAATTGAGGAATTGAGAGAAGGCGACATGCAGGTCGCCCGCGAGAGCCGCGCCAAGGCGCGCGTTGCCGCCAATCACCTGCTGTCACTGATTAACGACATCCTCGAGATGGGCAGGATCGAGGAGCGCAAAGTGACGCTCGAGCACGAATCATTCAACCTTAAAGAGCTGTGCGACAATGCGCTCGTACTGTGCAAGCTCCGCGCATCGGACCGCGGCATAACCATGCTCGACACCAGCGAGCCCTACGCTGTCGACCAATATATGATCGGCAGCCCCACCCATATTCGGCAGATCCTTGTCAACCTGCTCGACAACAGCATCAAGTACAACAAGCACGGAGGCACCGTCACGTTCTCATCGACCATCAAACCGGTCGACGACGAGCACGCCGTGTTTAGCTTTAGCGTCTCGGATACCGGCATTGGTATGACATCCGAGTTTTTGGCACACATTTACGAGCCGTTTGCCCAGGAAGGCGACGATGCGCGCAGCAAGTTCCAAGGAACCGGCATTGGCATGTCTATCGTCAAATCGCTCATCGATATGATGGGCGGCACGATTGAGATTTCGAGTGAGGTTGGCGTGGGGAGTACGTTTGACGTCCGGATTCCGCTCGATATCGACAAGAACCCTCAGATAAAAGAATGTGCAGACACGCAGGTAAGCAGCTGCTCGCTCGCCGGCATGAACGTCCTTTTGGCAGAAGATAACGAACTCAATGCCGAGATTGCCCAAGCTCTGCTCGAAAGCGAAGGCATCGTCGTGACTCGCGCCGCCGACGGCAACGAAACGGTCGATCTATATGTTGGTCGTCCCGCCGGCAGCTTCGATGCAATCCTGATGGACATCATGATGCCGGGCATGGACGGCTACGAGGCAACCCGGGCGATCCGCCTGAGCGAAAAGGCCGATGCGGCCGACATCCCCATCATCGCGCTCACCGCCAACGCCTTTGCCGAAGACGCCAAGGCGGCACACGACGCCGGCATGAACGCCCATCTGCCCAAACCGCTCGACTTTAGCAAGCTCAAAAACATACTCGCCTGTATCAAGAAAAACGGGGCTGTTTCGCTATAGTTTGTGCTCAACCACCACGCACGACCAGAAAGGAAGCCAACGATGTTTAGGCCCTTACGTCGAAAGAAACGTGCCATCACCGACGAGGAAGCGCGCGAACTGCTCGCTACCTGCAAGCGCGGCGTCTTTGCCGTCAACGGCGACGATGGCTACCCGTACGCCATTCCCGTCAACTACTTCTTTGACGACGAGCACGACAAGATTTATTTCCATGGCGCCAAGGCTGGCCACAAGGTCGACGCACTCAAGCGCGATGACAAGGTCTGCTTTACCGTTTACGGCAACGAGTGGTACCAGGACGGTGACTGGGCTCCCTACGTTATGAGTACCGTGGTCTTTGGCCGTTGTCGCCTGGCGAATGACACCCCCGCGTTTATCGAGGACAAAGTCCGCCAGCTCGCGCTTAAGTACTACCCTTCTGCCGAGGAAGTCGAAGAGGAAATCGCCAAAGACATCAAGGGCGTCCAGCTCTACGAGATTACGATTGAGCATCTTTGCGGCAAGCAGATTCAAGAAAAGTAAGCCTCTCAGCAGGTCTGCGCCCAATTGCTACAGATGCTTTACCATGTGGGGCCTTCTAGCCAACTTGGCAGAAGGCCCCGCATGCAGCGCACACTTACCGTGCATTAAAAACGTAGCGGTCCAGGCGGTCGCACGCTTCCCTCACGCGCGAAAGCGGCAGCGCCAGATTCGCGCGAATGTGGCAGGGCCCGTGGAACGGACGGCCATCCTGATACCCCACGCCCACGCGGGCGCCCTCGTCGAGCAGCCACTGAATATCACGGCCATGCTCGCGACACCACTCGGTGCAGTCCAGAAACACCATGTACGTGCCCTGCGGACGCGAAAACGCGACGCCCTTCCAATGTTTTTCTGCATACGTGCAGAAGTACTCGATATTGCCGGCAAGCACCTGGTTGAGCTCGTCCACCCACTCGTAGCCTTGCGGCTGGTAGGCACCGATAAGCGCATGCATGGAGAGGACGTTCATCTCGTTGTAGTGAGTCTTGTTGGACACGGCGCACACGCGGTCGCGCAGCGTCTCGTTATAGATAATGTGGTAGCTGCCGACCAGGCCCGCCAGATTAAACGTCTTGCTGGGCGCGTAGAGGGCAACCGTGCGCATGCGGGCATCCTCGCTCACCGACTGCGTCGGGATATGCTTGTGTCCCGGCAGGATGATATCGGACCAAATCTCATCCGAGATCACCACGCAATCGTGCTGGCGATAGATGTCCATGGCGCGCTCGATTTCGTCGCGCTCCCATACGCGGCCGCAGGGGTTGTGCGGCGAGCAGAACACCGCAGCATGAATGTGGTTTTGGGCGAGCTTGTGCTCCATGTCCTCAAAGTCCATGCGCCACACGCTCTGGTCGTCGAGCTTAAGCGGGCTGTGGACAATGCGATAGCCCGCGGCTTCGATGGACTTGGTAAAGCCGATGTAGGTGGGGCTGTGGACCAGTACCGCATCGCCCGGCTGGACATACGCGCGCAGCGTCGACACGACACCGCCCAGCACGCCGTTTTCATAGCCGATATGCTCAGGTGCCAGGCCCTCGACGCCATTACGGCGGCTCTGCCATTCGATGATGCGATCGAAGTACTCGGGACGCGGATTGAAGTAGCCAAACATGGGGTGATGGACGCGCTGAATGATGTGCTCCTGGACCGTGGGCACCGTGGCGAAGTTCATGTCCGCCACCCACATGGGTATGCGGTCGAAGCCCTCGTCGGGTGCGTTCGGGGCCATACCGGGGACCTCGCCCCAAGAGTCAACGGCAATGGAGTCCATGCCGTGGCGGTCGATAAGCGAGCTAAAGTCGTATTTCATGCTGAGCTCCCGTGCAAAGTAGGCTGTTTCGATAGGCGTTATTGTCCACCAGCGTAGGCGATTTTGGCATGGGGTTTGGCGCTTAATTTGACGGGTGCAGACGGATGGCTGGTTAGTCTTGCGCGTCGTTGACGGCGACTACGGTTAGCTGGGTTTCATCGACCGTAAAAGATATGTCGAGTCCGGCGTAGGCCAAGTGGTAAACGCGGTTTGGCTCGTGCTTGCTGCCCGCGCGGCGCGGATCTTGGCGAAGAACCTCGACCAGACCGGGGAGCTTTGCGGGTGGGACCATGTCTTGAAGAGCTTGCGGGAACTCGACGTCGAGCTCTTGCCACGGAGCGTCCTCAATCCAGCCGCCGGTCGCATCCGGATGACAGTCCGCAAACGGGATGTAGGGCTTGATATCGTAGATGGGCGTGCCGTCACGCAGGCCGGCCCCCAGCACATGAATGATGGGGCCGTCGTCGGTGAGCTCCACGCGGTCGAGCTTGACGCAGGTAAGCCCAATGGGATTAGGGCGAAACGGACTGCGCGTGGCAAACACGCCCACGCGCTCGGCTCCACCCAGACGCGGCGGGCGCACGGTTTTCGACCATTTTGCGTTGGTGCCGGACCTGTCCTGCGTTTTGGCATCGGCGGCTATGTCCTCAGCCGTGCCGCCGGGCGTTCCGTTTTCGAAGCGCCACAGCAGCCATAGGTGAGAAAAGGAGTCCAGGCCCTCAACTGCTGCATTGGAGGCAAATTCCGACTCAAAAACGATGCGTCCCTGCAGATGGGGCGCCAAAAAGCTGTTGCGCGGAATGCCGAACTTCTGCGGCAGGTCGGTATGTATGTGTGCGATAGGTTCCATGCCGGTTATTGTACGGCATGGAGGCGTGGGGCGTTGCGCGCAATTCTTCGCCGCGGAGTCCTGTCGTGCAACCAACGGTTGCTTGGAAGGGCGCCTGCCGCCGCGTATGCTTAAGCCATCAACCAGCAGAAAGGAGCCGCTATGGCCTTTGCAGAAAAGCTCATTGCCATCCGTCGCGCCCATCATCTTACCCAAGAGCAGCTCGCCGCCAAACTCTTTGTCACGCGCCAAGCCGTCAGCCGTTGGGAGCGCGACGAGGTCACCCCGGGCATCGACATGATGAAGCTCATTGCCGCCGTAACCGGCGAGCCACTGTCCCACCTGCTCGAAATGCCCGAGCACTATTGCCAGAGCTGCGGCATGATACTCACGCCCGACGACTGCGGCACCGATGCCACAGGCGCCACGACCGACCATTACTGCAAGTGGTGCTACGACCACGGCAAGTACACCTACGGCACCACCATGGAGGCAATGATCGAGGATTGTGCCCCGCGCCTGGCACAAAACAACGGCATGTCGCTCGACGAAGCCGTCTCGCTCATGGGCGCCGTCCTGCCGCAACTGGAGCGCTGGCGCGCCGTGCAAGAAAACGAAGAGCGCTACGGTGCCGAGGCGCGGGCGCGCCATGGCGATGAGGCTATCGATGCAGCAAACGAAGCGCTGCTGGACATGGACCCCGAGACATGGAACGACATGAAGGAACTTGAACGCGCTGTTCTGGGCCAGCTTTCGATTGCCATGGGCATTGGCGACCCAGAGAGCAACGAGGCTCGTAAGCTTGTCGCGATGCATCGTCGCTGGATTGCTCTCAACTGGGGATGCGAGCCCCAAGACGAGGCGTACCTGGGCCTCGCCCACGGCTATCTTGCCGACCAGCGCTTTGTTGACTACTACGACAAGCCCTGCGGCACCGGAGCCACGGCGTTTCTGGTCCAGGCGATCGAGTCGTCGTTGACGCGCGCATAGACCGCGGTGGCTTTGGGTATTTCAATCAAAACCGCAACCGATTGGAGACCTATGGCTACTAATCATGAGCTCGCGCTGTACGTTATGACCGGCTGCCCGTATTGCATAAAGGTCAAGCGTTTCCTTGCCGATAACGGCGTGACCATTCCCGAGCGCAATATCTCGACCGATACCGATGCCGAGCAGACACTCATCGCCGTCGGCGGAAAACGCCAGGTTCCCTGCCTGTTCATCGACGGCAAACCGCTTTATGAGTCGAGCGACATCATCGCGTGGGTGCAGGAAAACCTACTCTAGCACGCGCATCCCGTCCGTCCAAGACCCCAACCCATACGGCCCAAACATGTACACCAGCATCCAAAGTCGACATTTTTCGACATCTTTGGATGCTGGCCTACAGCTTTTTGTGGGTAGTCATCGGGGACGTTCTTAAATGACTAGTCGTTAAAAAACGTCCCCAATGACTAGCTAGCTGTGGAAGCGGGCTATGGGCGCAAGTGGCTGCTCGCGAAAGACGCGATCGACGGCGGCGCGGTATTCGTCGACCTTTTTAGTCTTGCGCACGAGCTTGTGGACGGTAGCGGGGTCGGCGAAGGCGCATTTGGCGTAGAACCACCACTCCTTCATGCGAAAGACCGCATTACCGCCAATCTCTTCTGCATATGCCGCAAACAGCGTGTCGTGGAAGCGCTGCAGCTCAGCAGCCGTTGCAGCAGGGCCGCCCTTGACCATGCGAGCCAGCGCGGGGTTCGCAAGCAAGCCACGCCCCAGCATCACATGGCGTGTACCGGGATAGGCCTCAACCAGCGCGTCCATATCCTCAAGATCAAAAATGTCACCGTTATAGGCGACCGGAAACGGCGCGCGCTCCAGCGTCTCGCCATAAAACTCCTTGCGCGGCGTGCCCGTATAGCGGTCCTTTTGTACGCGCGGGTGCACGATCAGCTCTGCCAACGGTATGCGGCAATACAGATCGAGCACGCGCTCGTATTCGTCGTCACTCTCCAGCCCCAGCCTGGTCTTGACCGATACCGGCAACGGCGAGCGTTCGCACACGTCGCTCAAGAACACCTCAAGTTCGTCGAGATTACGCAAGAAACCCGAGCCCTTGCCCTTGGCGACAACCGTCCCCGAGGGGCAACCCAAGTTGAGATTGACCTCGCGATAGCCCATGTCGGCGAGCACCTGTGCCGCCCACACAAACTCGTCCGCGTTCTTGGACATCAGCTGAGGCACTACGTTAAGCCCCTGGTTATTGGCAGGATCGATCTCCTTAAACGCCTTGCCGCCAAAGCGGTTGCCCACCCGCGGCGGCGGCAAAAACGGCGTGTAATAGCAATCGAGTGCGCCGAAGCACTCCGCATGCACGCGACGGAACACATGCCCGGTAATCCCCTCCATAGGGGCAAGCGAAAGAATCATCTACTCTTCTCTCATATCAACGGATGTGACAAAGGAACCGCCCCCTTGTTACATGCATTATGCCTTGTGCTCCAGATGATTCACAAGGCAGAGGCAGCAGCTTGACGATAATCACCCTTCCATCCGGCGCCTCATGCAACGAAGGTGAATGGTTTTCCGCGAAGTGAACGAGTGAAATCGGACCCTCGATGCATCGACACTTTTGGAAGGCCAATTCCTGCGGTTTTATCACTCAAATCCTGCGGTTTTAGCGTCGAAAAATGTGGGTGCTTCAGGGGTCCAAATTAGGTCGTTCACTTCTCGGGAAACCATTCACCTTCGATTTGCTGTTTGTGGGCATCGGCAGCGGCTTCATGCTCCAAAAGACGACGTTCGCGATCAAACGATCACCAACAGCACGCTGTTGACCGCTATGTATGAACAGCAGACATCCTCCACTCATCTATACTCAAGAGCGTGTGCACATCGCCCCCGAAAAACGATAAGAGTCGAGGCCCCATGCAGCAGCTCACCGAGCAAGAAAAGAAACGTATCCAGCGGTACTGCACATACCCCAAAATCGCAGCGACCGCACTCGTCATGTCGTTCGTAGCATGCCTGTTGATGTTGCCGCTCCAAATGGTCAACGATATCGCGTTCCACCAAAAGGAATTCCTACCCGCGGGCATATATACCGCCATCGCACTCACCGTAATCGAACTCGCCATCTTTTGCTATTGCGCTCTTGCGCCGCGCTTTGGAATGCAGGGCAAACAGTGGAAGGAACTGCAGAGCAGGCTTGCGGTGGCCCAGACCAACAAGGACCATTCCGCGGAGGTCGCCGGCGTGCTTGCCACGCAAGCTGCCGGCCGCCTGCTCAAGAACAGCGATAACGATCTCGCGCGCAACCTGGGCGGTGCCGCCGAGGTTGCCAGCGCCGTAGGGGCAGTCGCCACGGCGGCAGACGTGCTGGCCGAGACATCGAGCAATGCCGAGGCCATGGCAAACGCATACGGCGTGACGATTCCAAACGTCAATAAGCAGATCATAGCTCTCGCAGTGTTGCCCGCCATTGTGCTGCTTGGCGTCTACATCCCGCAGTTTGTCCAGGGAAATAACGAGCTTCAGGCAAGAAAGGCTGCAGCCGCCGAGCAGCTCGCCATCGCGCAAGATGCCTTGGAGCCCGCGTGCGAACGCGTCGCGGCAGACGACCCATACGAGTCGTATCACGACTACGGCTACCGCATTATCGGCTATCTGCGCGATAATGACCTCGGCGCTCAAGCAGCCTATGTCTACCTTTCTTTCGATGCAGATGGCATGCTCACGGACGTCGATTACGTCAGTCAGATCGACCCCGAGGCAAGCCTCGCAGACAACCTCGCCCGCGCCGAGCAGGATATCGCGACGCTCTGCGCCCCGCTCAACGGGTTGGACATTTCCGTTGCCACACCGGGCCTCCTCACGCCATGCAGCCTGTCGGATGAATTTAAACAGACATTTTTAGCTGGCTCCCTATATGAAGAAATCAGCATCAAGACGGAGGACGAATCTATCAAGTCGTACTACACCTTTGACACCGAGGCCGCAGAAGAATTCGACGAATACACCCATCCGGAAATTAGGCTCATGCTCTCTGCAAAGAAGAACTAAAGGCTTTCGATCTAATTGCCGCTCGCGAACATCGTCTATATCTCGAGGTCTAATACTTTTCCGAGAAGTGAACGACCGTATTTGGACCCCCGAAGCATCAACATTTTCAGACGCCAAAACCGCAGGATTCAACAATCAAAACCACAGGAAATTGCATCTCAAAAGTGTCGACGCTCCGGGGGTCCATTTTGACTCGTTCACTTCTCAGAAAAGTATTAGACCCCAATTTCGCGAGGGCCCAATGTGACAAAGGGGCTGTCCCTTTGTCACATCATTCGGAGCGTAGGGCTTCCACAGGATCCTTTTTGGATGCGCTGCGAGCCGGCAGCAGACCGGCGACGACCGTCAGCAGCACCGAAATTGCAATGAGCACCAGCGCATCCTGCACGGGCAGACTCATTAGGTTGGGGACCTGTTTGGCCGCAAGCGCCCAGGCATTAACCGGGAAGCTCACGGCTACCACGACGACAATGGCAAAGACGCCGGCGATGAGGCCTTCGATAAAGGTCTCGGCATTGAATACGTTGGCCACGTTGCGCTTCGACGCGCCGATCGCGCGCAGGATGCCGATCTCCTTCTTGCGCTCCAGTACGCTGATGTAGGTGATGATGCCGATCATGATGGAGCTCACCACCAGGCTGATACTCACGAATGCGATGAGCACCAAGCTGATGGTGTTCACGATGTCGGTCACCGAACCCATGATGATGCCCATGTAGTCGGTGTATGAGATTGCCTGTTCATCGTGGCCAGAGGCTTTGACCTGCTTGTTGTACGCGTCGATGTGATCGAGCACGCGCTCCTTGGCCTCAAAGTCGCGCGGGAAAATCTTGACCGAGATGGGGTCTGCCTCGTCCGCATAGCCCAACGTGGTCAGATTGTTGTCGTAGGTGAGCTTCGACGCCTTCGCATAGCTCATCATGAGCGAGCTCAGGTCCTCGGCGTCCATGTTGAAGTGGATGGCATGAGCAAAGGCACTCGCATCCACGCGCATGGCGCCCGCCAGGTTGGCAAAACTCGAAGACATCTGCGTCGCCATCTGGTCCATGAGCCCTGCCGCGCCCGCCCTAAGCTGAGCTGACACCGTTGCCGCAATCTGCACGCTGATCGACTTCATCACCTGATCCATAGCCTGCTGCAGATGCGGAGCCAGCTGCTTTTGTACATAGTCGGTCATCGCCTGTTGCAGACGCTCGGCCAGAGCATCGCCACCGAGCGCCTTGAGCTGGGCCAGGCATTGCTGGGCTGCGGCATCATTCTCAAGATACGCCGAGAATGCGGCAGCAAGCTTTGACGCGTCCTTAAGATCTTCGGGTGACAGCGCCTTAAACTGATCAGACTGCAAAAAGCCCGTGAACAGCTGATTGGCGAGCGTGCCTACCTGCTGCATCTGCTCGGGCGTAAGTTCCAAGCCATCGAAGACGCCCGAGAAATCGGGAGCCGGTGCTTTTGCCATGATGTCGCTGAAGTCGATATCCTTGCCAACATCCGAAAGGTCAATGTCCAGACCGGACAAGTCAAGACCCGACAGGTCCATACCGCCGGCAACACCCGAGAGCGCGGAGGTATCGAACGAGAACGCGCTCTTAAGCGCCGCCTCGTCCACACTGAACATGCTGCCCAGATCCACGCCTTGCTTGGCCTCGCCTTGCAGCTCATCGAAAGACTTGCCCGTAAAGACATCCGTCTCGGGGTGGACAAGTTGCTCCTGCACAATCTGCGAATCGGCGGCGCGCTCCATAAGCTGGCGAGTCAGCGCATGCGTATAGGCAATGCCCGGAGACAACGCACTCGCATTGGCCGTCTCGTTAGGTCTCACCACGCCCACAATGTGCACGTCGATACCGTCGGCAACCTTGGCGGCCATAAAGTCGGCATCACCAGACATGTCGGTCCATATGCCGGTCTCTTCGCTTTTGCGATACGCATCGGCCGGCGACAGCACCTTAAACGTCGTGGACAGCGCGTCGTCGTAGGTAAAGTCGGTGCCGGTCTCGGGCGTTTCGACCCCACCGTCAGCCGTCATAGCGCTGTTTACCAGATCGTTGAGTTCATTGATATCCAGCGCGCCGATGCTGTAGAGCGTATAGTCGCCCACCGTGCCACGGCTCGAAAGCACCATCACGGCTTCGTTGGCAGACGTGGGCCAATGACCGGCGACGACATCGTACTGGCTGTCGAGCAGGCTCTGGTCGTCAATCATCTCGTTAAAGACCGAGGTTCCCATGGATTCCATGCTCACCGTTGCCGCCGAGCTCGCGCCTCCGCTCATGGCCTCGGTCATGGCGTTGGGCACCAGCCGGACAGGCTTCTCATCGCCCTTGCCGGCACGATAGACAACCGGCGATACACCGTAGCCGTACTGAATGGCATTGACCTCTTTATCGATGCCGTCGCCACCGGCATCGAGCCATGCCTTAAAGCTCGTCATGTCGTTGGACTTAACGCTCGCAAACATATCCTTTACGGCCGTGACCACAGGAATCTTATCGGTTCCCTTAGCCTTGCCGCCGGCACTGTCGTCGGACGAATCCACGTTTTCAGGCGAGTCATCATCCGCAACCCCCTGACCACCCATCATGGACGACAGGTCGTAGTCCTGCTTGGAAATGGTGAGCGGGTAGCTCGAGAGCGTATCCTCCTCGACCTTTTTGATGTAGCCGTTTACACCATTGGACAGCGCCAGAATCGCCGCAATGCCGATAATGCCAATCGAGCCCGCAAAGGCAGTCATGGCCGTACGGCCTTTCTTGGTCATGAGGTTTCGAGCAGAAAGCCCCAGCGCCGTCACAAAGCTCATCGAGGTTTTGCGCGTAGGCTTGGCTTCGCGGCGCGCGGCCTTGGCAGCATCGAAGGGATCGGAATCGTCGGTGATCTTGCCGTCCGCCAGATTGACGATGCGCGTGGCATATTGGTACGCCAGCTCGGGATTGTGCGTGACCATGATGACCAGGCGGTCGCGCGCCACGTCCTTGAGCAGGTCCATGACCTGTACGGATGTCGTTGAATCCAAAGCGCCGGTCGGCTCGTCGGCAAGAACGATCTCAGGATCATTTATCAGGGCGCGGGCGATGGCCACGCGCTGCATCTGCCCGCCCGAAAGCTGGCTCGGGCGCTTGTTAACGTGCTCGCCCAGGCCGACTTTCTCCAACGCCTCGCGCGCACGCTGGCGGCGCTCGGCATGTCCCACGCCCGTGAGCGTGAGCGCCAGCTCCACGTTTTCCAAAATGGTCTGATGCGGAATGAGGTTATAGCTTTGGAACACAAAGCCGATGCGGTTGTTGCGGTAGGCATCCCAATCGCGGTCGCGGAAGTCCTTGGTCGAGATGCCGTCAATCAGCAGGTCGCCAGAATCAAAGTGGTCGAGTCCGCCGATAACGTTGAGCATCGTGGTTTTGCCCGAACCCGAGGGACCCAGAATGGCCACGAACTCGTTATCGCGAAAAGACAGGCTCACGCTGTCGAGCGCCACCTGCGTAAACGACTGCGTAACGTACCTTTTGCAAATACCTTTGAGCTCCAGCATGGACGGCAACCTCTCCTGCGCAGGCACCCTGCCCGCTCTCCTCCGCCGTTCGTATTCGACGCGTTTGTCCTACTCTATCCCCATTTTTTGCCGACGCCAGTGAGGAATGTAACAAACCGCGCCAAAAAACGAACGGGACGGCGCCCAAAAGAAGAGGTCCCGAGCGGGACCTCTATATGGTGGAGCTTATCTTGAAAGGTAGCGGACTACTTCGCACAGCGGTGCACGATCATCGCCATGCTTTACGCGTTTTCTACTGCTCGCTATTCGCAATCGCCTGGTCGATAAGCTTGTCGAGCGCTGCGCGCTGCTCAGCGGAGCTGATGGCGCCCACGATGGGCTCCCCTACGATGTTGCCATTCTGATCGATGACATACGTTGTCGGGAACGAGAACAAATTTGACGTAAACTTACCGGCCTCGCTATCCGACTTGAACCAGATGTTCTTATATGTCACGCCCTTCTTGCTCAGTACGTCCTTGGCATCTGCAATCTCGCCCTTGTTGCCATCGAGCGTAAAGGAATTGACGCCCACGACCTGGCCGCCCTTCTTGGCAAGCTCCTTATTCAGGTCCTCAAGGTCGCCCAACTCACCCACGCACGGCTTGCAAGTGGTGAACCAGAAGTTCATGACGGTGACCTTGTTCTTAGAGAACAGCTCGTCGCTGTTCACGTCGTTGCCATCCAGGTCCTTGCCCGTAAAGCTGGGGAACTTCGTCGCCTCGCTCGAAGCATTGGCACCAGCCGTCATGCCAGCGGTCGAAGCGTCGACGCTCTCGCCTGAGCTCGGCGTGCTTCCACAGCCGGGGAACTCCTTCTCCAAGCTCTCGAGCTTGTCCTCGATCTCCTTGATCTGCTGCGCACCGGCCTTGAGCGTCTTGAGCTCATCCGCCGTGAACTCATCCTTGGCGCCGTCGATGGTCTTGAGCAGGAAATCGCCGTAATTGCTGCCGTCCTCAATCATTACCGAGTCTTTATTTGCCGCATTGAATACCTTTTCCCACAGCGCGTTATCACTCGAAAAGATATCGTTCTCCTTCTGCATGAGTTTTGCATACAACTCGGTGGCCTCGTCGGCATTGGTCGGCTTCTGCGCAGTGAGTTCTGCGATCTTAGGATCGGAGCTCGCAGATTCGCTCGCATTGCCACCGGGCGTCGAACATGCCAAAAGACACAAGGCCAATACCGGCACCATACACAGGGCCGCAATCTTAGAAAGCTTCATGGTCATTCCTCCGTTTTGTCGAAGCTTGTTTACTTTTTATCGGCGGTCAAGGGGAGCTTTTCCGCCGACACATCCAGCCCGTAGCGATAGCTGATGGCATCGACGGGACAGGCCCCGATGCACTTTCCGCACCGGATGCATTCGGCATGATTGGGCGCGCGGACCACATCAACGTCCATCTGGCAAACCCTTGAACACTTGCCGCATGAGACGCATTTGCATGCGTCAACCCGAATCCCCAGTAGGGATACCTTATTCATGAGCGCATAGAATGCGCCGAGTGGACAAATCCATTTGCAGAAGGGGCGGTAGAACAAAACGCTCAGCACTACCACGGCAATGAGAACGGCAAGTTTCCAAGTAAAGAGATGTCCCAACGCAGATCGAATGCCGGCATTGGCGATGGCCAGCGGAATGGCGCCCTCGAGCACACCCTGTGGACAGATGTACTTACAAAAGAACGGGTCGCCCATGCCCACGTCGTTAACCACCAAGACGGGCAGCAGCACCACGGCAAACAGCAGCACGACGTACTTGATGTATGTGAGCGGCTTGAGCTTTTTCGTGGAGAACTTTTTGCCGGGAATCTTATGAAGCAGCTCCTGCAGCCAGCCAAACGGGCACAGAAAGCCGCATACAAAGCGCCCCAGCAGCACTCCGAGCAAAATGAGCGTACCGGTAACATAGTAAGAAAAGTTGAACTTGGATGAACCTACCACCGACTGGAACGACCCGATGGGGCACGCACCCGATGCCGCGGGGCACGAATAGCAATTAAGTCCAGGTACGCAGACTGTTTTTCCCGTGCCCTGATAGATGCTTCCTTTGGCAAAGTTTGGCAGGTGAATGTTGGTGATGAGCGTTGCCGCCGCCTGAATGAATCCGCGAAATCTGGCCAAAACATGCGAAACGGTGTTTTTTCTTTTATCCAATTCCGATACACTCCAAGCACAGCCTAATCGCTTTGGCCAGCACGGCATCCGCCTCGCCACGCATAACGCCAAAGCACACCATGGCAATTCCGACGATCAACAAAGCGACCTGTACCACGGGTTTTACCGCTTTAAACAACCCAACCACTCCTTTCGTTACGCGACCATTGGACCATATCGACTATAAAATCCGTGTTAAGCGCGATTTGGAATGTGCAAGGAGACTGTTATGCGTATTTTGATCGTCGAAGACGAGCGAGCACTGTGCGATGCAATCGCGCGCAGCTTGCGAAACTTGGCGTACAGCGTCGACTGCTGCCACGACGGACAGAAGGCGCTCGACCTGCTGGGCGTCGAAGTCTTTGACCTCGTGGTACTCGACCTCAACCTTCCCCGTATCGATGGCATGACCGTGCTCAGGGAACTTAGGAAAACCGACTGCGAGACCAAGGTGCTGATTCTGTCCGCGCGTGGCGAAGTATCCGATAAAGTCGCCGGACTCGATGCCGGCGCCAACGATTACCTTACCAAGCCGTTTCATCTGGACGAACTTGCGGCAAGGATTCGCAGCCTTACCCTAAGACGCTTTACACAAAGCGACATAGTTTTAACCTGCGGAAAGCTCAGCTTTGACACCAAGGCGCGCATCGCTTCTGTGGACAGCGAGGCTTTATCTCTTACGCGCAAGGAAACGGGAATCTTGGAATACCTGATGCTTAATCAGGGGCGACCGGTAAGCCAAGAGGAGCTTATCGAGCACGTTTGGGATTGCAGCGTGAACAGCTTTAGCAACGCAACCCGCGTTCATATCTCGTCGCTCCGAAAAAAGTTGCGCAGCGCTTTGGGATACGACCCGATTCGCAATCGGATTGGAGAGGGCTACGTTATGGAGGATAGCGAATGAAAAGACTTTCGCTGCAATGGCGCATAACGATTATGACGGCGCTGCTCACGTGCACAGCGTGCGTGCTGACGAACTGCCTGGTCGGTTATACGGGCATGCGCTACATGGATGCCATCGGCAGTAACATCTCGGCCTTTAACGCAACCGGCGAAGATTCGCCCCAGGTGTTTGACCCAACAAAAGCAGCCCTCGATGACGAGGTCACGATCGTCGTAAACGATGCACAGGAATCTTTTGGCACGACAGCCTGGTGCATCACGGCTGGAGTCACACTCCTTGGCGGCGCGCTGGCATACTTTGCGAGCGGGCGTGCACTCAAACCGCTACGGGATTTTGCCGCCCAGGTAGAGCGCGTGCAGCCTGACAACCTAAGCGAAATCAGACTCAGTGAAGATGCGCCCACCGAGCTACAACGATGCAGTGCCTCTTTCAACGACATGATCGCCCGTCTTGGCGAAGGGTTCTCTGCACAGCGTCAGTTTACCGGCAACGCCGCACACGAGCTGCGCACCCCGCTCGCCCTTATGCAAGCACAGATTGAGCTATTCATCTCCGAGCGCTCCGATTTGCAACCCGAAACAGCCGAGCTGCTCGGCCTGCTACAAGAACAAACCGAGCGCATGTCTCGAATGGCCAAGGTATTGCTCGAGATGAGTGAGCTCCGCAGCGTTCCTTGCGAGGACGATGTTGAACTTGGCCCCTTGTCCGAAGAGGTCCTCACCGACCTTGCGCCACTTGCCGAAAATAAGGGCATAGCCCTCAATTGTGCTGGAGACGCTTTAGTAATCGGGAGCGACACGCTCCTCTATCGGCTGGTGTTTAACCTGGTCGAAAACGCCATCCGTTACAGCCGCCCCGACTCGACTGTCAACGTCTCCATCTGCGACAACGACAGCCACGTGTTCCTGCGAGTCGAGGACCAGGGCCCGGGAATACCCAGGCAGTACCGAGAGAGCATCTTCCAGCCGTTCTTTCGTCTAGACACATCCCGCAGCAGGGCATACGGCGGCGCAGGACTCGGACTAGCGCTCGTTTGGGAGATTGCAGCGCTTCACGGTGGCACGGTAGAGGTCGAAACAAGTTCCGAGAACGGGACCGTGATGCTCGTGACCCTCTCAAAGGGGGCCACCACGTGATCCGACTGTCCAGGAATCCCACTCGACATTGTGAAACGCGTCCCAAAACTTGGACATGAGAAATGGGAGACAGTTCGCATCTATGCCGAGGACGAAGTCCTGGCGGGGATTCAGGATGCGCAGAGGAAGCTTGCGGCAGAAAACCCCGACAGAGTCGTGACCGTCGGCGGCAACTGTATGGTGTCGCTTGCCCTCTTCGATTACCTGCACGGGAAATACGAGAACGTTGGAATCGTCTGGATCTATGCGCATCCGGATGTATCCACGCTGAATGATGGCTACCCCAACGCTCACGCCATGGTACTTGGCAGCCTTTTGGAACAGGGTGCACCGCAACTCGATTCACGGATGCGGCATCCGGTGTTTAAGCCGAGCGATCTCCTGCATGTCGGGCTACAGCAGCTCCACGACTATCAGGAGGTTTGCTTAAACAAGCATAGGTGTTGCGGTTTTAGCCGATGTCCTCATGGAGGAAAACGACATGCTGGGTCTGTCTGATTAAAGTCCAACAGTTTCCATGAGGCATCTAGCACGGTAAAAGCTAAAGACCCGGGAGACCCCAAACTGTCAACCATCTTTACGGGTGCAAGGGAAACGGGCAAGACAGCCCCCTCTCGCTCCTATCCGAAACGGCGCTTGAACACGGCTGGATTGCAGCGAATGTCTCCGCCATGCCCGGCATGCTCGAAGATATCATCGAGCACACAAAGGAGGCCGCAGGCCGTTACCTCTCGCAGCCCCATACACGCGTGAGCGGAGTTCAAGTTGGGCAGCGGGGCGGTTTAGCGCGCCAATATAATCAAATCGTGCACTTCCATAGCCTCTCGTCTACGTGGTGTACCGTCGTCTCCCCTTTTATCAGAGTTGGGCGATTTTCAGGCACCCGAGCTGAACTCAAATTGAACTCAACGATGCCTTATCGGTCGAGGGCGTCCTAGCGAGAATATACAGAGGCGCACATTTCGCAGGGAACCTCCCATTCGTTATCATATCGGGATGCTGTCAAGGCAGCGTCAATGCGTTCGACCTACACCTTCTCGCTTTTCGAGGCCTCGTCTGCAGGACCATCGGAATCGATACGGAATCGATCGGCATACCATTCATCCGAAGCAATCACCTTATGGAGCATCTGGAGATGCAGGTCGACATAGTGGCAGAACGCCTTGCCGCATTCCACGAGAGGCGCATTGTTTCTCTCGTTGGGCTCGGCTCCAAAATTAAACTCGACCTCATAGCCCTCCCCAGGCACACCCATGCTCGGCAGAATATCAATGGAGAAGTGGACGAATCCAGACGTCACCTTGTATACATCTTTTACCTTTGGATCGAACTTCTCGAGTAAGTCTTGAAGTCTTCCATCGGACATCTTCTCACCCGAGAAATCTTTCAGCTTGTTCACAGGCACACCTTGAAACACCTGCTTGAGAAAGTCATCCTGGTCTTCGGCGGCGAATAATGCGAATGTCCGCAGGCAGACTCCAACCTGTGCGCGGAGAAGCTGGGCGACGCAAACAAGATTCCTCGACTCGAGCATGGAGATGAATCCGTCTATCAGTCTCATCGCATACTCAGAGGAGGATGCCAGATATAGATCCCATTGGGTAAAGTCGCCGTTCATGAAGGGAATCACTGCATTGCGCTCGGCGACTCTCAAGGCACTCAGGCTTTGTTCTATTTTCTCAGCTTCTTGTTTGAACTGTTCGCTATCCAAAATGCCCCCAAATGCCGGCTTCTCAACAAATCAAAAAAGCAAGAGAGACAGAGATTAGGTTCCTGCTCCACTGAACCCACGCTTCCAGTCGAGACACTCCTCCTCGAAGATCTCCCCAGAGTCCCGCCTCTCGCACCCCTCACGGAACTGTCCATATCAGTGTAGCCAATCCAAGCACAGCCCCACCGCACGGCCCAGTCGCTTCCGGTCCTGCGTGGCCCCGTGAAGGCGGAAGGGCGTGGTTGTCGTCATCGCGTTCCTTTCTCCTCGTACCTTTTTGGGCATGCGTCACGGGCCCCCGCGCGGCGCTGAGAGCGAATCGGCGCAGGCTTGGGGCCAGTTGCGTAGAGGTTGAGGTTCGGGTTTCGCCGGCTTACGCAGCTTGGCGGGCAGAGCGCCCGGGCTCGCTGCGCCTAGGGCGCGGCGGGATCCGCGACGCCGGAGGTGTCGATCTCGCCCAGATTGGCGAGCTGCTCGATGAGGGGGAGGCCCATCGGGTCGTCCACCTCGACGCCGCCGAGCACGATGGTGCTGTCGCGTGTGTCTATATGGGTTGTGAACACGGCCGGGTCGAAACCCGAAGCGATAAAGCCAATGCCCGCGAGGACAACACCCGCGGCAACGAGCCCGCCCGCCACGGCGAGGTAGATCTTCTTCGCACTGGTCATGGTACTCACTCCTTTCTACGCCGCGAGATGCGCGGCAGCGCCGCCCTTCTCGCCCTTACCCTTCCAGAAGGGCGAGGCGGCCTTCCTCGCCCAGAGCGCCGAGAGGCGCGCAATTTGTTTTGAGGCTGCCCAAGCGCCAGCACCAACGAAGAGCGCCACGCCGACGAGGCCGAGCCCCACGCCCGCCGAGGCGAGGGCGTACGGGAAGTGGCCGATGATGACGCCGCTTACGGCAAGCAGGAGCCCAACTACGCCCACGCCCCCGAGTGCCACCGCGACGATCCACACGCAGAGCGCCAGCACCCAGATGCAGATATAGACCGTGACGGCCACGGCGGCGAAGGCGGCGAGCAGCGGCACCCACACCGGGGAGCCCACGATGGCCAGCACCCACAGCAGCGCGGTGCTGCGCCGGCGCGTCCTCGCGATCGCGCGCGGCACGGCGGGCAGGTCGTCGAGCGTGGCCTCCGCCACCTCGCCGGGCGTGCCCATGGCGGCCACGGCCTCCTCCTCGCTCATACCGTCCTCCATGCGGTCGGCGATGGCCTCCGCATAGAACGCCTTGGTCTCCTCCACCTGCTCGGCCGGCAGGCAGGCGAGCAGCTCGCCCAACCGGCCCAGAAACTCATCGCGCGTCATGGTGCGCCTCCTCAACGTATGCGTAAATCTCCCGTACGGACGGCCACTCGGCCAGGAACTCCTCGATGCGCGCTCGCCCGTCGTCCGTGATGCGGTAGTACCGGCGCAGCCGCCCGTTGTGCTCGGCGGAGCGCGCCGTGATGCACCCGGCCTTCTCCAGGCGCTTGAGCAGCGGGTAGAGCGTCGACTCCGTGAGCCCCATGCTCGCCGGTACGTCCTTCACGATCTGGTAGCCGTAGGACTCCTCGCCGGAGACGGCCGCGAGCACGCAGGCCTCCAGGAAGCCGCGCTTCATCTGTGCCTCCATCCGCACACCTCCTCTCGTCATATACTGTGCTATACACACTATACGATGCAAGGTATTAAACGTCAACTCTCATCGCGAAGGTTCTCCGGCCCCTGCGCGCTGCGAACGTGATGTCGCGGGACGGTTGGCATTATGCATGAAACGTCAAGTAACGCTCTTTTGATCCACTTCCACTCGGCCCCATATGCCTTGCACAACGCCCCCTTCGACCTCGGAATCAAGAGAGCCGCTAGGCTGGACATGCCGGACGGTAAGGTCCTGGACGCCATGGTGGACTTCTCCGATGCCATGGGGGTCATGGGTCTACGCCGATGGAGGCCCACACACGCGGCAGGGCTCGCCCGTCACCGCTGGTCGCCGGACGGTCCCCACGCCTCGCTCGCCAACGCGCAGGCGACAGCAGCAGTCCAGCGCTGGCTGGAGACGCCGGAATGCCCAGAAGATGCGTTTCCCATCGCTGCGGCAGAGCTTTTTGTAGGGGCGGCAATTTTTCCTAATGTCGAGGCCAGCTAGGCTTCAGTAGCCACCTTGGGAGCATCGCCAATAGACTCTTCCTTTATACGTTCGGCATAATCGTAGGCGATACCCACAAATTCCGGTCCCGAGCAACAGGAGTACAATTGCTGCATTGTTGCCAGCTGTTGGGAGATGGAAGATGGACTGCGATGGCTACCCATGCGTTCCCATGCCGTTGATGTGCACCGCCTTTGTGCCGGGGCAGATTGACGCTGCGGTTGCAGGCATTTCCGACCCCGATTCACGCACCATCGCCACGGCAGAAGCGCTGTACTTTCGCGGACAGGCCACCCTCGCTGCCAAGACAGCACGCCCCTATCTTGACGCCACCGACCCCGCACTGCGCTATTCCGCATGCTTTATCTGCGGATATGCCAGTCTGTCGCTCAACCGTATCGCCGACGCCCGCCGGTGCCTTGCGGGCATCCTCGATACGCCGGCCGACGAGGAATCATCCGCTATCCACGCCACGCATATCCTGTTCGCCTCGGCCGCAAGCGTCCTGCTGCACTTGCCTTCCCCGTATTCTGCCGAAGAGTTTTATCCACTTGCGGCGCATCTGCCCGAAGGCCTGCGCCTGTTCGCCAGCTACGTGATGGCGCACGCCTTGTATCTGCGCGGCGAATACGGCCGCAGCCTGGGCATGGCGGAAAACGCCCTGATTATGAAACAGGGAAGTTATCCGATCTCGGAACTGTTCCTGCACCTGGCAGCCTCCATGGCATGCATGAGCCTCAAGGACATCGACGCCGCAAAGGCACACTTCGGAGCCGCTTGGGGCATTGCGCGCCCCGACGGCCTTATCGAGCTCATTGGCGAGCACCACGGCCTTTTACAGGGGCTCATCGAGGCGTGCCTAAAAACGCAATACCCAGACGACTTCGCGCGCATCATCGAGATCACGTACCGCTTCAGCTACGGCTGGCGGCGCATCCACAACCCTGATTCGGGCGAGGACGTGGCCGACGATCTAACGACCACGGAATTCACCATGGCCATGCTCGCCTGCCGCGGATGGACCAACGCCGAAATCGCACGCCACATGGAAGTATCGCCGGGCACTGTTAAAAACCGCCTATCAGGAGTGTATGCCAAGCTTGGTATCGGAACTCGCGCCGAGCTGGTTGCCCACATGTTGCGCTAGCGGCCAGACTGCCCGGCGTATCGAAAGCGCTCCGGGGGGCCTGACGCTTTCGCGCGCTCAAATTGGACATTTTGGCCATCGAACGGCACTACCGTGACAGGATGCCTTCTCGCAAAATTGGATTATTTCCACCGATGCCTGCGGGATGGGAGCCAAAGATGCTTGATCGCCGTTCGTTACTTGTTGCCGGAGCGTCCTCGCTGGCGAGCATTATGTTGCCGCGCGTGCCAGGAAGCGCAAACGCCTTCATATTGCCGTTCGCGCCCACCGAAGCCTATGCCGACGAAAAAGACCCCTTCAGGGTGCTCGTTCTCTCGCGCACCATGTTTGGTGTGGTCGTGGTCGATGTCGCCAACAAGAATACGCCCATCGCGGGTGCCCAGGTCACGCTCACATCGCGCTATGCCGCAGGCAAGCAGCTCACCGCCACTACCGATGACGAAGGCACGGCCATTTTTGAGGTCGCGCCGCTTTCGGAAGGCTACGTGGACGAGGCAACACTCCTTGACGCGTACGACTTTAACGGCGGTATCTCCATCAGCATGAAAGGCTACCGCGATGTCGAGATTCCCCTCGCGCGTGTCCAAGGCGGCACCGCCATTACCGCACCCACACGTCCGCTCTCCGATGGCGAGCCGTACTTTCGCCAGCTCACATTCGACGAATGGGACATCCAGTACGCTGAAGCCACGTTCATGGCATTGCCGAAGGACGACACGGCAAACGAACAGCCCGATACGCACTCCTTTACCGTGCAGGCACATCTGCCACAGGGTGGACAGGCAACGCTGTGCATCAACAAGGTATTGCCCGCCACGGGCAGCTCGCCCGAAACCGTCACGCAAATTGGCCAAGTCAAGGCCGGTGCATCGGGTTCGGATAATCTGGCGACATTCACGCTCGAAGACAAGTTCCTCGATGCGGCATCGGGCCTTCTGGAGGAAGGATGCAAGCTGCGCTTTGTGCTCGACTATCAGGGCAAAACCTACACGCTCTCCTCCCCCATGGCCGTTGTCACCGCGCCGGCCGCAAAGGCAGAATCGGGCTCGACCACTATCGTCCCCACTACCATGGACCAAGAGATTACTCCCTTTGATTTCCCGGCGGCGTTTCCCGGCATCGGCGGCAACAAGTTCACCTGTTGGATGCCCACATTTCCGATCCTCTTCGATTTCTCGTTTGCTGGATACGTGCTGTTTGGCGGAGGATACAAACCGGTCGGCTACATGAACGATTCGGGCAATCCGGATCCGGAATACTGGAAGAAATCGCCGCGTGAGTCGGGCGCCAAGCAGGCAAACCGCTACCTCGACGAAATGGAGGGGAAGTGGAATCAGTACAAGAGTATGAGTGCCGGTTCGGGCACCGATCCAAGAAACACCAAGCTGCTTCGTCACCACTGCACGCTGCTGTTTACGATGGACATCGCCACACAGCTGTACGGCTCGCTCGCCTACGATTGGGTGGGCAAAACCTGGGGTAACAACAACGACCCCGCATACGGCAATATTAAGGCCCTCTTCCAGGTAAGAACCGACCTCAATTGGACCGAGCAGTTTACCCTAGGACCGGTGCCGTTTTTCCTAAACGTCAACCCCTGGGTGCTGGCGAAGCTGGCGCTCGCCGTGGGTGCCCACACGCACGGCAGCGGCGCGGCGTTTTTTAAAAACATTTCGCTCGACTATTCCAACACGTCGGGCTCATTCACCATCCAGATCGGGCTTGCCGTCACCTTTGGCGCCGGCGTTGCAGGCGTCGCTTCGTCTGCCGTGCGCGGCGCCGCATCCCTCACGCTGTTCATTGGGTACGAGAAGGCAGATGGACACCAGCTTCCGCGGCTGCGCGTAGGTGCAGACGTCGATGTCGATGTGATACTCCAGTTCGTCATGTTCAAGTGGACCACCAAGGCTTGGTCGGGGTCGTGGCCCGCACTCCTCGATTCGTGGAATATGTCGGTGAACAATGGCAACCAGTATGTGCTCCAGCGCTCTGAGCTCGCATTGGGTGGAGATACGCCTTACACGCTGGATGCCCGCTTCGGCACGCCCAGCAACATCGAGGCGGGCGGCGTGCCGCAATTTATCGCATCGGCCACCATTGTCACCAATTCCGAGCTGCTCGCACGCGCCGAGGTTGCAGCCACCGCGACAAACGTCGCGCCTGTCGTGCGCGATTGGGATCAAGCGGTCACGCGCATTGAGCTCGAGGCGGATGCAGAAAGCGACGACACGGGACAGATCGAGCATTTCGTCCATGCACTGATAGGGAACGACGAAAACGCCGCGCCGATGTACGAGTACACCTATATCGGGCAGGCGACGAACGCTGTTGCGGACCCCAACGCCAATTCTGCTGGTGTATCGGAGGACGAGCGTGGCGGCATCAAGCCCTCGAGCGACAACGTGCTGTTTTCCGGCGTGCTCAGCGAAGCTCACATGAAGCTGGCAATGATCGCCGGCGTAGAATGCCTGTTCCGTATCGCCTCGGTGCGCTACGGCGACAATGGCCGCTCGCGCCTGGTGGTGCACACAAAGGCAAACGGCACGTGGTCTGCCGCCATGCCCGTGGACTTTCCCCTTGGCTTTGGCGAGGGCGACGTGGAGCGCGACGGCATATTCGATTACGACTTCGACGTAGTGGAATATACGGACGGAAGAGAAAACCAGGACGCTTACGTGCTGCTGGTCTCGGGCGAGCGCCCCGACGGCGACAACACCCTTTTCGATACGGCAAGCACAGCCGGCATACTGTCCGTTGTGCGCCTGCGCATAAGCAACGACGGAGTTCGCGTGATGTCGCACACGTCGTGGCGCAGCATCTCGCGCGGCCGCCTTCAGGAGGATGGCCACCATTGTCTGCAGTGTCCACGCATCACGGTGGGCAAGACGCTGGTCGACGGGCGCCTGTCGGGCGCTTACCTCCACCGCCGCGGAACCACCGCAGAAAAGGCGCTGGGCAATGAGGCAGAGGTTGCGCTGGAGTGCTTCACCCTGTGGTCGGATGATTTGGGCGACAGCCTCACGTTCCGTCAGGTCCTCCGCTTTCCGCAAGCGCCATCGAGCATCGAGCTGGGCGTACCCGAGAATATCAACGGCAAAATGGTGGTGCCCGTTGCATACGAAACTGCAAACGGTTGTGGCTGCGCATCGTATGCCGTGATCGGCCAGTCCATCGCGGGTTGGGGCGTTATGCCACCAGATGCCACAGTACCCCACGCGGTGCCGTGGCCACAACATTCGGGCTTTTTGGCAACCGTCAACGAGCAACTGCAGCATATTACTTGGACGCGAGGAGCATCGGCATTTGCAACGCAGCCCGTGGGTGCTGTGGGCTGTGGCCCGGCATCGTTTAGCGTAAGCAACAACGGTAGGTGCGTGCTCTATGTAGAGAACACCGATGGCAAGGTGGGGCAAACCTACGACGAAGAAGGCAACCCGGTAGCAGTGATGGGCAAGCACTTCCGCATCTTCGCCAGCACCTTGGCAGGCGATCTGTTCACGGAGCCGTTCGTGATGTGCGAGCTGGACCATCCCGTCGATCAGATAACGACATTTTTGACGTCGGGAGGCATGCTCTCCGCGCTCGCCACGCACATTGTGAGCGCGGAGAAGAGCGAGGCAGAGCTGCACGGCATCGAAGTGCCCTTAGTGGCGTGTGCCACTCCGACGGGCGCGGTCGCTACCTCGGGCGCGGTGGTGCCCGGAGCAGCAGGCGAATCCTTCATGGTCACGGTGCGAAACGACGGCAACACCTTGCTGGCCGCCGGCACGATCGATCTGTACCGAGAGGGCTCCAGCCAGCCGTTCTCCAGCGCATCCATCGGGTTCGGCGCGAACGCACGCATGGCTTCGATCTTTGATCCAGAGCTTGCCGAGGACGCTTCGGACAACGATATGGCACGCGTGAAATACACGCTCGAGACGCTGGGCGCGCGTTTTGCAACGCACCCGCTGGTAGCCGACAACGGCAACGCCGTGCTGGCACCGGGTTGCACGGCACAGTTCCGCATGAGCTTCGCCATCCCCGAGAGTTGGGGCGACGAAGTGGGCAAACGCGTCACGCTGTATGCGAAGGCGCGTGACCTGGTAGCGCTCGATCCCGTAACGCTCGAGGAAATTCGACCGGGCGCAAACTCGGCGCTGGGTGCCGTACTGCATGAGCTTCATGTGCCTGACGCGACATGCGAGCGCTCAGAAGTTCAGGTCGGCGTATGCGGCAGCGCGGATACGACAGGACTTCACGACGCCCCGATGACAGCAGACGGCGATGGCGGCTCGAGTGGCGGCGGTACTGACGAGAGCGGCGGCTCCGGCGGAAGCAGCTCCGGCAGTGGCAAGGACCACGGCAATAGCAAGCGCTCCGGAAAAGCGGGCGCGCTTGCGGGCACGGGCGATGTCAACGCTCCCCTTACGGTAGCCGCTGCAGCACTCGCCGCGGCAGGCGCCGGCCTCGTCGCCTACAGCGTCCGCCGCACGGCGCTCGAAACCGACACCGCCAATGAGGTCAATTCGGATAGGCCTCACTAGCTCTCAGTTACCTTTGCGAGAGACGCCGGCTCGGCTCATCGAACATCAAATGGGCTGGTTCTGGATACCCAGAGCCAGCCCGTTGCGAATTAGATGTCGTCAGAGGAGTCGAGTTCTGCCTCGAGCTTGGCACGGCGTCTTTTCGCCGTGAAAAACGTTGCGCACAGGCCAGCAAACGTGGCCGCGAAAATCGTCGCACCGCAGAACACGCCCGTGGCCAGGTTCGCCAACCAAAAGACGCTTTCGAGCGGTACGATCTGCGCCTCAGCGATACAGCGCATTGCGGCAATAACAAGCGCGAACGCGGCGCCGCTAAGACCGCTGAGAAGCAGGAAATATCCAACAGGAAGATGCTCGGTTTGCCCAAAACGATTGGTATCGACATAGCCCTTCCGCGTTTGCAGTCCTGCGCAAATCAACATCACGAGAACGAGCCACAAATACATGGCTGCCTCGAACGGCGTTGCAAAGCCATGCGGCATTTCACTGGCGTCGCTGTGAACCCACGCAACCTGTCGAGCTATAAACTGGTAGAAAAATATCATCAACATGCCAAACGAAAGCAGCACGAAACCAATCTTGTAGATCTTCGCGCTCTCAGCCTCCAGGCGCTCATCCTTTGGGCCGGCATATTCACGCCACTTTTGCACGAGTTTTAAATCTTCAAATTTCATAGCGAACTCCTAAAGAGCGTTAGGGTCGACGTCGATCCCGTCTTCCCAAAACAGATCGTTCAACGTAACGCGTAGCGCTTTGCAGATCGCCACGCACAAATTGAGCGTGGGGTTGTAGCCGCCCGCCTCGATCAGGCCGATGGTCTGGCGCGTAACGCCCACGGCCTCGGCCAAGTCAGCTTGCGAAAGGCCAACCGCCGCGCGCGCCGCCTTCATGCGTAGGTTCTTTTTGCCCGGCATGGAGTTCCTTTCGTAGTAATGGACAGATATCCGTTGCAACATGACAGAAATATATTGCATATATCAGACAATGTCAACTATATCTGTCATTATGAAAACCATATTCGTCATCGCCATGCGGACATTACAACTTCGGTTCACTATTCAAACTTACTCGGACAGAACCGACTCGGTTTTGTCCGAGTAAACGAATCTCCATCGAACTCCGAACGATTGTTCGATGGATTTCGTGTTGGTTGGAATCGTCTGTGGGCTGGGCTATGCTACCTTGACTATCTATATGACTTAAACGCAGCAAGGGAGCACCGAGAGAGCGAGTATGGCAAAAAACACCGCAAACTATGGTAACGACAGTATCCGCCAGCTCAAGGACGAGGAGCGCGTACGCCTGCGCCCTGCCGTTATCTTTGGCTCGGACGGACTCGATGGCTGTGCACACGCTGCCTTCGAGATTCTGTCCAACGCCGTTGACGAGGCGCGCCAGGGCTACGGCAAGCTCATCACCCTTACCGCCTTTCGCGATGGCTCCATTCAGGTAGAGGACAACGGCCGCGGCTGCCCGCTCGACTGGAACCCTTCCGAGAAGCGCTTTAACTGGGAGCTCGTCTTTTGTGAGCTCTACGCCGGCGGCAAATACAATAACAACCAGGGCGGCGACTACGACTTCTCGCTCGGCACCAACGGCCTGGGCTCGTGCGCGACCCAGTACGCTTCCGAGTACATGGACGTTACCGTCTGGCGTGACGGCAACAAGTACTCCTTACACTTTAAGAAGGGCAAGGTTGTCGGCGCCAAGAAGAAGGCACTCGAGATTGAGCCCAGCGACGAGAACCGCACCGGCACCACTATCAAGTGGCGTCCCGATCTTGAGGTCTTTACCTCGATTAGCATTCCCCACGATTGGTATCGTGAGACCATGCGCCGCCAGGCCGTGGTCAACGCCAACGTGACCTTCCGCCTGCGCATTGAGGGCGACGATGGCGAGTTTTCCGAAGAGGATTTTTGCTATCCCAAGGGCATCGAGGACTACGTGCTCGAGAAGGTCGGTACCGACTACCTCACCGAGCCCTTCTTTATCGAGGCCGATCGTCGCGGTCGCGATCGCGAGGACCTGCCCGATTACAATGTAAAAATCACTGCTTGCATGTGCTTCTCGCGCACCTTCATGATGCAGGAGTACTACCACAACTCATCGTGGCTCGAGAACGGCGGCTCGCCCGAGAAGGCTGCCCGCAGCGCCCTCACCAGCGCCATCGATGCTTACATTAAGCAACAGGGCAAGTACAACAAAATCGAGAGCGGCATTAAGTGGCAGGACGTCCAAGACTGCCTGGTGCTGGTGACCAACTGCTTCTCCACCCAGACGTCTTACGAAAACCAAACCAAGAAGGCCATCAATAACCGCTTTATCCAGCAGGCCATGACGGCATTCTTTAAGGAACGCCTCTCGACCTACTTGATCGAGAACAAAGACGCCGCCAACAAGATCATGGAGCAGGTGCTCATCAACAAGCGCTCGCGCGAGAACGCCGAAAAGACGCGCCAGAGCATCAAGACCAACCTGCAGCAGAAGACCGACATGGCCAACCGAGTGCAGAAGTTCATCGACTGCCGCTCCAAGGACAAGAGCCGTCGCGAGATCTATATCGTAGAGGGCGACTCGGCAGCAGGCGCCATTCGTACGTCGCGCGATGCCGAGTTCCAGGGCGTCATGCCCGTCCGAGGCAAAATCCTCAACTGCCTGAAGGAGGACTATCCGCGCATCTTTAAGTCCGACATCATCATGGACCTCATGCGCGTGCTAGGCTGCGGCGTGGAAATCAAAGACAAGCGCATCAAGAACCTTGGCGCCTTCGACCTGGACAACCTCAACTGGAACAAGGTCATCATCTGTACGGACGCCGACGTCGACGGTTATCACATCCGCACGCTCGTGCTCACCATGCTCTATCGCCTGGTGCCCACGCTTATCGACGAGGGCTACGTCTATATCGCCGAGTCGCCGCTCTACGAGATCAACTGCAAAGAGAAGACCTACTTTGCCTACACCGAGCTCGAGAAGAACGGCATCCTTAAGGAGATCGGCGACCAGAAGTGTTCCATCAACCGCTCCAAGGGTCTTGGTGAGAACGATCCGGACATGATGTGGCTCACCACCATGAACCCCGAGACGCGCCGCCTGATCAAGGTGGAGCCCGAGGACGTCACCAAGATGGAAACCATGTTCAACCTTTTGCTTGGCAACGACGAGGCAGGCCGCAAGCGCCATATCTCCGAGCACGGCAAGGAATACCTGGACCAGCTGGACCTGCAGTAGCAGCAAATCGATAACGACGGCCCATAAGAAGTTCAAGAGGAAATCGTGGCAAAGAAGAAGACGAAGAACCAGCCAAAGAAAAAGCAGGTCAACGCCGAGAACGTCATCGGCCTGCACTCCGAGGTCACCGACCAGCCGATCACGCAGACGCTCGAGGTCAACTACATGCCCTACGCCATGAGCGTCAACGTCTCGCGTGCGTTCCCCGAGATCGACGGCTTTAAGCCCTCGCACCGCAAGCTGCTCTACACCATGTACAAGATGGGTCTGCTCAAGGGCGAGCGCCAGAAGAGCGCCAACATCGTGGGCCAGACCATGAAGCTCAACCCGCACGGCGATGCCGCAATCTACGAGACGATGGTGCGCCTGGCCACCGGCAACGAGGCGCTGCTTGCCCCCTTCGTGGAGTCGAAGGGCAACTTTGGCAAGTACTATTCGGGCGACCTGAGCTACGCCGCCTCGCGTTATACCGAGGCCAAGCTCTCCCCCATCAGCGCCGAGATCTTTAAGGACATCGACAAGGACCCGGTCGACTTCGTTGACAGCTACGACGGTGCCATGAAGGAGCCACGCCTGCTGCCCACCACGTTCCCCAACATCCTTGTCTCGGCCAACAAAGGCATCGGCGTCGCCATGGCGTCCGACATCTGCGGTTTCAACCTTAACGAGGTCTGCACCGCCACCATGCACTACTTGCAGGACCCTGACTGCGACCTGCTCGAGTACATGCCCATGCCCGACTTCTCGACCGGCGGCGAGATCATCTACCGCCGCGAGGAGATGGAAAAGATTATTGAGACCGGCCTGGGCAGCTTCCAGATTCGCTCCCGCTGGCGTTGGATTCCCGAAGAGCGCATCATCGAGGTCTACGAGATCCCCTACACCACCAAGACCGATGTCATCATCGAGCGCATCGTCAAGCTCTCCAAAGAGGGCAAGGTCAAGGAGATCGCTGATATCCGCGACGAAACCGACCTCTCGGGCTTGCGCATCGCCATCGACCTTAAGCGCGGCGTCGACCCCGACAAGCTCATGGCCAAGCTCTATCGCTCGACCACGCTGCAGGATTCGTTCTCGTGCAACTTCAACGTGTTGGTCGATGGTTACCCTCGCGTTATGGGCGTGCGTCAAATCCTGCACGAGTGGGTCAAGTGGCGTATTGAGTCCACGCGTCGCCGCATTAACTTTGACCTGGGCAAAAAGTCCGAGCGCCTGCACCTGCTGCACGGCCTTGAGGCAATCCTGCTCGACATCGACAAGGCCATCGCCATCATCCGCGGCACCAAGCTCGAAGCCGAGGTCGTGCCCAACCTTATGAAGGGTTTCGACATCGACGAGACCCAGGCCGAGTTTGTTGCCGAGCTTAAGCTCCGCAACATCAACGAGGAGTACATCCTCAACCGCACCAAGGACATTGCCAAGCTTGAGGGCGAGATTGCCGAGCTTGAGGAGATCCTCTCCAGCGAGGAGAACATCAAGAAGGTCATCAGCGACGAGCTGGCCGCGGTCAACAAGAAGTACGTGATGCCGCGCCGCACGGGCAGGATTGAGCCCCATGAGGTTATCGAGGTAAGCCTGGAGCCCGAGGTCGAGGAGTACCCGGTCACCATCATGCTCTCGCGCGATGGCTACCTTAAGAAGATGACGGACCGCGTGCTCAAGAAGGCGACCACGCTCAAGTACAAGGACGGCGACAAACCCTTTATCGAGTTCCCGTCCTCCAATACGCACGAGCTGCTCGTGTTTACCAACAAGAGCCAGGTGTATAAGTGCAAAGTCGCGGCGTTTGAGGATACCAAGTCGGCACAACTGGGCTCGTACCTGCCGACCGATCTCGAGATGGAACCCGACGAGAGCGTCATCTGGGTCATCGACCCCGAGGACTACAAGGCCGACGTGCTGTTTGTCTTTGAGAACGGCCGCGTGGTGCGCGTCGCGCTTTCTGGATACGTCACCAAGACCAACCGCAAACGCCTCAAGAACGCCATTTACGGTGGCAGCAAGCTGCTGTATGCCCAGGTACTCAACACAGATCGTGACATCGCGCTGGTCTCGAGCGACTATCGTTTGATGAACTTCAACACGTCGCTGCTCAAGACCAAGACGACCACCAACACGCAGGGCGTCCAGGCCTTTACCGCCAAGAAGGGCCGCTCGGTCACCACCGTCGGCACGACCGAGGAAATTCTTGGCGCCGGCGTCTCGGCCGAGAAGTTCACCGCGCAGAGCCTACCCTCCGCCGGTGCCCTCATGAAGGAAAACGACATGCCGAGCCTGTTTGACTAAAACAACGGTGGCCAAACCGTCATAGGTTTACAAAGCAGCGGGGCCCGGAGCGCAGCAACATCGCGCTCCGGGCCCCGCTCGCTGTAACGTAGTCGGAATAATAGGAATCCCCGTTTTTCACTCCTGCAATCCCACGGCACAAGGCATGTTAAGCCATTAGCAAAACTTGCAAAATTTAGCAAAAGTTGCAAAAGTTAGCAAAACCTGCAAAGGGGCCACCATGGATCGCAGCAAATGTCTCCGCCATGCCAGGCATGCTCGAAGATATCATCGAGCGAACCAAAGAAGCCGCAGATAGCTACCTCTTACAGCCTCATGCGCGCATAAACGGCGTTCAAATTGGTCCAGTAGGCATCGATTGGACATATGCTCAAGAGGCCCAGGGCAACTGGCGCACACGCATGAATGGCATCTTTAAACAACTCGAAAAACATGACATCGGGCTTCTCTCGAAACGACCTATCGGGAGCTTTCCGATAAAGACATTGAGTTTTTGCTCGCGATGCTGCCCGATTCTGGCCCCAGCAGGGTCTCGGAGATAGCCAAACGCATGGGCGTCGCCAGCAACTACGCAAGCCAATACAAACGCCGCCTCCTGGAGGACGGCGTCATCGGAGAGCGCGGGCGTGGTCTCGTTGGCTTTGACATTCCCGCGTTCAGGGAATTCTTGAACGAGAAGGCGTTTTAGCACGCCGGAATTGTCCGCGGAAGCATCAACGCATGGCAATCAGCATTCCTCTTGATAAGGATTGCAAGCATTTCCACCAACACCGATTGCCATGCGTTCCTCTTGTCCTTAGGCGAGCTTGCGAGCGAGCTCTCGCACCTCTTCCAACTTGGGCGAGGAGGCCATGCTGTCGCGCTCGGTCATGCCGCTAATGGTGACAATGCCCTGGTCCTCCCACTTGCAGTACGCGCAGGCCGACTTGTACATGGCGATCGCCGCGTCATAGACGCCCTCGCTGTGGCTATCGAGCAAAAGGGCCGTCTTGGTGAACGGGAAGCCCGTAGCACCGAAGGCGTACAGGCGGTCGATGGCGGCCTTCTCCTGCGCAGTGATATCGAACCAGTAGATAGGCGAGGCAAAGACGACCATATCTGCGTCTTTCAGCGACTCGATCACGTTGGCCATGTCATCCTTCTGCACACAGGTGCCCTCATGGGTAAAGCAGTACTGGCATCCCAAGCAGCCGGCGATCTTCTTGCTGGCAACGCGGACGACCTCGACCGTATTGCCGCCCTCCCGCGCGGTCTCGGCAAACGCCTCGACCATGGTGTCGGTATTGGCGCCCTTGCGCGGGCTACCACTCAATACAACGATATTCATAGGATTCCCTCTCCTTCATGCTGCAGGCGCGCAGCATGTTTTCTTGTAACCAAAACGAATGGAGTTAATCAATCGCCTCGTTTCAGCTACTCCCTCTCTTTAGAAGAATCGTTGCTGGAGACTTGGCATTAAATCAAGGTGCGCCTTATTTCAGATACTCCTCAAAGAATGCCTTCAGCTTTTCAAACGGAATGATGTCCATCTGATCGTAAAGGTCGGTGCGGCTGGCACCAGGGATAATGAGCAATTCCTTGTTGTCCCCAGTCAGCTTGTTGTACGCGGTTTCGCTGAAATAGCGGGAGTGCGCCTTCTCGCCATGCACCAGCAGCACGGCAGAGCGGATCTCGCCGGCGTACTGCAAGATCGGCATATTCAAAAACGATAGCGAAGACGTCACATTCCAGCCGCCATTGGAGCCCAGGCTGCGGGGATGGTAGCCTCGCGGAGTCTTGTAGTAGGCGTAATAGTCCGCCACAAACTGCGGCGCGTCATCGGGCAGCTGATCGACCACGCCGCCCGCCAGCGCGTAGCTGTCATTTTTATAGTCCTCGGTGCGCTGCGCGTTCAGCGCTTTACGCTTTTCGAAGCGCGCCTGCTCGGAATCCTCGGCGTCAAAGTAGCCATTTGCGGTCACGCGGGTCATATCGTACATGGTCATAGCCGCGGTGGCCTTGATGCGGGTGTCGATGGCTGCGGCATTGATTGCCATGCCGCCCCAACCGCAGATGCCGATGATACCGATGCGCTCCGGGTCAACGCTATTCTGCACAGAGAGGAAATCCACCGCTGCGCAGAAATCCTCGGTGTTGATGTCCGGCGATGCCACATAGCGGGGCGCACCGCCGCTCTCGCCGGTATAGGACGGGTCGAAGGCAATCGCGAAAAAGCCCAGCTCCGCCATTTTCTGCGCATAAAGGCCGGACGTTTGCTCCTTCACCGCGCCAAACGGACCGCTGACGGCGATGGCAGGCAGCTTGCCCTCCACGTTCTTTGGCACGTAGACGTCGGCCGCCAGCGTGATGCCGTATCGGTTGTGGAAAGTCGCCCTTGCTGTGCTCAACCTTGTCGTTTTTGGGGAACACCTTGTCCCATTCCTGCGTCAGTTTCAACTGCTCCATGCCTAAGCCTCCTTGTCGGTCGCTTTAAGGTATTGCTCGTCGATCACGGGCTCCAACCACTCGTTGGAGGTCTCCTCGCCCGGAACCTCCAGCGCGAGATGGGAGAACCAGCTGTCGGGCGCGGCTCCGTGCCAATGCTTTACGCCCGCGGGAATATTTACTACATCGCCAGGGCACAGTTCCTGTGCCGGTTTGCCCCATTCCTGATAAAACCCTCGACCAGCCACGCAGACGAGGATCTGCCCGCCCCCACTTTTGGCGCGATGGACGTGCCAGTTGTTGCGGCAGCCGGGCTCAAACGTCACGTTGTAGACGCCGACCTGATCGGTGGAAAGGGGCGCGAGGTAGCTTTGCCCGATAAAGTACTTCGCAAATGCGTCGTTGGGGGCGCCGATAGGAAAGGCCATCTCGTTTTGGTGCTCAGCTCTTGCGTCGGCGGCGTCGCCATCCGCCCAAACCTCCTTCGCCATGCGAAAGGCCGCCCACGCCTTGGGCCATCCCGCGTAAAACGCCGCATGCGTAAGGATTTCCGCTATCTCAGCCCTGGTCACCCCGTTGTTCTTTGCGGACATCAGATGATATTGGAACGAGGAGTCCGTCAGTCCCTGCGCCATCAGGGCCACAACCGTCACCACGCTGCGGTCTCGAAGGGAAAGCCCGTCTTCTCGGCTCCACACCTCGCCGAACAGCACATCGTCATTGAGCTGAGCGAATTTGGGGGCAAAATCCCCCAGGGCGTCTCTGCCCGCCGTCTGCTTAATTGCCATAATCGATTTCCTCCTATCGATGGTTCTGGACACGAATCTGTCTCCGCGCGGCTAAGTAGCCCGCCTAGATTTCCATGCCCATTCGTTGCGCCTGTTCCAGAGCAGGATGCCCGGCGATATCGCCCACACCGTTCACGCCGCCGGCGAAAACCGTTTTGCCCATTACGGACCACCCCTTGCGCTACCGATTTGTATTGACGAGAATGAAGGTAATACCTAAACCTGACTTTAGGTCAAGGAATGAATTCGAGATTTATTCGGAGGGGCCATGTACACAATCGGACAGGTGGCGGAAATGTTCGGCTTGCCCGCCTCAACGCTGCGGTATTACGACAGGCAGGGATTGTTCCCGGGGCTGGAGCGGACGTCCGGCATTCGCCGATTCGGCGATGCGGAACTCGAGGCGCTTCGGGTCATCGAATGCCTGAAGAAGGCGGGAATGGAGATCAAGGACATCCGTCTGTTCATGAAATGGTGTGCAGAGGGTCCATCAACATACCCCCAGCGCAAGGCCATGTTCGAGGAGCGGAAGGCCCACATGGAGTCGGAGATCGCGAAGATGAACCGTGCCCTGGACATGTTGAAGTTCAAATGCTGGTACTACGAGCAAGCGATTCAAGATGGCAGCGAGGATAGGCTGGAGACGCTGATTCCCGACAATTTGCCGGAAGAAATCAAAGGCGCCTACGAAAACGCACACGCTCGATAAAGCCATTCGCTATCCATGGGACTCTGGCAAGGAGCTCCTTCCGAACAGAACGAAAAAGAAAGCCTCCGAACCAAAAGGTCCGGAGGCTGTTATTTCCGCTATTCCCACTCGGCAATAGGAGTCACTGGCCAAAAGCTTGTCAACATCAAAACAAGTCCTCAATCTATCGATTCTACGTGAGGCAATGGTCCTCATTTGATGCCCGCACTGTTTGCGCACTAGGGAGCAAAAGAATCTGGCCGCCGCTCAAATAAGATCACCGCCATCTTGCATAAACGACGCCATGTTAAGGTGCCTGACGCCATCCCTCTCCTGCAATAGAGGATCAAGCGTGAACAAGTAGCGCGGATACCCATCCCTGATGTGGCCGAACGGCCTGTACTCGCGCTCCTCGACGCCTCTGTCGGCAATCGACATAGAGACCTGGATGTAGGCGTAAGCATTGCGCCTACGAGCGATGAAGTCACACTCGAGCTTCCCAATACGGCCCACAGAAAGCTCGTACCCGCGCGATGCAAGATAGAGGTAGAGCACGTTCTCCAACGCCGGCCCGTAGTTAATCCTCGCATCCGTGTTCATGGCGAAATAGAAGCCGGGATCAGCCAGGTAGTACTTCTCTTCGCGGATAAGCGATCGCCGAGACTTGAGATCGAACCTCGAGCAGCGATAAAGGATCTTCGCGTCAACAAGAATCTGGATATACCGATTGAGCGTTTCGCGCTTGATGGGAATCTTCTCGACATCATTGAAGTACGCAAGGAGGTTCTTCAGGTTCGTCGGCGCACCAAAGTTGTTGATGAGATACGTCTGGACGGCATCGAAAACCGAGA
>CABRYP010000020.1 GCA_902475245.1 uncultured Collinsella sp. | reverse complement strand
CGCCGGGCAGACTCGCTTCGGTTCGGGCGCTACACCAACTTTCTCGACACTACCGCCTCGTTGAGCTCAGCAGTGGCTTCCTGCTCGGATATGACTACGGGCTCGGTCGTGGCAGCGATTTCGGTTTCGGCTTCTGCCGTTACCTCAATAGCGACTTCGATCTCTGTCTCGGGCTCGGGTTCCGGCACGACTTCAACCATGGCTTCGGGCTCGGGACGCTTAACGTGCTTGGGGCGCACGGCCTTGAGGTCCTTCTCGCCGCGCTTTTTCTTTTTGTAGGACTGCTTGGCGCCCTTGGCAGCTTTGGGCTTGTCCTCGCCTTTGGCAAGGGCGGCATCCCAAGCCTCGTTGGCGATGACGGTGGCATACAGGCGACCGCCCTTAAAGACAGTCAGCTTAATGCAGTCGTCGAGCTCCTCGAGCAGCTCGCGCGTGGACTCAAAGCCCAGGTCATATGCGACCATGTCACCAGCGGCGAGTGCCTCCTCGACCTGCGTCATAAACGTTTGCTTGCCGCACCCAATCGCGTCGCGCAGCAGGCGATACAGATAGATGTGGTTGCCCAGCGATAGCGTGGGCTTAACTATTGTCTTGCTCATGGCAAATCTCCTCTTTACACACCAAAGCATCTTACCATCGCGCGGGGCTTGCCATCTCGTCGCCCAAGGCAAACGGGCGCGACCGTTGCCGGTTCGCGCCCGTTATGCAGGTCGGTTATCTATGAGGGGCAAACGTGCTTAGTTGCCCGATGCCGTGTCTTGGCTCGAGCTGTCTGATGCCGTGCCGGAAGCGGTTCCGCTCGAGCTGTTGGTGTTGCTATTGTCGGTAGATCCCGTGCCCGATGCATTGCCGCTCGTCTGGTCGCCTGTGCTCGGTTGAGAGCCGTCAGTCGTTTGGCTTGAGTCGGTCGTGCTGGATTGCGTGCCGCCGCTGTTCGCAGAGGAATCAGCGCTCTGCGACTGATCGGGGGTGTTCGAGGACGAGTCGGTGGATGCGGAGGCGCCCTGCGAGTCGTCCTGCTGGCTTTGCGATTGACCGGTGTTATCCGCGTCGTGCTCGGTCGTGCGCGACGAAAGGATTGGCTCGGGACGCTCGCCCAGACCCTCACCGGCGGTGGTGATAAGGATGGCACCGGTGCAGGCGATGACCGCGACGATGGCGATGGCGATCGAGAAGATGATGACCTTCTTTTGCGTCTGGCTGCGCTCTGCCGCCGCCTTGGCGCGCAGGCTGTTGGGAGCGACGCGTGCCGTGGTCGCGCGCCCCGCAATCTGGCGCATCTCTTGCGTAGTCGCGGCGCCGCCCAGGTGCTCCTCGGCATTAAATTCAACGGGCTCATAGGCGCCGGCGGGGTAGTCGACGTCGGCGTGCGTACCTTTGAGGGCTTTGGCGCTGGCAGAGATAAAGTGGCGGTAGACCTGCGAGGACACAACGGTGATGACCGAGCTCACGGCGGCGCCGATCACCGATCCGGCGATACCGATTTTGGAAGCAAGCGCGACGCTCGTGGCGGCGGCTGCAGCGCCGGCGATGATTTGGGGAATGGAAATGTCGTCGAACAGGCCCTTTTTGGGCGCGATGGCCATGGTCTGTCCGATGGAATGGTTTTCGTGAACGCCGTTGTTGAGCGCGGCCGGTGTCATGACGCGTGTGCGCGGCGCGTCGGTGTACTTGGTTGTCATGCGGGACCCTCCCGGTGCAAATCTGCTTCGTTTCATGTAGCCATCAGGGTACCCACCAGATGTGAATCGTACGTGACATTTAACAGATACCATCAACTCATCAATAGCTCACCAAGTTGGTGGGATGCGGTTGCACCCGGCGGTTGAACTACAATAGGGCTTGCTAATTGTTGTGAATGGCGTCTACGCACGGGAGCATTCTTATGAATCTTCACCTTTCTCAGTCTGATGGCTTTTTGCGTGTGGCGGCGGCGTCGCCGCAGATTCGCGTGGCCGATGTCGAAGGCAATGCCGAGGTTGCGCTGGCGGCTGTTCGCGAGGCTACCGAGCGCGGCGTTCGCGCGCTGGTGCTGCCCGAGCTCAACTTGTGCGGCTATACCGCGGCCGACCTGTTCCATAACCGCACGCTGCTGCATGCCTGTGAGGCCGCTCTGGTACATATCCTCGACGAGACTCGTGAGCTGCCGATTGTCTTTACCATCGGTCTTCCCGTTGCAGTTGCCGAGAATATCTACAACTGCGCCGCCGTGTGCTGCGCGGGCGAGCTTTTGGGTCTTACGGCCAAAAAGTATCTGCCCAACTATGGCGAGTTCTACGAGCGCCGCTGGTTTGCTCCGGCGCCTGCGGATCCCGTGTGGGTTGAATTTGCCGGTCAGGGTCCGGTTCCGCTGGGTTCGGGGCTTGTCTACCGCTGCTGTGATGAGGGCGCCGAGGACCTGGTGCTGGGCGTTGAGGTCTGTGAGGACCTGTGGGTGCCGGCGCCGCCTTCGACCGAGATGGCGCTTGCCGGTGCGACGGTGATTCTCAACCCGTCGGCCTCGGATGAGATTATCGGTAAGGCAGACTATCGCCGCAGTCTCATCTCCAATCAGAGTGCGCGCCTGTACTGCGCCTATGCCTATGCGGATGCGAGCGAGGGCGAGTCCACGACCGATATGGTCTTTGCAGGCGAGAACCTTATCTACGAAAACGGCTCCAAGCTCGCCGCCACCAAACTGCTTACCTGCGATATGGCCGTCGCCGATGTCGATCTTGACCGTCTGGTTGCCGAGCGCCGTCGCTCGACGACGTGGACGCGCGCGGACGATGCGCCGGAGGCCACGACCGTTGAATTTTCGTTTGAGGGCGTGCTGGCAGACGAACCTGTCCTGCGCGATGCCTGCGATATCGACCGTGTCTTCCCCCGTGCGCCCTTTGTGCCGGCCGACCATGGCGACCTGGCCGAGCGTTGCGAGACCATCCTCGACCTGCAGACCGCCGGCCTCAAGACCCGCCTTGCCCATACGGGTACCAAGGCTGCAGTCATCGGTCTTTCGGGCGGCCTGGACTCCACGCTGGCACTGCTCGTGACAGTTCGCGCCTTCGATGCACTGGGGCTGCCGCGCACCGGTATCACAGCCGTGTCCATGCCCGGCTTTGGCACGACGCATCGCACTAAGTCCAACGCCGAGTCGCTCGCTCACGACCTGGGTGTGAGCTTCCGCGAGGTTTCGATCCACGCGGCTGTGGAACAGCACTTCAAGGACATAGAGCACGATCCGACCGTGCAGGACGTGACCTACGAGAACAGCCAGGCCCGCGAGCGTACGCAGATTCTGATGGATCTGGCCAACCAGGCTGGCGGTTTTGTCATCGGCACGGGCGACTTGTCGGAGCTGGCACTCGGTTGGGCTACCTATAACGGCGACCACATGAGCATGTATGCCGTCAACGCGAGCGTGCCCAAGACGCTTGTGCGCCATCTGGTGCGTTATGCTGCCGATGTCTTTGGCGGGCGTATTGCCGAGACGCTGCTCGACATCCTCGATACACCGGTGTCCCCCGAGCTTCTGCCGCCCACGGGCGACGGCGAGATTGCGCAGAAGACTGAGGATTTGGTGGGCCCGTACGAGCTGCACGACTACTTCCTCTACTACCTGCTGCGTTTTGGCTTTGAGCCGGGCAAGATCTACCGCATGGCGCTCAAGAGCTTCGAGGGCGTCTACGACGCCAAGACCGTCCACACGTGGTTGCGTACGTTCTACCGTCGCTTCTTTGCTCAGCAGTTTAAGCGCAGCTGCCTGCCCGATGGTCCCAAGGTGGGCTCGGTGACGCTCAGCCCGCGCGGCGATTGGCGTATGCCGAGTGACGCCAGCTCGCGTCTGTGGCTTGCGCAGATCGATGCGCTCAATGCAATTGACTAAGGTTGGCTAAATTGAACCAATACGGGGGTTGCAAGCGTTACACTTTTGCAATCTGATGGCCCGTATCGCGCGGCGCTCTTGTCGGAGCGCCGCGTTTTTCATATCGAAAGGTGGCACCATGCAGGCATCGCAGCGTCTCGACCGCTTTGGCGCGGAGGTCTTCGCCTCGCTCAACAACAAACTGCTCGCGCTGAAGGCTCAGGGCAAGACCATTTACAACATGAGCGTGGGCACGCCCGACTTTAAGCCGTACGACCACGTGGTCGAGGCGCTCACGCAAGCAGCCAAAGATCCCGAGATGTGGAAGTATGCCCTGCGTGACCTGCCCGAACTCAAGCAGGCCGTGTGCGATTACTATGAGCGTCGCTTTGGTGTCTCCGGCATTACGCCGTCCATGGTGCAGTCGTGCAACGGCACGCAGGAGGGCGTGGGCCATTTGGGCCTGGCCCTGCTCGATCCGGGCGACACTATTTTGGTTCCCGATCCGTGCTACCCGGTCTTTGAGGCGGGTGCCAAGATCGCCGATGCCAAGCTCGAGTACTATCCGCTGGTTGCCGAGCACAATTACCTGCCCTATGTGGCGGGCATCGATCCCGAAGTGGCCGACCGCGCCAAGTATATGATCGTGTCGCTGCCCGCCAACCCGGTGGGCTCGGTGGGCACGCCCGAGATCTACGAGGAGATCATCGCTTTTGCCCGCGAGCACGACCTGCTCATCGTCCATGACAACGCGTACTCCGACATCGTGTTCGACGGCGAGCCGGGCGGCAGCTTCTTGCAGTATCCCGGTGCGCTCGAGGTGGGCGTTGAGTTCTTCTCGCTCTCCAAGTCGTTTAACGTCACCGGTGCTCGCATCGGCTTTTTGGTCGGCCGCGAGGACGTGGTCTCTGCCTTTGCCAAGCTACGCGGCCAGATCGACTTCGGTATGTTCTTCCCGATCCAGAAGGCTGCTATCGCCTGCCTGAACGGTCCGCGTGATGAGGTCGAGGCGCAGCGTCTGAAGTACCAGGAGCGTCGCGATGCCCTGTGCGACGGTCTTGAGGGCCTGGGCTGGGAGCGTCCCAACGCGCATGGCTCCATGTTTGTGTGGGCCAAGCTTCCCGGTGGTCGCACCGATTCCATGGCGTTTTGCGAGGAGCTCATGGAGAAGGCCGGTGTTGTGGTGACGCCGGGCGCGAGCTTTGGTCCTTCGGGCGAGGGGCACGTGCGCATGGCGCTGGTCCTGCCGCCCGATCAGATCGCTTTGGCTGTCGAGGCCATTCGCGAGGCGGGTCTGTATTAGAAGGCCATTTCGACTCGTCAATAGCTCGAAACCGATTTCGTGCAGTTATTTTACGAATCCTGCAAATAATTTCGGTAAACGGTCGATATTTGGCTGCGAATAGGAGCATAATCAAAGTCCCGATTGGATGTATTGGGATTACGGCAAGCCGCTCGGGTCGTTCCCGGGCGGCTTGTTTGTGGAGAGAGATGGGAGTTTCTAATGGTTAACGAGAAGAAGGTCGCTATTGTCGGCTGCGGTTTCGTCGGTTCGTCTTCGGCGTTCGCGTTGATGCAGAGCGGTCTGTTCTCCGAGATGGTCCTTATCGACGTGGACAAGAACCGCGCCGAGGGTGAGGCTCTGGATATCGCGCACGGCATGACGTTTGCCGAGCCGATGAAGATCTACGCCGGCGACTATTCCGATGTAGCCGACGCCGCCATGATCGTCGTCACCGCTGGCGCTGCCCAGAAGCCCGGTGAGACCCGCCTGGACCTGGTCAACAAGAACGTCAGCATCTTTAAGTCCATTATTCCCGAGATTAAGAAGTCTGGCTTCGACGGCATTCTGCTCATCGTCTCCAACCCGGTCGACGTTCTGACCTACGCCGCCATCAAGATGTCCGGTCTGCCCGAGGGCCATGTCATCGGCTCCGGCACCGTGCTCGACACCGGCCGTCTGCAGCAGATGCTCGGCGCTCACGTCGAGGTTGACCCGCGCGATGTCCAGGCCTACGTCATGGGCGAGCACGGTGACTCCGAGTTCGTCGCTTGGTCCAGCGCTCAGGTTGCCGGCGTGCCGCTGAACACCTTCTGTGAGCTTCACGGCCACCTGGAGCATGAGGCTGCCGAGAAGCGCATCGCCGAGGACGTCAAGAACTCCGCTTACACCATCATCGAGAAGAAGCACGCCACCTACTACGGTGTCGCTATGGCCGTCAAGCGCATCTGCACTGCTGTCATGCGCGATGAGCAGACCGTTCTGCCTGTCTCCTCGCTCATGGTGGGCGAGTACGGCCTGTCCGATCTGGCCATCTCCATGCCGACGGTCGTTGGCCGCGACGGCGTCGTTTGCCGCGTTCCCGTGCCGCTGAACGATGACGAGCAGCATGAGCTCACCGTCTCTGCAAAGGCCCTCAAGGACATCATCGACAGTGTCGACTTCTCCTGCTAAATCAAGCTCGCTAGAGCGAAAAGCTACAATGAAGGCGCCCGGATTCATGTGACCCGGGCGCCTTTTTGGTGCATCGGGGACAGGTTTGTTTGCATCAAATGAGGTGCAATCGGTGCAAAACCAGCCTGTCCCCCTTGCACCATTGTTGATGGGAGGGTCATGTCTGATTCGCCTAACTTTTTGACCTATGCCCAGACGGCCTTTGACTCGTTTGATGAGCGGCCGTTCTGCGCGGTGGACAGTCTGGTCTTTGCCTGGTTGTCGTATTTGCGCCTGCCGGACGACATGCCAGAGCTTGAGGGCTGGCGGGGGCTTGACGTGCGCGAGCTGCTACGTGCCGAGTGCTATCGGGATATGGTTGGCGACCTGTGGAATCCAGAGGGAAGCCTTGCCTTGTTGGAGGCAGTGGCAGCAAATCCCAGATACCGCGGTGCGCGCATTTGCGGCTATCGCGCCGTGAACGATGTTGCGATGACGGAGCAGTTTGCGGCCATGACGCTCCGATTTCCGGCAGGGTTTAGCTACGTTTCCTTCCGAGGGACCGACAGCACGATTGTGGGCTGGAAAGAGGACTTTAACATGGCGTTCCGGTGTCCTGTGCCGGCCCAGGAATCCGCGGCGCGTTATGTGGACGAGGCGGCGGATGCGATTGACGGGCCGCTCTTGTGCGGAGGCCATTCCAAGGGCGGAAATCTGGCTGTGTATGGTGCAGCGATGTGCTCAAGCGGTGCTCGTAACCGGATTGAGCGGGTCTTCTCCCACGATGGCCCTGGCTTTGTCGAGGAGTTTCTGAACGGAGACGCCTTTGCGAGCCTTTCTGGTCGTATCGATAAAACCCTGCCCCAGTCTTCGATCTTCGGCATGATGTTCGAGACGCAAGAGGACTACGCTATCGTCGAAAGCACCGAGTTTAGCCTGCTGCAACACAATCCCTTTAGCTGGGTGGTCGACGGCTGCGATTTTGTGTATTGCGAACGCCTGTCTGCTGGCGCGCGATATGTTGATGGCTCTATTCGCGAGATGCTGCTTGCAGTGTCACCTGGCGAGCGCGAGCGTTTTGTAGAAGCGTTGTTCTCCGTGTTTGAGGCTACGGGCGCCGAACGTTTTGCGGATATCGCCGGGAACATGCGCGAGAACCTGCCTGTGATGCTCCGGGCCGCCCAAGGCTTTGACAAGGATACGCGCCATTTTGTTTCGCAGACCATCGCGGCAATCCTTAGATGTGCATTGCTGCCCAAACGCCCTCAGATCGACATGTCCGCTGCCGGTAAGAGTCTGGCAGAACAACTCGAGGCCTGGCAGTCCGAGCTCCTGCGTTAACCATTGGTGCAGAGAAACCTGGCCCCAATGCAGCAATCTTCGATGCGCTTGGGGCGGGCTCGACCGCTATACTGGTTCGTGCCGAAATCGATCTAGAACGGAATGCCGTATATGAAAATCAATCACGCGATTCTGCATATCCTGGACTTTGACTCTGCCGTTAACGTTATGAGCCAGCGCGAGCTCGATATCGAAAGCCGTACCGTGCGCAACTTCGTGACCACGCATCTGCGCCGCGCACGAACCTCGGCCGACAATAAACGTGCCACGTTTGCCGAGAACTCTGCGTTTGGCGGCGAGCTCAAGGGCTATTTCTTTGGCGAGCGCGAGTTCGTGGACCTGTCGCAGCAGATTGCGGAGTTCATCTCTTCCGAGCTCACCAAAGCCGAGAAAGCCGAGTCCACCGACGTGCTCGTGGCCGATTTTGACGACGATGAGGATGCCCGCTGGTTTGCCGTGATGCTGCTGGGCTCCAAGCAGGCTTTTATGCACGAAGTGGGCCGCGAGGAGGGGGAGGTACGCAACGACATCGCGCGCCACTACGCCATTCTGCCGAACCCCTCGCAAAAGGTGCCGAGCTATGCCATCGTGCGCGCGAGTACCATGGAGATCGGCTACGTGGACAAGAAGCGCAAGATTGCCGGCGAGGACCGTATGCTTATCCCCGATGGCCTGCTGCAGTGCGACACGGGTGTATCGGGCAAGGAGGTCATCGACACCGTGACGCGTGTGGTCGAGGAAGTCGCCGAGGAGCATGGTGCCAATACGGCCGTGGCACTCGCCAAGGTTAAGGTTGCCGTTGCCGAGAAGGTTGAGGATGACGAGGAGCTGCCGCCTTGGGATATCGTCGATGAGGTCTTTGAGGACGAGCCGGTTATCAAGGAGAACGTGCGTGCGGCGCTGACCGAGGAGAAGGTGCCCGAGCGCGTGCCCGTGGAGCGCAAGCAGGTCGAACGCGCGGCCGTGCGCAATCACAAGATTCGTACCGACACGGGCATCGAGATCAGCTTCCCGGCCGAGATGGGTTCGAACTCCGAGTATATCGAGTTCGTCAACGAGCCCAACGGCCTCATCTCCATCGAGCTCAAAAACATCGGGTCAATTGAGAATCGATAAACTGCGCTTGGGCGCTGCTGAAAAACAAAGGCCGAAGCCTCGGATGAGGGCTTCGGCCTTTTTACTTGGGGCTTAATTACGCCACTGGTTGAACATACGTCAGCGAAAACGCCCCAGAGCGAGCAAGGTGACGTGAAAGAGGAGGGCATTGACCTTTTTGTCATGCCCGACGATTGAACGTCAGATTGCCGCTCTGGGCCGTTTGCAGCGTCGACTAGTTGCGCGGTTTGGTAAAACTGCGCAGCCCTAGAGTTGACGTAAGCCCTCTTCCAGGCCGGTCTTGCTGTCGGTCTTCTCGTCGCGCATCTTGATGACGCGGGCGGGGACACCGGCCACGACGGCACCGGCGGGGACGTCCTCGACGCACACGGCGCCGGCGGCAACGACAGCGCCCTTGCCTACGTGCACGCCCTCCAGGACCACGGCATTGGCGCCGATCATAACGTCGTCCTCGATGATGACGGGCGTGGCACTGGCGGGCTCCACGACGCCTGCCAGCACGGTGCCGGCGCCGATGTGGCAGTTCTTGCCCACGGTGGCGCGGCCGCCCAGCACAGCGCCCATGTCGATCATGGAGCCTTCGCCAATGACGGAGCCGATGTTGATGATGGCGCCCATCATGATGACGGCGCGATCGCCAATCTCGACACGGTCGCGGATGATCGCGCCCGGCTCGATGCGGGCGTTGATACCCTTGAGGTCGAGCATGGGCACGGCGGAGTTGCGGCAGTCGTTCTCTACGTCGCAGTAGTCGATGGAGTCGGCGTTGGCGTCGAGGATTGCCTTGAGCTCATCCCAGTCACCAAAGACGGTCTTGCCACGACGACCGCCGTAGACGTGCGCATTGCCCCACTGGACCTTCATGCCCGGCTTTTCGCGCACGTACAGTTTGACGGGCGTTTTCTTGGGCGCGGTTGCGATGTAGTTGATAATCTCCTGTGCGTCCACCTCGGCTGCATTACTCATTTGCTGTCTCTCCTTTGAGTGGATCCGGTTGATACCTGGTTAGGCAAACATGACCTGGTCGAACGTATAGAAGCCAGGCTCGCGGGTGACGAGCTTCTGCGCGGCTGCCAGGGCGCCGTTGACGAAGATCTGACGGCTCGTGGCGCGGTGCGTGAGCGTGACCTCCTCGTCCTGGCCGAAAAAGCTTACCTCGTGCACGCCGGCGACGGTGCCGCCGCGCAGCGAGTGCATGCCGATCTCCTTGGGGTCGCGCGCGCCGCACATGCCCTCGCGGCCATAGACGGGGTGGTAGCCTGCCTCGGGCTCGGCTTCGACGACGGCGTCGAGCAACAACTTGGCAGTGCCGCTGGGGGCGTCGACCTTTTGATTATGGTGCGTCTCGACGATTTCGCAGTCAAAGCCGGGCAGCTCGCGCGTGGCCTGGGCAACCAGATGGCGCAGGGCGGCGATACCGATAGAGTAGTTGCCCGAGTGCATAACACGGGCGTTCTGACCCAGCTCGCGCAGGCGATCCACCTGCTCGGGCGTATAGCCCGTGGTGCCGGAAACGAGTGCGGCACCCGTGCGCTCGACATAGGCGACAACGGCATCGAAGGTCACGACGTTCGAGAAGTCGATGATTACATCGGCGGCCGGTGCGCTCTCGAGCTCGGACAAGTCGAAGCCGATCTGGGCGACGATGTCAAAAACGGGCTCTTCAGCGGTGTTGACAATGCCCTCGGCGGTGGTGCAGATGAGCGAGCCCATGCGGCCCGTTCCCATAATGACGGTCTTAATCAAGCAGACCAGCCCCCTTCAGAGCATCGGTAAGTGCAGAGCGCGTGTCGTCTGCCATGGGGCACAGCGGCATGCGGTAGTTTGCCTCGATCATACCCATCTGGGCGAGCGCCTCTTTGACGGGGATGGGGTTGACCTCACTAAAGAGGGCATTGATGAGCGGCTGGCCGGCAATTTGAATATCGCGGGCACGCGACACGTCACCGTCCAAATAGGCGCGGCACATGTCATGCACGAGCTGCGGCTGCACGTCTGCCCACACGCTGATGGTGCCCGAGGCGCCCAGGCTCATGAGCGGCACGGTAAGCGCGTCCTCGCCCGAGTACATGCGGAAGTCGTCTGACAGCAGGTGGGCGATCTTGGCCGCGTAGGCGACGTTGCCCGAGGCCTCCTTAATACCCATGATGTTGGGATGTGCGGCCAGGCGCTCTACGTTGTGCTCGCTGATACCGCAGCCGCAACGACCAGGGATGTTGTACAGGATGCAGGGGATGTCCACGGCATCGGCGACGGTCTTAAAGTGCTGATAGATGCCCTCTTCATTGGACTTGTTGTAGTAGGGGGTAATGAGCAGCAGGCCGTCGGCTCCCAAGCCTTGGTAGGTGAGCGACTTGGTGAGCATGGTTTGCGTGGAGTTGGAGCCCGAGCCGGCGATGACGGGGACGCGTCCTGCAACATGCTTGACCACGGCGGCGACAACGGAGTTGTCCTCGTCGTCGGTCATCGTGGCGCTCTCGCCGGTGGTGCCCAGGGTGAGGATGGCGTCGGTGCCATTTTGTAAGTGGAAATCGATAAGGCGCTCGAGTGCGTCAAAGTTGACGCTGCCGTCCTTTTTAAACGGCGTGACAAGGGCGACGATCGAGCCCTCGAGGTTGCGGATATCCATGTTCTTCTCCTTCGCTTCCGCGATCTGGATGCGTTTGTTCCATTGGGCGGCGACGGCCAGGCGCTCGTCCTGAGCGCGACGACGAGCGCTTTCGGCACGCGATTTGGCCAGCAGCCCACGGCCGCACGGCAGCACGTCGAGCGTGGCAAAATAATCGCCCGGGCGCTCGGCGCGGCGGATAAGGTCGGCCGAGCCGTCGGGGCGCAGCAGCACCTCGGCGGAGCGCAGGCGGCCGTTGTAGTTGTAGCCCATGGAGTAGCCATGCGCGCCGGTATCGTGGATCACGAGCACATCACCCATGTCGATCTGCGGCAGCTCGCGGTCGATGGCGAACTTGTCGTTGTTCTCGCACAGATTGCCCGTAATGTCGTACGTGTTTGTGACAGGCGCCGCGGTCTTGTCGGCGCCACCCGGCTGGCCCATCACCGTAATGTGGTGGTAGGCGCCATACATGGCAGGGCGGATCAGATCGACGGCGCTTGCGTCCACGCCGATATAGTTCTTGTAAATCTGCTTCTCATGGATGGCTTTGGTGACCAGACATCCATAGGGGCCCATTATAAAGCGGCCCATCTCGGTGCAGATGGCCACATCGCCCATACCGGCGGGAACCAGGATTTCGTCGTAGGCCGCGTGCACCCCCTCGCCGATGGCGTGGATGTCGTTGGCCTGCTGCTCGGGCAGGTAGGGGATGCCGACGCCGCCGGACAGGTTGATGAAGGCGACGTGTGCGCCGGTCTCGCGCTCCAGGCGCACGGCAAGCTCAAAGAGGATGCGCGCGAGCTTGGGGTAGTAGTCGTTGGTGACGGTGTTGCTGGCAAGGAATGCGTGGATGCCAAAGTCCTCGGCGCCCTTGGCCTTGAGCATGCGGAACGCCTCGAAGAGCTGCTCGGTGGTCATGCCGTACTTGGAGTCGCCGGGGTTATCCATGATGCCGTTGGAGAGCTGGAACAGGCCGCCCGGATTAAAGCGGCAGCTGATCGTCTTGGGGATGGGCCCCGCAACGCGCTCAAAGAACTCGATGTGGCTGATGTCGTCAAAGTTGACGATGGCGCCCAGCTTGTCGGCGAGCTCAAAGTCGGCAGCTGGCGTGTCGTTGGACGAGAACATGATGTCGTGTCCCGTGATACCCAGCGAGCGGGCGATCATGAGCTCGGTATAGCTCGAGCAATCGCAGCCGCAGCCGTATTCGTTGAGAATGGAGATGAGCGCCGGGTTGGGATTGGCCTTGACGGCAAAGTATTCCTTAAAGCTCGGGTTCCATGCGAAGGCGTCGCGCACCTCTTGCATGTTGCGGCGGATGCCCGCCTCGTCGTATAGATGAAACGGCGTGGGGAACTGCTCGACGATATGCTCGAGCGTCTCCTTGTCCACAAACGGCTGCTTGGCCGCATATGCCTCGTTGGGGGTCAATGCCATGTCCCGTAAACCTCGCTATCCAGACGGCGCCATCTGCGCATCGAATCCGCATAGCGTGGACCCAATGTCCGGATAGCGCTCCCGCATTGCTGCAGACAGTCCTGCGGGTGTTTCCCGTAGGCCCACCAGGTTGTTCGTGCCCGAAAAGCCCAGTTCGGCGGGTTTCGCCTCCCCACGGGGTCAAAGCCTGCCGGCTCGCCCGCGGTTCTTCGTGCCCGCGCCTCTATCAAGTGGTAACGACCCTACCACGTTGCACTTTACCAAACAAGAGTATTCGTATATAACGTTTAAAAAATGCAGGGATATGCTAGAAACAAGGGCGTCACAATTTTGCATCACAATATTGTGTGAATGGAAATGCCCCATGAAAGGATCCTTTATGACCGAGCTCCAAGAACTTCGTCGCTATCGTCGCGACCTGCATCGCATTCCGGAGCTCGATTTCGATCTTTCTCAAACCATAGCCTATATCGAGGGCGTGCTCGCCTCGCTTGCCTGTGAAGTGACCCATCCTTGCCCCAGCTGTGTTTGTGCTTTCTTCGACGCTGGCACGGGCGCCGCGCATGCCACGGCGATTCGCGCCGATATGGACGCGCTGCCTATCGCGGAGGCGACGGGTGCGGCCTTTGCCTCGACGCATCCCGGAAAGATGCACGCTTGCGGACACGATGGACACATGGCCATGGCACTTGCAGCGGCAACCTTTGTCGATCGCACGATTCGTGAGCAGCCAGGTGCCATCAAGCGTAACGTGCTCTTTGTGTTCCAGCCTGCCGAGGAGACGACCGGTGGTGCCAAGACGGTATGCGAGAGCGGTGTGTTCGAGCGCTACGGGGTCGACCGCATTTTTGGCTTTCACGTGTGGCCCGATCTGCCTGCGAACACGTTGGCGAGTTGTTCCGGCCCGCTGCTGGCGCGCTCGAGTGAGACGCACGTGCACATTCACGGGACAAGCATCCATATCGCCAAGACCTACGGCGTTCCCGTAAACGAATCGCACGATGCGGCGCTGGCAGCTGCCAAGTTCTTGGTTGCCGAGTGTGAATTGATGGACGAGTTGGGTGCCGATGAACCCTGCATTGGTAAGTTCGGCCTGCTGCAGGCCGGTACCGTCTGCAATGCGGTGGCGGGGGAGGCCCATGTTGCCGGCAGTCTGCGCGTGTTTACGGACGGTATGTTCGACCGCGCGCGCGAAGGCGTGCGCCGTGTACTCGACGAGGCGTGCGCTGCAACGGGCTGCACGTACGATCTCGACTTTGCCGAGGGCTATCCACCGGTCGACAACGACCCCGAGTTGTTTGCCAATGTCGTGCCTGCCTTGCCCGAGCTGCAGCTCGTGGATGAGCCTTTGCTGATTGCCGAGGACTTCGCTTTCTATCAGCGCTATCTGCCGGGCGTGTTCTTCTTGCTGGGCACGGGCGTGCCGGAGGCGCAAGAAAACCCGATCGACGCAGACGGCTGCCCAGCTTATGCGAAGAGTGCCCTTCACACTGATACCATGCTCTTTGACGAGGAAATCTTGCTTAAAGGCCTCGATGTCTACAAACGATTGCTTTTGCTTTGTTAGTCGACGGGGACGCATCTTCTCGAAAATACGAACAGATGTACGCTATAATAGAGATGTAGCTCTATAGAAACGTTTGACGTTATTAACGTAAGGCGATACTATGATTGCATCATATAAAGATGAAGACACTGAACGCTTTGCAATGGGTGTGCGGATTAGGAAGTTCATTCCTTTTGAGCGGGTCGCCTTGAGGAAGATTCGCCAACTGCAGATCTGCGCTTCGCTTGATGATCTTCGCGTTCCGCCAGGCAATCGTCTTGAAGCGTTGAAGGGCGATCGCGCCGGTCAATATAGTATCCGTGTCAATGAGCGCTATCGGGTCTGTTTTGAGTGGAGACAGGGGATGGCTTGGAATGTCGAAATCGTCGATTATCACAAGTGATGAGACTGCGTCTGATTTGCTGCCGCCGGTGACTCCTGGCGAGCTTCTCAAAGAGGAATTTCTTGCCCCTATGGGCATTTCTCAATATCGCCTTGCTAAGGAGACCGGGATTCCGGCTCAACGCATTGGGCAGATTATCTTGGGAAGGCGTCGCGTGACGGCCGACACCGACCTTCGCCTTTGCCGCTACTTTGGCCTGATGGATGGCTACTGGCTTCGAGCCCAGATGGCGTTTGATCTCGAGGCAGAGAAGAGGCGCATCGAACCGGAACTGGATAAGATCGTTCCCGTTCAGCAGGCCGTTGCGCTGTAGCGCTCAAAGATGTTGAGGTTGGAGTGACGATGGAACGACGCCGACAGACTGCCGTGTACAGTCCTGGTGGGTGCGGGTGCGGCTTGCTGCTGCTCCCGGTTATTGCTGTGAGCATTGGCGTGATGTTTGCGCTTGCTGGACTGGCCGCAGCGGCACTTGTGCTGTTGATTGTGGCCATTGGCGTGACGATTTGGCTTTGCCGCTCTCGCGAGCAACGTCGTGCCAATGGCAAGACCAATGTCGGATGGGTCTCCTTTCTGATCATTGCGTACCTGCTGAGTGTCAGCTACCTGGTGTTCTTTGTCCTGTTGATGATCAGTGCCTTTACCGGGGAATCCGTCACGGTGGGGTAGGCTTCGACGAGCCTCTTGAGGATGAAAAAATGGAGCCGGATGGGAAATACCCCCATCCGGCTCCATTGCTCAATATTGGCGTGCACTTCTACTCGGCTGCCTCGCGGCGAGCGACCTCGTCGATCAAGATGGCATCGCCGTGCTTGGCGGCGGCAATGCTCGCGGCCATAATCATGCCCATTGCCGTGATGTAGGCGAAGAGCATCGACGGCGCCACGTCCATAACGATGCCGGAGAGAATCGGCGTCGCCACCTGAGCCGCCATGCTCACGGTGTAGTAGTAACCGGAGTAGCGGCCCACGCTTTGGGAGCTGCAACACTCCAGAATCATCGTGTACACGCACAGGTCCACGCCGCCCAGCGCGACGCCCATCAACAAAAAGACGCCGTACAACACGGGCGAGAAGCCGGGTGCCAGCCAAAGAAGCGCGGGGCACAAAACCATGATGACGGCGGTGCCCAGGGCGACCTTTTTGCGGCCGATTTTGAGCGAAAGGTTTGCCAGGGGTACGTAGCTTAGCAGCGCGCCTGCAATCGTCACGATATTGATGATGGCATAGGAACCGCCCTCCATGCCGTAGAACAAATCGGCATAACGGCTGATATTGGTGGTCATGGCGTTATAGCTCATGTAATAGAAAAACGTTGCGGCGAGCAGCATGATGATGGAGCGGCGTACGCCGGCGTCTGCAATGCGATTTTTACCGCCGGCCTCGGGGGAGTCGTCTTTGTCAATCTGATCCTCGTCGATGCCCATTGACAGCGATTTCTCGCGCATCTTTTCGACGAGGGCGGGCTCACGGACAAAGATGCCGTAGACAACGGCTGACACGAGGATAAAGGCGGCCTGCAAGATAAAGAGCGGAAGATAATCAGGTTTGTCGGCCTTGGGAACCATGACCGAGATGGCGACGAGCATAAGACCCGTTCCCGCATAGCCGACGATCTTTTCGATTGAGTCCGCCTTGGTTCGAAGTGGGCGAGGCGTAATATCGGCCACAATGGCAACCGTCATGGTGCGGTAGGCGCATATTGCCAAAAGCGTGAGGATAATCGCGCCAATGAGCAGAGGTAGGCTGCCCATGTTGTTGGCGATCGCGATGAGCGGGACGGAGAGCATTGCCACCGCGGAGCCGCCCAAGATAAAGGGCGTTCGACGCCCGAGTTTGCTTGCGCAGCGGTCCGAGAGGATGCCAAAGAGCGGAAGCAGGAACAGGCCAAAGACATTATCGATGGCCATGATCGCGCCGGTGAGCGAGTTGGATAGGCCAAAGGTCCCTGTGAGCATCTTGGGAACGATGCCGTCGTAGACCTGCCAAAAGCTGATCATGCCCATAAAGGGTAGGGAGGCGAGGGCGACGGCCTTGGTGTCGAGCCGGGCCGCCCGCTTAAGATTTGGTTGGGTCATGCTGGTTCTCCTGGTCGGTAAAAGCGGGGAGGGGTGCTATCGGCCCCCGTTCTACAGTTGTTCAAGGTTGGCGAGAAACGCCACATAGAATTCGATGCCGCGCTTGTAGACGTCGACGCCGATGCGTTCGTTGGCGGCATGGATGAGCTTGCGCGCCTCGCCCGAGTAGATAAAGCCGCAGAAGCGGTAGACGCGATCGCAGATCTCGTTGAACTCGCGCGAGTCGGTACAGGAGTTCTGCACGTAGGGAGCAAAGCCGGCCTCGGGATAGACACCCGACACGCAGCGATGGATGTAGTTGAAGGCGGCATCGTCTTCGTAAGGCGAGATGGGCGCGGGCTCGGTGTAGGGAATCGCCTCGTTGATTTCGACGGTGACATGGTCGGGGCTTACGCCCGAGGCGCGGCACTGCTGGGCGGCGAGCTTGCGGGCGCGCTCAACGGCATCGGCGATGGTCTCGAACGGAGCGATGCGCACGTTGAAGTTGGCGCGAGCAACTGGTGGCAGCACATTGTGCGCGTTGGAGCCTTCGAGCTGCGTGAGCGCATAGGTTGTGCGCAGCATGGCCGAGGTCTCGGGGCTGGCGGCCATGATCTTGGTAACCGCGGGGCGCGTGAGCCACAGGTTGCCAAAGATTGCCTGATACGTCGCGCTGCTACGGGCACCCAGCTCGGTCAGTGTGGCCTCGACGGCGGGCGTGAGCTGCGGCTTGCCGGGGTTGGCCGAGATAGTCTCGCATACACGGCAGAGAAGACGGCAGGCATCGTTTGCCGCAGGCGTAGAGGCATGGCCGCCGTCGGCGCGCGCCGTGACGGTAAGGTCGACGTGGCCCTTCTCGGACACGCCTACCATGGCAACGGGTTCGGTGACGCCGAGCGGGGCGTCGGTTGCCACGGCGCCACCCTCATCGAGCACCATGTAGGGATGGATGTTATGCTCGCGAAGCCACTGCACTGCATGGGTTGCAGTAGGTGCGGCGATTTCCTCGCCATCGCTCGAGAAGAACCAGACATCGCGCGGGGGAACGAAGCCCTGGGCAATCAAATGCTCGGCGGCCTCGAAGAAAGCCGAGGCGATGCACTTGGTGTCGAGTGATCCGCGGGCCCAGATCTCGCCGTCGAAGATCTCGGCTCCAAAGGGATCGTGCTTCCAGTCTTGGCCCTCGACGGGCACGACGTCCTGATGCGCCATCATGACGATGGGGTCCAAGGCGGAATCGGCGCCAGGCCAACGCAGGAGCATGCCAAAGTCGTCGACGCGTGTGAGCTCGGCGATTTTAAAGAAATGCGGGTAAAGTCGCTGAAGCGTGGGAATCCACTGGCTGAAGGGCTCATCGTCGCGCTCGGCGATGTTCTCACGCGAAACGGTGGGGATGCGCAGCAATTCGCAAAAGCGCTCGACGGCTGCCTCGTCTGCCTTGTAGGTGCCTGCATCAAGAGGCGCGCCCTGTGCGACCGATACCGATGCTCCCATGGTGGGACTCCTTTCGTGTTGTATATCGAATACGTCAAGATTATCGCCCGCACCGCGCGTGGGAAATGGCGAAACACGTTGTTCATCTGCGGGCGGCGGGTCGGATAGCCTTAGCCGACGATGACCGTGCCGTCTTCGGTCACGGTGATGGCGTCTCCCGTCGACACAGCATCGAGAAACTCATCGCCCAGGTTGTCAATGGTGGGCATGGGGGTGGCGGTCCATACACCCGAGAGGATCGCGCCAGCGGCGGCAAGGCTGTCAATGGGTTTGGAAAACAGCAGGCATGCGGGTTGGCGCCCCATTTTGGTGGCGCAGAAGAGCACCATGCCGCCTGTGGTGGAGCCGATAGTCTGCGGAAGACACAAGGCACATCCCGCCAAAGGTTTGCCGTACAAGTCGGGATTGTTTTGGTCGGAACACGTGGCCTTTTTGTCGCCAAACATCAGTGCCTTCTGAAACGATGCGAGTGTGTTGAGTCCTCCGTGAGAGACAAGTGCCTTGGCGTGGGCAGTTCCGGGGACAACGACGCGGCCGTGAAAGATTTTTTCCATGAGGAGTCGCCTTCCTATTTGATTGGTTTTCCGGTGGTGACGTAGGCGAGCACCTCGTCGTCGGTGTAGTAGCGCGATGCCGAGTACGTACGCAACTTGTTGGAGTTGGTGATGATGGGCATGCTGCCGCACAGCGGGTTGTTGGTGTACATAAGCGGGCAGATGCTCGAGACGACGGCACCGGTAGTCGAGAGGCGTCTGTATGCCGCAGTCTTGCGGAAGGCGTCTGCCACGGATGGGGCGGCGGTCAGTACGGTGGGTACTTGCACGCGGCACTTGCCGGAGGCGCTCAGCCCATCGCAGATGGCGTCTGCCCAATGGGCGAGTTGTGCAGACGAGAGGTGGGGGCAGCCGATGAAGGCAAGCTTGGGGCGCGCGCCCGGGTTCTTCCACATAACGGGGTAGCTCGAGCGGATGCGTTCCAGCTCGGCGTCGTCAATGCGATAGATTTGGGCGTCTGGTGCTATGAGGTGTTCGCCTTGTTCGACGGCCTCGGGCGTGATGCCGTCCACGTGGTAGAGCCCGACAGCGCCGTTCGATGCGCTGGCGGCGCCCATGTCCTTAAGGTAGTCCTGCGTGCCGGGTGTGAGTTCGCGGCCAAGCCAGCGGTCGAGGCCTTTAATGTAAGGGACGTCTTCCATCACCTTCATGCCAATGGCGCTGCCAAGCACTTGCGCTTCGGGCTTGCGCTTACAGTCGACTTCGATGATCCAGGTCGCCTTGCGGCCCTCATCGGTGAGCAGGCCGAATTCCGGGACAAAGCCGGCAATTGAGCCGAACATCTCGATAATGCCGGAGTTGCGATTGCAGCGAGCGCCCAGCACGGAGTTGGCAAAGACCACGGCGCTGCTTTCTGCCCAGCTTAGGATGTCGCCACGCCGAGGTCGATTGCCAACCTCGGGCTGGTAGCAGGTGCAGGTGAAAGCATCGTTGTCCAATAGACCCATGCTGCGCAGCTGTGCCTCATAATCGTCTTGTTTGGAATACATTATCTTGAACAGCAGCTTTTGCAGCGGGTTGGCCGGGACGGCGGGGTCGAGGGGCCTCGGGTCGACCGAGAATGACTGACCGGACAGGGCGCCGTCTTTCAGCAGCTCATCCATAAGGTCATAGACTGGACCGAGCATGGAGAGGCCAAAACTTGTGACAAGATGACCGTTTGCGCCGGTCACGGGAACCATATGCTCGGCGCCAAAGCATTCGCCGTACATAACGAGGGTCTTGACCACTTTGGCCATGGCGGGGCCCTTGGCGCCGTCGAGCAGGGCTTGTTGTTGGGAGGTCAGGTTCATCTGTGAGCCCATCCTTTCGTGTTAGATATTGGTGCCGAGTCGGTATGCCGCACGGACCGCTTCGAGCACACGGCCGGGCGCAAACCCATCGCCGATGTTATGCAGCTCGTCAGCGGCGTGCGTCTGCTGCAGTTTGTAGAACAGCGCGTCGTCGGGGTGTCCGCCGCAGGCAATGATTACCAAGTCGCAGGTTAGCTCGAGTGACTTCCAGTCGTTGCCGATTTTGGGTGCAAGCGGGTTTTCGACGTTCTCGGGCAAGACCGGTGACCACGAGACGTAGGGGTCGGGAACGTTTTTGTGGCAGTTGCGACTCAAGTGGAGACGCGCACACCTCGATGGGGCTCCAGACTCGCGTTTGCCGCCGACTTCCGCGCGCTCGACGCGTGTCATATTGAGGAGCCGCACATTGCGTCCCCTGAGCGTATGGAGTAGGTGGCCGCGATTTGCCGTGCAGGCGCCCTGCATCATGTGAGGCAGCATTTCAATTACGCTGACCTGTGGTATGCCGTGTTCGACGGTGAGCCATTGGGCAACCTCGCAGCCCACGGCCCCTCCGCCAATGATGGCGACGGTTTTGGCGTTGCCAAGCAGCGCGGGTTGGCGCAGTAGCTGCGTTGCCTGCACGGCATGGCCCGATGCTGCAAGCTCCGTAAGGCCGGGGATGGGCGGTATCGCATTAGAAGTGCCTGTTGCACACACGATTGCGTCGAAGCCTGCTTTTGCAAGATCTTCGGCGCGTGCTGCCCGTCCAAGCTCGAGTGTCAGGTTCCCGTTGGGTTTTTCTGTCTGCTCGCGCACCTGTCGAACAAGATAGGAGCGGTAATTATCGAGGTCGAACTTGATCCGGGCGGTGCTGGCGGAGAGGAGTTTTCCTCCAAGTTCATCTTCGGCGTCGATGAGCTTTACGTCGTGGCCACGACGCGCGGCGATTAGCGCACAGACCATCCCGGCTGGTCCGGCTCCTATCACCGCTATGCGTTTGGGTTCTATGGCGGGAGCGGGTGTCTGGGGCATGAGGTATTCAAAGCTGCAGCGTGGATTGACGGCACACTGCGGATGGCCCCCTTCGACAAACTCGTTGAGGCATCCTTCCTGGCATCCGATGCAGGGGCGAATATCTGCCACGCGACCGGCGTACGCCTTGTTGGGCCACTCGGGATCCGCAAGCAGCGGGCGTCCGAGCATGATCATATCGGCGTCGCCATTGCGAAGGGCGCGTTCGGCAATGTCGGGGTAGCCCAACTTACCCACCGCGACAACGGGTATGGGAAGGCCGGCATTGGAGCGGATATTGTCGGCGGCAAAGCGCTCCCGAACGGCGCGCGCTACGGGAACGAAGCAGCCTGCGGGCATGCTCGCAGGCGGGTGGGGCATCCACCAGTTGTCATAGCAACCAAGGTCGACGTCAAAGATGTCTACTCCCGCCGCCACGAGCTCTTCCATATAACCCAGGGTCTGTTCGACTGTGCGGCCGCCGCGCATGCGTCCCAGATAGGTCGAATTCATGACCTGCTCGTCATAGGTTTCCTCGAGTGCAAGCGAAAGGTCGATGCGGTACATGATGGGGTAGTCGGGCCCAACGCGGCGACGGATTTCTTTGATCATATCGAGGCCAAATTGACGCCAATCGGCATAACGTCCGAGCTTGCGATGGTTAAAGGCGGGGTTTCCGAGCTGCTCGATAAGATAACCCTCGTGCCCGTGCAAATAGACGCCATCGATGCCCATGGCATGAGCATCGGCCGCCGCTTGGCCGATATTGTTTACGATACGGCGCAGCTTTTGATCCGAGAGGCGCATGCATGGAATGGCGGGGATGTAGTAGTTAGGCAAGAAACTCGCCGAGACCGGAAACTTTTTTTGCGTGATGAGGCATTGCGGGTTGCCCACGCGGCCGAGTCCGGCCGTAAGCTGGACAAAAATGCGCGATCCGAAGGCATGGACACCTTGGGCAAGGTCGCGCCAGCCTGCCATAACGGTTCGGCTTCGATCGATGCGCGGGAAATAGGTGAGCTTGTCCAGCTCGGTGACCGTGGTATCGATGCCGTGGCTTACCGGTACGAGTCCTGTTGTGATGAGGCCGCAGCCGCCTTTGGCGCGGGCGAAAAAGTACTGCAGCATCATGTCGCTGGGACGACCAGTTTCCTCGCACATGTCGATATTGCCCATCGGTGCCATGACAATGCGGTTTTTGACGGTGAGCTTGTTAATTTTGATGGGAGAGAAGAGCTTGTCAAAAGGATAGAGCTCTTGTGTCATGCGGGACGATCCGCAACCGGAATTTTTGGCGGGCCAGCTGTCGAATGAGTCGACGAGTTGCTGCACCAGTACGTCTTTTCCCAATGAGGTTCCTTTCAGATGTTGACAAGGTAACAAAGCAGTTTACGTCTAAATGTTTAATAGTCAACAACAAAGGAGTGAGTTCGGTGAAGGAAAAAAGACTCAATGAGTGCCAGATGGCAAGCTGTGCTGCGACATTAGCTCCCAGCTAATGAATTTGAGCTCGCTGCCTCCTACGATGTGCTGTGTGCCGGCACGGTAGCCGGATCGTAGGAAGGATGCATAATGGCAAAAGAGGGAAAGAAGCCGATCGGCAAGATCGTTTTGGGTGTCATCGTGGTGCTCGTTGTTGCCGGCGTTGTAGGCTCTATGGGTGGTAACTCGTCCGATTCGTCAACGGGTGAAGCAGCAAAGCCTGCCGAACAGACCCAGCAAGTCGAGGAGCAAAAAGAGGCACAAGAACCCTATACGGTTTCGGATGAGGCCGGGGATACGTCTAATCAGTTCGCGTATAAGATCACTGGCACGTTGACCAATAATACGGATAAAGAGCAAAGCTACATTCAGATTGAGTATGTTCTGTATGACGCAGACGGCAATCAGGTGGGAACGGCTCTTGCGAACACCAACCATCTCAAGGCGGGCGGCACCTGGAAGTTCGAAGCGATGAGCACGGTATCTCCCGACCAGGTTGCCAGCTGGGAACGTTCTGACGTGAGCGGTTTTTAACTAGAATTAAAAACATGGTTACTATGCGAGCTGGGGGTGAGGCCATATGCCCGATAAGAAGCTAACCGAAGAGTTGCTCAACGAGCTGCTTGATGCCCCGAGTATCGAGGGCTATATCAAAGAGCACGACTTTACCGCCCCGTCGCTTTCGGAGTATCTGAAACAGCTTTTGGAAGAAAAGGGGCTGGAGCGTTCGCGCGTGGTGCGTATGGCCGACCTCAACGAGACGTTTGGCTATCAGATCTTTACCGGTGCGCGGCATCCGAGCCGCAATAAGGTGCTGCAGATTGCCTTTGCCATGGCGCTGACGCTCAAGGAGACCAACCGAGCCTTGACGGCGGCGGGCGCCAATGTCCTCAACTGCAAGGACCGCCGTGACTCCATCATCATTTTCTGTATCGATCGCGGCTGCAGCCTGCAAAAGGTGAACGAGGAGCTGTATCGCTTTGGTGAGGAGACGGTGAGCTAACGGTTGGCTGCCGGCGGAAGCGCCGTTCACGATATTTAGAACGTGCAGGGCACGGGCGTCATGGGGCGTCCGTGCCCTGCGTTATTATGGACGCTATGGATACTCAGAGCCCAACATATTCCGATGATGAGCTGACCGCTGCGCTCGCCGGACACCTGGCGTCACTTGAGCGTGATGACAGTTATCGCGTAGACCGTGTGCTCAAGCACTCCGACGTCGAGACGACCGAGCTCGTGTACTTTGAGGGCTCCGGCGGAGGATCTCTTGGCCCCTTTGTTCGCAAGCGCATCGACGCGTCGGCCCAGATTGGCGGGGCGTATGAACGCCTGTTTGCGGCCCAGCGTGCCGGGCGACGTTACGAGCACTTGCCTCGGATTGTCGATTGCCGCCGCGCGGGCGATGAGCTCTGCGTGGTCATGGAATACATCGAAGGCGAAACGCTCGGGGCCCTGGTGGGGCGTTTGGGTGCGACGCCCGATTATGCTTGTGAGCTGTTTGGCGCCCTTTGTGATGCAGTTGCGGAGCTCCATGCCGGCTTTGCGTCGGCGGGGGAGATGGCCGCTCCGGTGATCCATCGCGACCTAAAGCCCTCGAATATCATCGTGTCGGGCGCAAACTATACGCCCGATACAGGCATGACGTTTTCATCGCTGGTGATTATCGATTTGGGAATCGCTCGCGTGTGGCGCGAGGGAGCCGATGCCGATACCGTTAAGTTTGGCACGCGTCCCTATGCGCCGCCCGAGCAGTATGGTTTTGGCCAGACGAGCGTGCGCAGCGATGTCTATGCGCTCGGTGCCCTGCTGTTCTTTTGTCTGACGGGGGCCGATCCCAAGCCAGGTCGGAACATACGCGAGCAATGCGAGGCACGTGACGTCCCCGCCTCGCTTGCCGATGTTATTTGCATGGCGATGGCGCTCGATCCGGACAAGCGCTTTGCAAGCGCGAAGGCGCTAGGGCACGCTGCACGCGCATCGTATGCGTCGTCCGCGCCGAATGCTGCTTCCTTTCAAGAGCCTCCGGAGCGGCGAGCCGTGTGCCCTGCGCCCGTGCTCCCCACGGATCAGTCTCAGGGTGGATTGCCGTTGGTGCCTGAGCGCCCGAATTTACTCTCCCGCATTCCCGACACCGTTGGGCGCATTTGGAACGCATTCGTCTATCTTTCGCTACTTGTTTTCTTTGCCGGAAGCCATTTTGCCGTTTTTCATCCTACGGGCGCCAACCAAAACTACCCGATGTGGTTTCTCGCGATTGAGTATTTTATCTTCGTCGACGGTCTCGTAGTGCTCATCCATTTTGTGATGCTCGACAAACGCCGCCTTCGCCGGCGGTTTGAGCTACTCGATAGATACCGCGGTAAAAAGCTTGCAAAGCTCTGGCTCAAGGCTATGGGTGTGCTCTTGTTGGCAATGATTATCATTGTTGCCATTGCAAACGCGACTGGCGTCGTCGATACCTCCGTCGCGTAAAAGAAAAAGGGCCCCAATTGGGGCCCTTTGACGTTGATCTTAGATGCGGTTCATCTGGGTTGCAACCTTGTTGTACCAGTCCTGCCACGTGGGCGGGCAGTACTTTTTGGCGGCTGCCGGGGTAAGCGTGGAGCCATAGTTGGCGCCCAGGTAGGCAACGTGGGCAGAGACGCCCTCGCTCCAGCTACCAAAGCTCCGCCAGCCGCCGCCGCGGGCGCTCCAGCCCCAGGCGTTATAGGAGCCGGCACAATAGAGGCCCTTGCTGCTCTCGATGCAGGCGATGGCGGGAGACCAGCGAGGGTCAACACCGGTGTTCCAGGCTGCCACGGCAAAGTTGTAACCCTGGCCTGCCATGGGGGAGCCGGCGAGGTAGTTGTCGATGCGACTCGTCCACTCGTTGATAAACGAGTCGTAATCGGAGTTGCCGGTATTGGAGTTGTTCACCGTGGTGTCGATAGTGGTGTTGGCGTTATTGGCCTGGCTGTTGGAGTTGTTGCCGCTCACGCCCTCGCCCGAGAGCTTCTCGGCGGCAGCGGCCTTGTCGGCCTCGAGCTTGGCCAGCTCGGCGGCATTCTCCTGCTCGGCCTTTGCCTGGGCTTCGCTGCGAAGCTGCTGGGCCTGTGCCAGTGCGTCCTCGGCGGTTTTCTGCTCGGTCTCGAGTTGGGACTTGGCCTGCTCGAGCTCGGTCTTGTTCTGCTCGAGTTCGGTCTGCATCTTGTTGAGCTCTTCGATCTCGTCGACGCTCGAGCTCGTGATCTGGTTGGTGTACTTGCAGGTGGTGATGAACTCGCCCAGGCTCTGCGCGTTGACCAGGAAGCTCACGATGGGGTTGGTGCCCTTCTGGTACTTATACAGATCGCGCATGGCGGAGCTCGCCTTGGCCTGTTGATCGGGAAGTTCGGCTTCGATCTTCTCGATGCTTGCCTCGTTAGTGTCGATTTGCTTCTGCAGATCCTCGAGCTTGGTGCGGGCTTCGTTGTAGGCACTCGTGGCGGTTTCGATTTTCTGCTGGGCAGCGGAAAGCTGATCCTGCGTTGCCTGCGAGGCGGCATAGGCTGCGACGGGGGAGAGCATCGGCGCGGCCGTCAGTGTAACGGCAAGCGCGGCGCTCGTGATGATACGAGCCGGCTTCGACGCGATGAGCGCTGCGGTGCGATGGTTCGAATGCTGCATCCAGTCCCTCTGCAATCAATCGTAGGTTATAGTTCGAAAGGTATTCTACTACTGCTTTCGACCTCAACTTGAACCTTAAAGGTTCTAAAGGGTCAAGTTGAACTTGAGGTTTTGGTCTTGACCTGCAGTTATAGTGAATTGTTAAGAAACCATAGAGTTCAACTTTAACGTTACGGAACCCTGCGGGCTCGATCATAAGCGCCTGCTTGCCATAGATATGGTGGAACTTTGGGAAGCGGCAGTTTGGCACGCTAGAATAAACCAGTTGCATAAAGACCGCCCATCGTACGGGCAGTTGATGATAGGAAGTTTCCATGGCATTGCAGTTTACAGAGCGCGAGTTTATACCCGTGCTGCTCGGCGGCGATATCAACGCCTATTCGGTGGCGCGCGCCTTCTACGAGGAGTATCAGGTCAAGAGCCTGGTCTTTGGCAAGTATCAGACGGGTCCTGCATACCGCAGCCAGATTATCGACTATACGCCCAATGTGGATATCGACACTATGCCGGTCATGATCGAGACCGTCAACGGCATTGCACAGGCCAATCCCGATAAGAAGATTATCCTCATGGGCTGCGGCGATAACTACGTCGCGCTTGCCGCACAGGCTCAGGATGCCGGCCAGCTTGCCTCCAACGTCATCGCGCCCTATGCGCCCTACAGTATGCTCGAGCAGTGCCAGAAGAAGGAGATCTTCTACGAGCTGTGCGAGAAGCACGGTGTACCCTATCCGCACACGTTTACCTTTACCATGGCGATGCTCAACGCCCAGGGCGAGGCTTCCGCCGAGGTGCTCGACCAGATCGACTTTCCCTTCCCGATGATTCTGAAGCCCTCTGACGGCATCATGTGGTGGGAGCACGAGTTCGAGGGCCAGAAGAAGGCCTACGAGATTGCCGATCGCGCCGAGCTGGAGCAGGTCATTCGCGATGTGTACGCCAGTGGCTACACCGATGACCTCATCTTGCAGGACCGCGTGCCCGGCAACGACGAGTACATGCGCGTGCTTACCAGTTATTCCGACCGCAACGGCAAGGTTCGCATGATGTGCCTGGGTCACGTGCTGCTCGAGGAGCATCAGCCCCATGGTGTCGGCAACCACGCCTGCATCATCACCGAGCCCAACGACGAGCTCATGGGTGGCGTGCGCAAGCTGCTTGAGGACCTTAAGTTCACGGGCTTCTCCAACTTCGACGTCAAGTACGACCAACGCGATGGTTCGTTTAAGTTCTTCGACTTCAACACGCGTCAGGGCCGCAGTAACTACTACGTCACCAACAGCGGCTTTAACGTTGCTAAATACGTGGTGGATGAGTACGTCTATAACCGTCCGTTTGAGCCGGAATTTGTGACGGCGCAGGACGAGGCGCTGTGGATGGTTGTCCCCATGGGCGTCGTTGACAAGTATGTCAAGGACCCCGAGCTGCGTGCGAAGGCGCATCGTCTGGCCAAGGAGGGCAAGGCTGCCGATCCTTCGTTTATGAAGGGCGACTTTGTCTTTAACCGCTGGCTGCGCATGTGGCACACCAAGCTGCGCCACTTTAAGCTGTTCAAGACGTATTACAAATAGAATGAACGTCGCGCCCGCCCGGTTTGTATCGGGCGGGCGCGGGTATGATACGCGCAATTGTGCGAGCGTCATCAAGGAGGCGGCGATGGAAAAACTGGGAGTTATCGGCGGTATGGGCGCCGAGGCTACGTCGTATTACTACGACCAGGTAGTGCGTCACACGGCGGCCGCCTGCGATCAGGAACATATCGACATGGTGGTGCTCTCTAAATCGACCATGCCTGACCGCACGCTGGCCATCAAGACCGGCGAGCATGCCGAGTTGCTGGCGACCATGAAGGAATGTGCGCAGGCGCTCGAGGGGCTGGGCTGTGCGCATATCGCCATTCCCTGCAACACATCGCACTACTTCTACGACCAGATTCAGTCGTTTACCGAGGTGCCGATTATCCATATGCCGCGCGAGTCGGTTCGCTATGCCCTGGCGGGCGCGGTGATGGGGGAGTGCGAATTCGACCCTAACTTGAGCATGCCGGCCGAGCCGGTGCACAAGATCGGCATTATGGGTACCGACGGCACCGTGGGCGCCGGCGTCTACGGGCGCGAGTGTAAGGCGGCAGGTGTCGAAGTCGTCTATCCCAGCGAGAAGCGTCAGGCCGACGTGATGTCGCTCATTTACGACGACGTGAAGGCCGGACGTGAGCCCGATATGGATAAGTTCGATCGTGTGATGTGGGAGTTCGCTCGCAGCGGCTGCGATCGCGTTATCCTGGCCTGTACAGAGCTCTCGGTGCTGCAGAAGTACCGCGAGATGCCCGAGATCACCCTCGATGCCATGGACGTCCTGGTGCGCGAATCCATCATCCGTAGCGGAGCCCCCTACCGCCTGTAGCCCTCGACCTGCCAAAAAGGGACAGGTTTATTTTGGCAGGTTTTATCTGCGAAAACAGTAAGGCCGCGACTCGTTTGATGCGAGCCGCGGCCTTTTTCGTTTGTCGGTTTCCGGTGGCGATGGGTTAGAACAGGAAGCCGAGGACGATGAGGGCAATGCTAACAATAAGCATGGCAATGTCCTGGCCCTTGATGGGGTAGCGCTTGTACGAGCTCGCGCGCGTGCGCAGGTAGAAGCCGCGCTGCTCGGCGGCAAGCGCGGTGGCATCGGTCTTGCCCACGCTAGATATAAGCAGTGGAACGCACAGCGGCAGCATGAGCTTGAGCTTCTTGATGGGGTTTTTGGTGTCATATTCGACGCCGCGTGCGGTCTGCGCCTCCATGATGGCGTTCATCTCCTGGCCAAACACCGGCACAAAGCGCAGTGCCGTGGTAAAGGTGAAGGCGTAGCGATACGGCACGTGCAATACCTCCACGCAGGCGTTGGCAAGGTCGTTGAGCTTGGTCACCATGAGCATCAGAATAAGCGGAAGCGCCACGCCCAGCAGACGCAGGCAGGCCTTGGAGCCGGTGACGAGGCCCGTGTCGGTAACGAAGCCCCACACGATGTTGCCATCGCGCATAAAAGCCAGCTGCAGCATCAGCATGATGAGCGCGAGCGGAATCAGCAGCTTGAGCAGCGCGAGCAGGCGGTCGACGACGCCGGCGTAGGTTCCCAGCGCGAGCGTAAGCGCCAGAAAGCCCAACAGTGCCACATAGGTGTCGGACAGGAAGATGCCGATGATGATGGCGGCGGCGAGGCCCAGTTTGATGACGGGGTTCAGGCGGTGTAGCAGCGTGTCGCCCGGCATGTAGTCGATGACGTTAACCACGGCGGACCATCTCCTCGGTAATGCGAACGATATCAGTGACCTCACTCACCTGCGTAAAGGAGGGCGAGACGGTGGATGCCAGACGGCGCGAGAGTTCGATGACCTGGGGCGGCTCAACGTAGGCACGCTGCATGAGTTCGATGTTCGAGAATAGCTCGTGCGTGCGGCCGCGGTCGAGGATGCGACCGTTGGCCATCACCACGATGCGCTCGGCAAAGTCGGAAACGACTTCCATGTCGTGACAGACCATGATGACGGCGCAACCGCGCTCTGCCATGGTGCGCACCGTTTCCATGACGGTCATGCACTCGCGGTAGTCCAGGCCGCTCGTGGGTTCGTCGAGCACCACGATCTTGGGCTCGATCACTACAACGGATGCCAGCGCCACCATCTGGCGCTGGCCGCGTGACAGCGAGAACGGTGCCTCGTCGGCGGGCAGGCCAAAGCGGTCGATGACCAGCTGGGCGCGACGCAGGGCTTCGGCGCGGTCGATGCCGGCAAGCTCTAGACCAAAGGCGACCTCGTCGAGCACGGTGTCTTTGCAGATTTGGCGGTCGGGGTTCTGGAAAAGCGTTGCCACTTCGCGTGCGATGCGGCTCGTGGGAACCGATGCCGTGTCCAGGCCCGTAACGCGTACGCTGCCCGATGCGGGCTTGAGCAAGCCCGTAAGCAATTTGGTGAGCGTGGTCTTGCCGGCTCCGTTTTGGCCGACAATGCCCACGAGCTCGCCGGGGTAGAGCGTCAAGTTGAGGTCGTGGACGGCGGCGCCTCCATGGGGGTAGGAAAACTCGACATGGTCAAAGGTGAGCACCGGCTCGGCGTCTTTCGCATGCGGGCGCAGCGACGGCGCGTGCGGGGAGCCTGCGGGCGCCTGGGTATCGCTTGTCGCACGGTCGGGGTCGACGATTTCCGTGATCAGGCGTTCTGCCTCGTCGACATCCAGACAGGGCGTGCCGCTTACCAAGCCATCGGCCTCGAGACTGTTGAAGATGCGCGTGACGCGCGGACAATCGACGCCGATGCTGCGAAGCTCGTCGGTGTGCGCAAAGACCTCATGCGGCTCGCCTTGCAGCGCGATCTGGCCGTGATCGAGCACCAACACGCGGTTGCAGTACTCCGAAAGTAAAGCGACCTTTTGCTCAACGACGACGATGGTGATGCCGAGCGCGCGGTTTGCCTCGCGCAGCGTCTCGAAGACCAAGGTGGAACTGGCGGGGTCGAGTGCTGCGGTTGGCTCATCGAGCACTAAGACGTGCGGACGCATGGCGAGGATGGCGGCGATAGCTACCTTTTGCTTTTGACCGCCCGAGAGGGTGGCGATCTCGCGGTCGCGCAGGTCGCTGATACCGACGGTCTTAAGCGTCTCGCTCACGCGCTGCTCGATCTGGTCATGCGGAACGCCAAAGTTCTCGAGGCCAAAGAGCATTTCGTCCTCAACGACCGAAGCGACCACCTGCGTGTCGATGTCCTGCAGCACGCTGCCGACGATCTGCGATATGTCGGTGAGCGAGACCTCGCAGGTGTCGTGGCCGTCAACTAACACGGAGCCATAAAAGGCGCCGGTGTAATGGTGAGGCACAGCGCCCGACAGACAGGCGGCAAGTGTGGACTTACCAGCGCCCGAGGGCCCGATGATGCCGATGAAATCTCCCTTGTTCACGCTGAGCGAAACGTGGCTGAGCGCCTGCTCGGTTTGCGTGCCATAGGAGAACGAGACATCGTCGACGTTGATGATCGTTTCCATGGATACCTTTCATAGTCATTGGGGACGTTCTTACATGACTGGTCGTTTAGCAACGTCCCCAAAAGCTCGTTGTTTGGGACTGTCTTTGGCGGTGAAGCACGAAGACGGCTTTACGAGGGGCCCAGGTTGGCGCGAAAGAGGAGCGAAGCGTACTTGGGTACGCGAGCGACGAATGAACGCCAAGATGGGGTGGCTCGTAAAGCCGAGCAGGTTAGCTAAGCTTAAGTGCCTTCTGGATGGGCAGGTAGAGGGCGCCGACCAGAATGGCGTTAAATACGGCGGTCATGGCGACGACGGGCAGCATGGCTGCGGCGAGCTCGCCCACAACGCCGAGCATGGCCATCTTGATGACCATGAAGATGACGCCCGAGACAAAGGTGGTCACGAATGTTGCGGCGATGGCGACGACGGGCTTAACCTGGCCGTCCTTGGCGGCAGCGTTGACAATGACGGCCATGAGCATGGCGGCGATGCCCTCGGCGGCAAAATCGACAAACGGCGAGGTGGTAGTGATCTGGATCACGGCCGCCGAGATGAGACCAATGACGAGCGCCTGGCCAATGTTGGGACGAACGACCAGGATGGTGAGGCAGAAGGCCGAGATGATGAACTCGGGGCTGATCATACCGCCCGAGATGCCCGAGATTGCCTTGCCGACGGTGAAGTTGAGGATGAAGCCTGCGGCAAGCAGAATGGCGAGCAGGACAAGGGCGTGGATATCGAGTTTGCCGCGGTCGGCGGTCTGGACGGTGCGGGGCTGGGCTGTGGCGGTGGTGTTCTGAGACATGGTAAAAGTCCTTTCAAAAAGGGGAGTGTAAGAGAAAAACGGAGGCGCGTGATGCGAATGCGATCGGGCTCGAGATAGAAAAAGGCCCCCGGTCGAAACCGGAGGCCTTCCAATCACCTAGAGCGCAAAAACAGGCGTGAGGGACTCACTGTCGACCGATCGTATTCGCATCACGCCACCACCAGTTGTTGAGGGACTTTATTGTGTTCATCATCTTGGTGGCTCCTTTCGTGATGCCTTGGCGCGGTTGCACCTCGTTGCTGTTGCGCTGCACTATAGCACAGCGAAGTGTGTGCGGGGAAATCTTTTTTTGAAAAGATTTCGGCGGCGTTTCCTGCCGGTCAAAAGGGCAGGCTGAGCGGGCGGGATGACTCATGCGACCCCGCCCGTCTCTTGGAACGCGAGGGTCTTAGGCCTTCTTGCGGCGATAGAGCACGAAGCCGCAGACACCGATGATGACGACGGCGCCAACGGCCATGGCGGCCATGTTGTTGCCCTCGGACTTCTCCTCGGTCGCCTCTTCCTCAACCTCGGGCTCGGCAACGTCCTCATCGGAGAGGGCCTCGTCGGCGTAGGTGATGGACTCGACTAGGCAGTCGTTGTCGGCATCGTAGTCACTCGGGACGAACTTCTCGGAGAAGTCTCCCTTCTTGAGGTAGTCGCGCATCTCCTCGAGCATGGCCTTGCACTTGACGTAGGTGTTCTTGGTCGCTGCCTTGCCGGCCTTGTTGGCCAGGGCGGTGCGGGCCTCGGTGTCCTCGGCGGCCTGCATGGCCTCGTCGACGGTTAGGTTCTGCTCGATGAGCTCCTTCTGCAGGGCGTCGAGATAGGCGCGGACGCCGGTGGCGCAGCTGTCGCGGTTCTCATGGGCGAGCGTGTTGATGTCCATGAGGACGTAGTTGATGGAGTTCTTGGGCTCCTCGTTGTTCACGACGTCTTCCTCTTCACAGTGATCGAAGGAGACATCCTGATCGCTGAAGTAGGGGCTGACCTCGGTGAGCAGTGCGGAATAGAGGGGGATAGCGACGGAGAACTCGGCGTTGGAGAGCATCTCCCACTGGATGGTCGCGATTTCGGGGTCCATGCCGTGACGGATCTGGAAGGTGTGGATCTCGGTGTTGCGGTTGGAGCCGATGGCATAGGCGCCGTCGGTGTTGGCGTTGAGGCCGGCGACATTCTCGCCGCGAGCGGCGAAGGAACGAATCATCTCAAAGGTGTTCCAGTCGGACTTGCCGGGCTGGAAGAACAGCGGCTGCATCTCGTGGACCAGGGCGCCGGTCGTCGCACGAGCGTCTTCGCGCTCGTCCTTGACGATCTCGTAGTCGGTGCCCTCGGCAAGCGGAGCCATGAAGTAATCGCGGCCCTGGACATAGCGCGACCACTGGTGCATACCGGCCTCGCTAATCTCCTCGCCGTAGGTCTTGGCGACGTCGAACTTGCCGTCGGTGTACTCGGCAAAGCCCTTCTCCTTAGGCATGGACTCGATGCCCTCGGAGTGGAGGCAGTTCTCGGTGTCGTCGAGGTCGACGTCATAGGTGAGGTTGCCGATGTTGGGGTTGAGCGAGGCGATATCGTCGGTGAGCCTCATGGCAATCCACTGATGGCCGGAAAGCGCTGCAAACAGCCAGGTCTCGTTGTTGTCGGCGATGATGATCTGGTCGTTGGAGCAGACGCCCTGCTCGTCAATCAGGTTGCCGAGGAGCTCGACACCTTCGCGGGCCGTGGCACTCTCGCCCAGAATGACGCTGGCGTAGTTGTACTCGCCGATGCCGGTCTCCTCGGTGACGGGGTCGGCTTCCTCTGCCTTCTCGTTATAGGAGGTGCTCAGCGTGGCAGAGCAGGAAACGCCCTTTTCGTTGATGCCAGCCTCGGAATATGCGTCGTAACGATCTTCCCACTGAGAGGGGTTGTCGCGAACGAAGGTGTAGCGGTAGGTTGCGCCCTTGGACTTGTATTCAAAGCCGGACTCGACCGAGGTGTACTTGCTGCCGTCCTTGTGTGCGGGCTCGATGCCAAAGTGCTTGACGTAACGCGGGCCGAAGTCCTCGGAGCGGCCGTAGTACGTGCTGCCGTCTGCCGTGAGCTGGCTGCCCATGTAGATCTGGGTGCAAGCGAGCGCCGAAGTCGGCATAGCCATAATGGCCGCTGCTCCAAATGCAAGGCCGCAGCCAAGCTTCTTGAGCGTGTTGACAGGATGAGTAAACCTCATGATCCCTCCCAACTGTTGAAACCCCGCGAAATCGTACGGAGCTTCAGCTAATAAATACATCTACTAGCCTAAAGGAAGTGTAAAGAGTATTCATTCGACAATAGCTTTTACTCGATGAGCGTGAAGAAATATACGATGAGCGGATAATAATACTCATTATATGGCTTTAGTTAAATAAAGGCACCCTGCATTTACTATAGCTGAATAAAGCGCCAGACAGTGCTCAAAAAGGAAACTCTCCCGCTGTTTAGGATTTGCATAAACAACGGGAGAGTCGATAACTGGATGAATATCATACCAATGTGGATTTACTTCTTTCGGCGGTGAATCACATTGATGGCGTAACCGACGAGCATGGCCAAGACGATGACGATAAAGCCAATCAGGGGATTGTCGTTCATGGGGTCCTCCTATTTTCCGAGCGGTGAAAATTCGTCGACGATGAGATCGAGGCATTGCGGCAGTGCGCGGGCGCCAAAGACGCCGGAGTTGCTGGAGATGATCTCGCCATCGAACTGCATGCCCAGCGATGGCGTGCAGGTGATCTTGGCTTCCTTGGTCTGGATGATCTTAAACTGCGGACGGCCGAGCAATTTGCCAGCGGGGTCGAGCGCGGCGGTAATTACCGTGGGGAGCAGCTGCACCGTGCGTACGGGCTCAATAACGACGATGTCGACCATGCCGTCGTCCATGCGGCAGTTAGGGAATAGGTTGATGTCGTTTTGGATGACCGAGGTATTGCCTGCCATGCAGCAGATGCCGTCGAGCTCCTCGACGATGCCGTCGTGCTCAATGGTGAAGTGTGCCACCGTGGGGTTGGGTGTGGCGAGCGCGGAGAGGAAGTAGGCGATCTCGCCAATGTCGTTTTTGGTGGGAGCGGCCTTCATCATGATCTCGGCGTCGAAGCCCGAGCCGGCGATGATGATAAAGCCGTGGCGCTTCTCGTTACCGTTCTCGTCGAGCCAAAAGAGCTCACCCATGTCCGCCTTGACCGTGCGGCCGGCGCGGCAAGCCTTGGCGAGTGCCGCCGCCTCGGGGGCATTGCCGATGTTGTTGAAGAACAGGCAAGCCGTGCCGGAGGGGAAGACGAGCGTAGGGACACCGCACCCGCGCATCTGGTCGAGCACGTTGGAGACGGTGCCGTCGCCACCCGAAACGACCACGCGATCGAACTCACGAACGTCCGCTACCGCGTCCTCGGGCTCCATGCCATCGCCGATAAAACGCATCACGACCTCGTCGCCGCCCTGTGCAAGGGCGTGCGTGAATGCGAAGATTTCATCGGAGCTGGGACCCGATGCCGGGTTGTGGATGATAAGGCAGCGCATACTTACGTTCCCGTTCTGTGACTAACCGAGTATAGTTGTAGGGCAATGCCGATATCCTACCCGTGTTTTTCGGGCCTAACCTTATTCGATGGGTTGATATGTACATTTCCACACATCAGGCTCTGGTCGACTTTTGCCAGCGCGCCCGCGAGTTCGACGCGATCGCCGTCGACACCGAGTTTTTGCGCGAGCGCACGTTTCATCCGCGCCTGTGCCTGGTCCAGATTGCCACCCCCGCCGAGAGTGTCGCGGTCGATCCTCTGGTGATCGACGACCTGTCGCCGCTTGCCGAGCTTATGGCTGACGAGGGCGTGGTCAAGGTGTTCCATGCTTGCTCTCAAGACATGGAAGTTATGCTCCATACCGTGGGCGCGCTGCCGCGTCCCATTTTTGACACGCAGGTGGCCGCCGCCTTTTTGGGCGAGCGCCAGCAGATTTCCTACGGTGCGCTCGTGCAGACGTTTTGCGGCGTCTCATTGCCCAAGACCGAGTCACTGACCGACTGGTCGCGCCGTCCGCTGACCGATAAGCAGATCGAGTACGCGATCGATGACGTCAAGTATCTGATCGTCGCCTATACCGAGATGATGAGTCGCCTGCGCGAGCTGGGCCGTGTGGATTGGGTGCTCGATGAGCTGCGCCCGCTTGCCGACGAGTCGCACTACCGCGCCGACCGCCATGAGGCATTCCGCAAGGTCAAGCGCATCAACTCGTGTAGCCGTCACCAGTTGGGCATCGCGCGCGAGCTTGCCGCTTGGCGCGAGGACCGCGCCGAGCGCCGCAACATCCCGCGCAAGTGGGTCATGTCCGACGATACACTGCTGGCGCTCGTCAAGCGGAATCCCGTGCGCGTTGAGGAGTTCCGCAGCATCCGCGGCACCGACCAGCTGGGGGAGCGCGACGTGGATGGCGCGTTGATGGCCATCAAGCGCGGCGCGAGCTGCCCGCACGATCGCCTGCCGCTCATGGTGCGCGGGCACCGTCAGATTTCGCCGGAGTTGGAGAGCGTGACGGACCTGATGTATGCGCTCATTCGCCTGGTTGCCGAGCGTTCGGGCGTGGCGACCTCGGTCATTGCCTCGCGCGATGACCTGGCCGACTATATTGAGCACCCCGAGAAGAGTCCCCTGCGCGAAGGCTGGCGCTTTGAGCTCGTGGGCTCGCGCCTGGACGATCTGCTCTCGGGCAACATGGGACTCACCGTGAAGGACGGAAAGATTGAGTTGTTATAGGGAAGCCTAGCCGGCTGAGTGGGTAGAATGCCTCCAACGTGTAACTCGATTCGGAGGAATTCGCATGCCTTATTACTATGGATATGGCTTTGGCATTGACCCGCTGTACCTGCTGGTTGTTCTTGTCTGCACGGTGCTTGGCCTTGCCGCGCAGAGCTATATCAACTCGACGTATAAGACGTGGTCTAAGGTGCGCTCGGATGGCGACACGGGCGCCACGGTCGCTCGCCGCATGCTCAATGCCAACGGTTGTAGCGCCGTGGGCATCAAGGGCGTTGCCGGCGAGCTCACCGACCACTACAACCCGCAGGATAACAACCTGTATCTGTCGGATGCCAACCGTTCGGGCGGATCGGTCGCAAGCGTTGCCGTCGCCTGCCACGAGGCGGGTCATGCCGCCCAGCGTCAGAGCGGTTACGCCATGATGGAGGTACGCACCGCGTTGGTCCCGGTCGTCAACTTTGCCCAGAACACCTGGACCATCGTGTTGCTCTTGGGCCTGTTTATGAACATCGCCGGGCTCACGGCCCTCGCATTGATCTTCTTCTCGTTTAGTGTGCTGTTCCAACTCGTTACGTTGCCTGTCGAGATCGATGCCAGTCGCCGCGCCGTGGCGTATATCGAGCAGTCGGGCATGAGTTCCAAGCAGGTCAACGGTGCCAAGAAGGTGCTGACGGCAGCCGCGCTCACCTACGTGGCGGCGGCGCTCACCTCGATTATTCAGCTGCTCTACCTGATGGCCCGCTACAACAGAAACTCCAACCGATAACAAATTGGCTTGACAGGCGCCGCGGAGATTCTTGTCCCCGCGGCGCTGTACTATGTGTTGGACTTGAATTTGCGCAGGGTCGAAGCCCTTGTGCTCGATAACGAAAGGAGGCTGCGTGGCAGGCTGGAATCTAACCGGCAATGCCGTTTCCGCCGAGTTCGACGGTTCGGACGATCAGGAGCGCAAGGAGCTCAGCGTGAGCCAGGCAGTGGAGATCGCCGCCGGTGCGCTCGATGCCATTCCGCAGCTGAGCGTTCTGGGCGAGGTCACGGGTTTTCGTGGTCCTAACGCCCGAAGCGGTCACTGCTACTTCCAGATCAAGGACGACTCAGCCGCCGTCGACTGCATTATCTGGAAGGGCGCCTATCTCAAGCGCACCTTCGATTTGCGCGATGGCATGCAGGTGAGCTTTAAGGGCAGCTTCAATCTCTATAAGCCCACGGGTCGCATGAGCTTTGTTGCCCGCTCATTTTCGTTGGCGGGGGAGGGTCTGCTGCGTCAACAAGTGGCGCAACTGGCCGAAAAGCTACGCCGCGAGGGCCTGATGGACGAAGCGCGCAAGCGCCGCATCCCGGTGTTCTGCTCCCGCGTGGCGGTCGTCACCTCGCTTTCGGGTGCCGTAATCGACGACGTCAAGCGCACATTGCGTCGTCGCAACCCGCTCGTCGAGCTCGTCTGCGTGGGCGCCAAGGTTCAAGGCGAGGGTGCGCCGGCCGAGCTCATTGAGGGCTTGCGCCGCGCCGCTTCCATTACGCCGGCGCCGGATTGCATTTTGTTGGTGCGCGGCGGCGGCTCCTTTGAGGACCTCATGACCTTTAATGACGAGGAGCTTGCCCGCGCGGTGGCGGCTTGTCCTGTGCCCGTGGTGACCGGCATTGGACATGAGCCCGATACCTCGATTTGTGACATGGTGAGCGACCGCCGCGCCTCCACGCCCACGGCGGCGGCAGAATCGGTGGCGCCGGCTATGACGGAGTTGGCCGATGTGCTTGAGGCGCGCCATCAGCGTCTGGGCGCCGCGATGGCATCGATGATTGGGTCGGCCCATGTCGACCTGGAGATGCTCGATCAGCGCGGTCGCCGTGCCTGGGATACCTATACGGCTCGCCTGGGTGACGCGCTCGATGCGGCTGCGTGCCGCCCGTGTCTCAACGACCCCACATTTATGGTCGAGCGTCGTGAATCGGAGCTTGCGCTGACTGCCGATCGCCTGTCGGGCGCCATAGTGCGCTCGGTCGGGACATTCCGCTCCAACTTTAAGCGCCTGCCCGAGCGCCTGGTTGCAAGCACCTCGGGACTCGATGGCAAGCGCCATGCGCTCACGCTTGCGAGTTCCCGTCTGGAGCATCAGGGACGTACGATGCTCAGCAAACCCGCGTCCGACCTGGGCCGAGCTGCCGCGTCGCTCGATGCCCTGTCGCCGCTCAAGGTACTTGCCCGTGGCTATTCCATCGCGTACAGCGATGGTGGTGTGGCTACGAGCGCCAAGACCTTTAAGCCCGGCGATGCCATTCGTGTACGCATGGCAGACGGCAACGTGGCGGCAACGGTCGATGCGGTTGAGTAAGCCGCGTTTCATAGTGATAAACCTTTAGGAAAGGAAACAGATATGGCAGAGAAGACCCCGGTCGAGCAGCTTACGTACAAGCAGGCTTCGCAGGAGTTGGAACTTATTATCCGCAGCCTGGAGTCGGGCGATATGGAGCTCGAGGAGTCGCTTGAGAGCTATACTCGCGGCGTCGAGCTCCTCAAGAGCCTGCGCACCCGCCTGTCCGATGCCGAGCAGAAGGTCTCGGTGCTCCTTAAGGACGTCGACGGCAACGACGTGCTCGCCGACGGCGAAGCCGCCAACACCGACGACAACCTCTCGTTCTAACCATTCCGACCAAATATAATTACCTTGGTCTGCGAGAAAGGAACCAACCATGTGTGATTGCATCTTCTGCAAAATTGCCAACCACGAGATCCCCTCGACCGTTGTCTATGAGGACAATCAGGTCATCGCGTTCGACGACCTCAATCCCCAGGCGCCGGTCCACACACTCGTGATCCCCAAGAAGCACTACAGCGACATCGCCGACAACGTGCCCGCCGAGACCATGGGCGCCATGGCTCACGCCATCCAGGAGGTCGCCAAGGTCAAGGGCCTGGAGGACGGTTTCCGCGTCATCTCCAACAAGGGCGTCAACGCCGGCCAGACCGTCATGCACTTCCACATGCACGTCCTCGGTGGCAAAAACCTGGGCGAGAACCTCATCTGAGGACGCGTAGTCCGTCGACTTGGCTGCCTTTGGAGTAATCTATGCAGCTTTCTCAACTCGAATACCTTCAAGCGGTAGCGAACTATGGCGGCGTGCGCAAAGCAGCTCGCGCCGTTCATGTGAGTCCGCAGGCCGTTTCGTCGGCAATCAAAAAGTTGGAATCTGAGTATCAGATTGTTTTGCTCGACCGATCGGCGGGGGAGGCCGTTTTGTCTCCGGCGGGCAGAGAATTTGCGCGTCGTGCACGCGTGATCCTGGCACAAGTCGACGATCTCAAAAAGTACGCTCAATCGAGAGACGACGGCGTCTCGCCTGACGGCCACTTTCGTCTTTACGCCCCCTGCCTCCATGGGCGGGGGCGCCTTTTTGCCGAAAACTGGTATGACTCGTTTGAAAGCTCGCACCCTCAGATTCACCTTGATGTGTGGCATCAGCCAACGGCTACATGCTTTGAATCACTTGTGCTTGGCATTTCGGATGCGGCTATCTCATTTGAGGAACCACGGGACAGCGTCCTTTCTTCAAAATATTTGGGTGAAAAGGAGCTCAAGGTTCTTTCATGCCCAGCGGGTCATCAATCCGTGGGCGCTATGACCGTTCGTGAGTTGCTGGGCGGCAGGCTCGCTGTTCCCATTAATTTGTCACCCTGTCTCAATGCGATCAACCAATGCCCTGAAGCCCAGCTCGTCAATTTTCGCTTCCGTGATGTTGAATACGGAAGCAGGGCTCAGGCTGAGTTTCTTCAAGCCGGGGGATTGATATTGAGTTTGTCTGGGTCCTCTCTCGCATCGGATGGATCAGAAGTGAGTGAGTGCTCCAATGAAGGCTCGCGTGATGTAACCTTGCCTATCTACTTTTGCTATCGGCAAAATTCCTGGACTGATCGACACCAGACGGTTTTTCTGCACCTATTGCGTCATCTTGCTTCGCGAAATTAATTGGCTTCGAGACGTCAAGTGATTATTGACGCCTTGTAACACATAGCTGACAGCTTTGCCCTCATGCTTTTCCAAGATTCCGATTTAGATTGCTGGCTCTTGGAGGGCGGGGCATGAAAAACCGTACGATTTTGCTTTATATGACGTTTGTTTTTCTGTCGAACTTCAGCACCATTTTGTATTTTCTGACGGTTTACCTTGAATTCGTCGGGCTTTCGATGGTAGCGATTTCTAGCATGATGATTGCATATCAAGTGAGCAAGTTCATCCTTGAAGTTCCCACTGGCTATATTGCTGATAGGTTTGGACGAAAGACCAGCGGTCTCGTTGGCGTCATGGGAATGCTTGGATACTACGCCGCCCTGCTTCTCGTCCGTTCTCCTCTGCTTTTAATCGGTGCGTTCGCTCTCAAAGGTTTTGCCGTTGCATGCGTGAGCGGATCCATAGAAGCGATTTACATTGACAGCGTCTCTCAGGACCAGCTCGTAAGACTTAATGTCGTTGAGCGATTTGTTTTCTATGCCTCTTATGCCATCTCCGCTTGTGTGGGCGGTTTCATTTCGTCCGTCGGCGCATATCTCATTGGTCTTTCGGCAGATATCATCGCAATGGTGTTGACGTTGGTTGTCGTTGTCTGCATTCCTGAGATGCGAAGAGGGGGCACTGCAGCGACACCTAAGCGTGGAATTAGTCCGAAGATGATCGGTGCCGCCATTGCGTGTAATGGCCTTCTTCGTTCTGCGTTCATCATGGACTGTTCTCAGGCATTCGCCTTCGTCGCTCTGGAAGACTTCTTCTCACTGTTGCTTGCAGGCCGCGGAATGAGTGCCGTCGCTTCGGGCGTGACCATTGCGGTTCAGCTCCTTGTCTCCGCCTCCATAGGGTTTATTGTGCCTAGTGTGATTGCTCGTGTCGACAAGGGCCGTTTCGCGCGTATTTGCGGCATCGTGCGCTTTGCCCTGACTGCTCTGTTTTTGATCCCCCTTACTCCGGCCAATTTGCTGCCCGTGTTCTATGTGCTGCAGACGGTTGCGTACTCGTTGTTTGCCCCAATCAAATACTCAGTTTTCCAAAATGCTGCCGATTCATCGATGCGCTGTTCACTGATTTCGGTTCAAAGCCAGATGGTGGCGGTGGGTGCCGTTCTTTTCTATCTGCTCAACGCTGTGTTGAGTGGCGTTGCGGGCATTCGAGTTGTATTGCTTGTTGCGCTTGGGATTTCTTCCCTGGTGTATATCCCCGCGCTATTTCGTCTTACAAGTCAAAGGCCATGAGTATTCAGGCATCGATAACTTATATATCAACGCAATAAACCCGAGCGCGAGGGCGTTTGGGTTTATTATTGAAACGTATGTAACCTGGCGGCGCCACACCGCCTGTTAGTAGGGAGACACATGAACGTTCTGGTCGTCAACGCAGGATCTTCGACCCTTAAGTATCAGGTCATCGATACCAAGTCCCACAAGGTGTCCGCAAAGGGCTCCTGCGAGCGCGTCTGCTTTACCGGCGGCACCTTCACCCACGCTGCCAACGGCTCCAAGAAGGTGACCGAGAACATCGAGTTCCCCGACCACAAGGTCGCCATCGAGGTCGTCCTGAAGGACCTCGAGGCTAACGGCGTCAAGATTGAGGGCATCGGCCACCGCATCGTTCAGGGCGGTTGGTACTTTGGCGATTCCTCCCTCGTCGACGAGGACGTTCTCGCCAAGATCCGCGAGGTTGCCCCGCTCGCGCCGCTGCACAACAACCCCGAGGCCAACGTTATCGAGTTCTGCCTGGAGCAGTATCCCGATCTGCCCAACGTCACGGTCTACGACACCGCTTTCCACTTCAACATGCCCGAGGTCGCCAAGACCTACGCCCTTCCCAAGGATGTTTGCGACAAGCTGCACATCCGTAAGTACGGCGCCCACGGCACCAGCTACCGCTACATCTCCAAGAAGGTTGCCGAGATGACCAACGGCGAGGCCCGCAAGGTCGTCGTGTGCCACATCGGCTCCGGTGCCTCCCTGTGCGCCATCGAGGACGGCAAGTGCATGGATACCACCATGGGCCTCACCCCGCTCGACGGTGTCATGATGGGCACCCGCTGCGGCTCCATCGACCCGGCTACCGTGTGCTACCTGCAGCGCGAGGGTGGCTACACCTTCGACGAGGTCGACGAGATGATGAACAAGAAGTCCGGCCTTTTGGCTGTGACCGGCGGCAAGACCAACGACTGCCGCAACGTCGAGGAGCTCGCCGCTGCTGGCGACCCCGAGGCTCAGCTCGCCTTCGATATGTTTGTCTACAAGATTGCCGCCAAGGCTGCCGAGATGGCCACTTCCATGTGCGGCATGGATACCCTGGTCTTTACCGCTGGCATCGGCGAGCACGCTCCGGCCGTCCGCGCCGGCGTGGCCGACCGTCTGGCCTTTATGGGCGTCAAGATGGATCATGCCCGCAACGCCCTGCGTGGCGACGGCGCTTGGTGCCTGTCTGCCAAGGATTCCAAGGTCAAGATCTTCGTCATCCCCACGGACGAGGAGTTCATGATCGCTTCTGACGTCGAGCGCATCGTCAGCGGCAAGTAATTGATACAAGGGGAGGGGACTGGATGGCATTGTGCCGTTCAGCCCCCTTTTATGCTCTTTGGGCGAAGAGATTAATAGATATTTATTGAATTCTGATAACTTCTTATTAAGGGTACGGCCGCCTTATAGGTTTGCCGACCGTACTGTAATCACGAAGGAGTCTCATGAACGTACTTGTTGTCAACGCCGGCAGCTCGAGCCTTAAATATCAGCTTTTGGATACCGATACCCGCGAGGTTTTCGCCAAGGGCAACTGTGAGCGTATCGGATCGGACATGGGCATCTTTGGCCACTCCGAGAACGGTGGTGCCAAGCAGACCGAGGAGATTCCTTTTCCCGATCATCGCAGCGCCATTGCGCGCGTGCTCGAGGAGCTCGAGAAGACCGACTTTACGATCGATGGCATTGGGCATCGTATCGTTCAGGGCGGCTGGCACTTCGATGATTCCGCAGTCGTTGACGACGAGGTCATGGCTAAGATCCTTGAGGTGGCCCCGCTCGCTCCGCTGCACAATTACGGCGAGGCGGCGGCAATCGAATATTGCCGCGAGAAGTATCCGGAGCTGCCCAACGTGGCCGTCTTCGACACCTCGTTCCACATGACCATGCCCGAGGTCGCCTACACCTACGCCCTGCCCAAGGACGTGTGCGACAAGTACCATGTGCGCAAGTACGGCGCGCACGGTACGAGCCACCGTTACGAGTGGATGATGGCCAAGGAAATCCTGGGCTCGCGCTGCCATCGCCTGCTTTCGTGCCATCTGGGCAACGGTGCTTCGCTTGCCGCCATTGAGGACGGTGTGTGCCGCGATACCACGATGGGCCTCACGCCGCTTGACGGCCTGATGATGGGCACCCGTTGCGGTTCCATCGACCCGGCCACCGTGTGCTACCTGCAGCGCGAGGGCGGCTACAGTTACCAGGAAGTCGACGACATGATGAACAAGCAGTCCGGTCTGCTTGCCATCTCGGGCATCTCCAACGATGCCCGCGACATCCGTACGCGCGCCTCCGAGGGTGACGAGCGCTGCCTGCTCGCCTTCGATATGTTCGCCTACAAGGCCATGCAGCAGGCCGGCTCCATGATCGCCTCCATGGCGGGCGTGGACACCATTACCTTTACCGCCGGCATCGGCGAGAACGACTGGTCGATCCGCAAGGCCTTCTGCGACTGCTTTGAGTGGCTGGGCGTGCGCATCGACAACAACAAGAACCGCGAGGCCGTGGGCAACGGCCCGCAGGTCATCAGCGCCGCCGGCTCTTCCGTCACGGTCATGGTCATCCCCACCGACGAGGAATACATGATCGCCCGCGACGTCGAGCGTCTGACCAAGAACAACTAACGCGCGCATTTGCAAGTAAACGAAAGGCCTCCAGAGCAACAGCTCCGGAGGCCTTTTTACTAGCATACGGAAATTCCAGTCCCAAAGTGATCATCGCCGGCAACGCCTGCGCTTTCAGCAACGGCACCCATTCGTTCAGATCATCAGCCCCAGCTCGTAGCCAAGCCGCCGTCCACCCCAGATACCCTGACTGCCACGTTGCGGCAGGGACCCTACAGGGTAAAGCTCTGAAAACATTCCGCACTGATATCTTCTGTATTGAAGACGTCGATGATGCACCCGTATACCATTG
>CABRYP010000019.1 GCA_902475245.1 uncultured Collinsella sp. | reverse complement strand
CGAGGCCGAGCGCAAAATGGATTCTAAAAAACACCTTGCCAAATAGGAGCGTCAGGACGCAAAGAGGCTCCGCAGCGCGAAGCGCGATGCGGAGCCTCTTTGCATGTCCGAGGACGTTCCGGAGAGAAACCCCCGTCACGCCCCCGGATCCCCGGTGGGATTTCTAGACCTTGTCGGCCTTAGTACATACCGCCGCCCTGCTGACCAGCGGTGGCAGCAGCGATGGCATCCTCAAGCTGAGTGTTCTTGGGCACATCGGAGACGGTGGCCTCAGTGATGAGGATTAGGCTGGCGACAGAAGCAGCATTCTGCAGGGTAACGCGGCTGACCTTGACGGGGTCGAGGACGCCCATCTCGATCATGTCGCCCCACTCGCCGTTGGCAGAGTTGAGACCCTGGCCAGCAGGCAGCTCGGCAACCTTGTCGACCACGACAGCGCCCTCAAAGCCAGCGTTCTTGGCGATGGTAGCGACCGGAGCGGTCAGAGCCTTCTTGACGATATCGACGCCGATCTTCTCCTCGGGGTCGTCGATCTCGACAGCGTCGAGCGCAGGAGCAGCGTCCATGAAGGCGACGCCGCCGCCGGCGACAATGCCCTCCTCGACAGCAGCGCGGGTAGCCTGCAGGGCATCCTCGACGCGATGCTTGATCTCCTTGAGCTCGGACTCGGTAGCAGCGCCGACCTTGATGACGGCAACGCCACCGGAGAGCTTGGCCAGGCGCTCCTGGAGCTTCTCGCGGTCGAAGTCAGAGGTGGTGTTCTCCATCTCGCCCTTGATCTGAGCGATACGGGCGTCGATGGCCTCCTTGGAGCCAGCGCCGCCGACGACGACGGTGTTGTCCTTGGAGATGGTGACAGACTTAGCGGTACCGAGCATATCGGCGGTGATGTCAGCGACCTTCACGCCCAGCTCGTCCAGAGCGGCCTGGCCACCGGTGAGGACGGCGATGTCCTCGAGGATGCGCTTGCGGCGATCGCCGTAGCCCGGAGCCTTGACGGCGCAGACGTTGAGGGCGCCACGGATCTTGTTGAGGACGAGGGTGGGCAGGGCCTCGCCGTCGATGTCCTCAGCGATGATGAGCAGGCCACGGCCAGCGCGCTGGACAGCCTCGAGAACAGGCATGATGTCCTGGACGCTGGAGATCTTCTGGTCGGTGATGAGGATGTACGGATCCTTCATCACGGCCTCCATGCGGTCGTTATCCGTGACGAAGTAAGCGGAGACATAGCCCTTGTCGAACTGCATGCCCTCGACGGTGTCGATGGTGATGTCGAACGTCTGGGAATCCTCGACGGTGATGACGCCGTCCTTGCCCACGACCTCCATAGCCTCGGCGATCTTCTCGCCGACCTCGGGGTCACCGGCGGAGATGGTACCGACGGAAGCAATCTGCTCCTTGGTCTCGACCGGCTTGGCCTGCTTCTTCATCTCGGCGACGGCGGCGTTAACGGCCTTGTCGATGCCGCGACGGATGGCCAGCGGGTTGGCGCCAGCGGCGACGTTGCGCAGACCGTCGTTGACGATGGCCTGTGCGAGCAGGGTTGCGGTGGTGGTGCCGTCACCCACGGTGTCGTTGGTCTTGGTGGCGACCTCCTTCACCAGCTGGGCACCCATGTTCTCGATGTTGTCCTCGAGCTCGATCTCCTTGGCGACGGAAACGCCGTCGTTGGTGATGGTCGGAGCACCGAACGTGCGCTGCAGAGCGACATAGCGGCCTTTGGGGCCCATGGTGACGGTAACGGCGTCGGCCAGAGTGTTGACGCCCTTGGCGAGCTTAGCGCGGGCATCGGTGTTGAACGTAATGTTCTTTGCCATAGTGGGTAATCCTCCAAAAGAAATGTGACTCGCGTCGCCGCTTCCGAGTCCTATGCGGCGGGCGCGTTCAAAGACGAATCAGAGATTCTGACGAGACTAGGCCTCGACGACAGCGTAGATGTCGTCGGCGCGCATGAGCAGATACTTCTCGCCGTCGACCTTGACCTCGTTGCCACCGAACTTACCGTAGATGACAACGTCGCCAACCTTGACGTCCATGGGGATGCGCTCACCCTTGTCGTTGACCTTGCCGGCGCCCACGGCAACGATGGTGCCGCGCTGCGGCTTCTCCTGAGCGTTGCTGGCGATGTACAGACCAGAGGCGGTCTTCTGCTCGGCCTCGTCGGGCTTGACCAGGACGCGATCTGCAAGCGGCTTCAAAGACGACATGCTTGTTTCCTCCTTTGTGGGCCGCGCGGTCATGCCGCGCGGGTTAACCCTTTTTGTTTGCGTACGCGTTGAATGGTACCCACGAATGGCGGGTTATACAACACAGAGTCAAAAAATCTTATTTTTTGGCACTTAGATTTTCTGAATGCCGGGGAATAACTTAGCGGTGGCTCCCGTGTGGCTCCGGAGGGGCGGGGCATAAGGTTTCCTGCTCGGGCAGTCCTGCTCGCACGAAGGCCACATTAAGTGGCCTTCGGCTCGTGCGGAACTCGCGATAAACCTTATGCCCCGCCCCTCCGGAGCCACACGGGAGCCAGGTTAACTAATTCGGGCCCGGCATTCAGAAAAGTCAGTACAGCAAAATGGCGATGCGGATGGTGCGAACAAGAAGGGGGCACGTTGCTGAAACGTGCCCCCTTATGGGTGGGGTATGGGGTTAGCGCTCGTAGATGAGGTTACCGGCTAGGTAGGTGGCCTGAACCTTGGTAGCTTGTAGCTCTTGGGGGTCGATGGTGAGCGGGTTTTGGTCCAGGACTACCAGGTCGGCGTACTTGCCGGGCTCCAAGCTGCCGAGGTTTTGCTCGTCGCCCGCTGCGTACGCGCTGCCCAGTGTGTAGTTGCGCAAGGCTGTTGCTGCATCGATGCGCTCGCTCGGTAACCAGCCGCCCTCGGGCCAGTGGCTTTTGGGGTCCTGGCGCGTGATAGCCGTGTAGAGCACGTTCATGCTGGTAACGGGCGTGATAGGGCTGTCGGTACCGAAGGCTTGGCGAATGCCGCGCTGCTTATAGGTTGCGAACGGCCACATGATGCGGCTGCGCTCCAGGCCCAGATCACGCTCCGGACCACCCGGGTCGAGCGTGATATGGCAGGGCTGGCTCGAGGCAACCACGTTGAGCTTGCGCAGGCGGTCGATGTCCTCGGGCAGAAGGTTCTCCAGATGCTCGAGCGTGTTATGACCGTGCTGGGGCAGGCCGTACAGGTCGGCTGCCTCCTCGAAGATATCCAGCGCGGCATGAATCGCACCGTCGCCGATAACGTGGATGCGCACGGTGTGGCCACGCTCGGCTGCCGCCAGAACCAACTTGCGCATGCGCTCGGCCGGGACCGTCAGACGGCCCTGGTCGCTCGGGAAGCGCGGATTGGTATAGGGCTCAGTGAGATATGCCGTGTGTTCGCTCGACACGCCGTCGAAGAACTGCTTAAAACCTGGCGCCGAAAGCAGCGCGTTGTTCGCGTAACGTACCTGGAGCTCTTCTAGACGCGACTGGTCATCCAGCAGCGTGGGGAACAGATGGGCACGAATGCCCAGCTTGCCGGCCGTCTGCAGTTTGTCGTAGACATCGTCGCGGATAAAATCGCAGCCCGGCATGGGCATGAGCGACATATCGCAGATCGAGGTAATACCCTGCTCGGCCATGCGCCTCATTTGATCGGCGTAAGCGCTTGCGATGCGATCTTCGCCCAGCCACTCAAGGCAGCGCGGCAGCAGCTGCATGGCAGCCGCTTCGTGAGCAATGCCCGTGAGTTCGCCGTTTGCGTCTTTGTCGTAGCTACCGCCCGCTGGCGGCTCGCTGTCGCGCGTGACGCCGAGCGCCTCGAGTGCGCGGCTGTTGAGCCACAGCGTGTGCCCGTCGCCCGAGTACATAACGCAGGGACGATCGGGGAATGCCGCATCGAGCGACGCCTTGGTAGGATGCTCGGGCGGGTCCCAACGGTAGTCGCGCCAGCCTTGCGTCACAACCCAGGCGTCATCGGGCAGGTCCTGGGAAAACTCGAGCGCGTGCTGCACCAGCGCCGCCTCGGACGTGCCCATATCCATGAGCATGTACGGCGAGGAGCCAACCGAGGTATGGAAGAAGTGCAGATGAGCGTCATGGAAACCGGGGCAGACAAACTGCTCGCCGTAGTCGAGAACCGGCGTGGCGGCGGGAGCGGCGGCAATCACGTCATCGGGCGCACCGACTGCGACGATACGGTCGCCTGCGATGGCAATCGCCAGCTCGCGGGCGGAATCGATGCCGTCTTGCGCGGTAAAGACGTTCTTGGAGCGGATAATCCGATCGATATGTTGCATGGGCATCCCCATCTCTGGCAGGAAATTCAACACCCCCGAGTGTACTCCCCCGCCCTTGTAACAAAACCCCAAGCGGCAAACGGCAACTTTACCAGCCCTAGCGGCAGGTGGCATACTGGAAAGTGCCTGTACGATTTTGCGATCAACCCAGCAAGGAGCAAATCGATCATGACGAAGACCAAGGCACAGCAGATTATGGCGGCGACCGAGACTCGCGCGGCTGACGATGTCACCGCAGCCATCCAAGATATCGCCGCCGAGTTTGAACCCTACATCATTAAGCAGCGCCGGCACTTCCATAAGCACCCGGAGCTGAGCCTCGCCGAAGAGCGCACGACCTCCGACATCGCCAACCAGCTCGACGCCATGAATATCCCCTACGAGCGCCCCCTTAAGACGGGCCTGGTGGCGACCCTTCGCGGCACCGCACCCGACGCCTATCGCGAGGACGGCACGCCGCGCCGCCGCATACTGCTGCGCGCGGATATTGACGCCCTGCCCGTCACCGAGCAGACCGGCGAGGAATTCGCCAGTGTCAACGAGGGCTGCATGCACGCCTGCGGCCACGACTGCCACATCGCCATGATGCTCGGCACGCTGCAGATCCTGCGCCATATGACCGACGACATCCACGGCGAGGTCCGCATCGTCTTCCAGCCCAGTGAGGAAAACGGCCAGGGCGCCAAACTCATGATCGGCACGGGTGTGCTCGACGGCGTCGACGGCGCCTACGCCGCGCACATCTGGAGCGAGGTCGACGCCGGCACCGTAAGCTGCGAGCCCGGCCCGCGCATGGCCAATACCGACTGGTTCCGCATCGATGTCCGCGGCACCTCGTGCCACGGCGCCATGCCCCAGCGCGGCCACGACGCCGTCATGGTTGCCGCCGAGATCGTCAACGCCCTGCAGACCATCGTCTCGCGCGAGATCAGCCCCTATGAGCCGGCCGTCATCACCGTCGGCGAGCTGCACGGCGGCACCGCGCGCAACGTTATCGCCGGCACGGCCTACCTCGCCGGCACGGTGCGCACCTACGGCGATTCAACCCACGAGGAAATGCCGGAGCTTATGCGCCGCATCGTGGAGCATACTGCAGCCGCCTTGGGCGCCGAGGCAGAGCTCACCGATTACACCATCGCCAACTACAAGGTCGAAAACGACGCGGCCTCGAGCGAGCGCTGCCGTCAGGCCGTAATTAAGTGTCTGGGTCCCGCCGGCCAAGGCCATTATCGCGGCACACTTTCGGGCGAGGATTTTTCGGAGTACCTGCGCCGCGTGCCGGGCGTGCTCGCCTTTGTAGGTACGCGTAACCCCAAGATTGGCGCCACGTACGCCCAGCATTCCTGCTTTTACAAGATCGACGAGACCGTGCTGGCAAAGGGCTCCATGGTGGCCGCCCAGTATGCTATCGACTTTTTGGCCGAGCCCACGCAAGAGGAGCTCGACGGCCCCGCGATCACTGCGGTCGCCGAAACCAACCCCGATCTGGCCGCCAAGTTGCGCTCTGCCAAGGCGACGACCGCCGAGGCTCGTGACGCCATCCACGACGCCCGCACGGCTCGCCATGCCGCAATCAAGGGCATCCACGAAGCCCGCGCCGCCGCTCGCCGCGAGGAGAAACACGACGAGTAGTCGTCACACCCATCCATAACAGCCTGGCTAAAGCAAAGCGGGGGCGGACGCGTCGAAACGTCCGCCCCCGCTCATCTGTCAAGCGTTATTTCCACCATTTCTACCCCGTCCCCAAATGGCAGGCGGCATGCTACTCGTCCTGAGGGCCCTCGTCGGAACTTGACTCGGGCGCCGGCTCAGGCGCAGGCACAGGCGCTGGCTCAGGCTCGGACTCGGGCTCAGGCGCAGTCTCAGGTACAGGTGCCGGCTCAGGCTTGGGCTCGGGCTCAGGCTCAGGCACGGGCGCCGGCTCGGGCGCGGGCTTGGGCTCAGACGCAACATCCGGAGCGCTGTAACCCGAAGGAGCGGACTTCTTCTCAAAGGGCAATACAAAAGTCAGGACGTCGTCCTTGTCCTCGTCAACCCACTCGCTTGCATAACGTGCGACCCAATAGCCAACGGCACGATGCTTGAGCATCTTGCCAAAGACCGTAAGAAATACGGTGACAAAAGCGACCAGCACCAGGAACAGCACGAGTGTGATGCCACCGCCGGCAACAATCGCCTCAATACCCGTAGGACGATAGTAGTAGCTATACATACCGACAGAGGCAACGGCGCCAAAGACGACCGTCAAGATCCATGTGACAACGTTGGCGACCAGGCCCGTCAAAAACTCGGGAAGGAACGAAGCGCAGAACAGCTTGGTCTTATTGTTCTTAAAGGCTGCCCAAACCTTATCGAGCGAAAACGCGCTCTCGACGCGACCGGTCACCGCAAAGTGCATCACGGCAATGTCGGCGAACATCTTAAAGAAGACCCCCAGGACCGCCGTGGCAATCATAGCCAGGACAAGCAGGCCAAGCGAGCCAAACAGCGCAGCCTCGAGCGCATAAGAGCCGTAATAAGAATACGAGCCCGCGGCGCCAATTACCACGCCCTCCACCAGCGAAAGCACTACACCGATAATGGGAATGGCAGCGATAACCTCGAGCACGACCGAAATAACGCTCGAAAAGATTCCGAGACCAAACGACGTGGAACGCATCAACGGACGACCCATGCCGTCATCGATCTTAAGCGACAGGTCGCGACCCCACTCGATGCCAAAGCCCGAACCGCACACGCTCGCCACGTAGGCAGCCAAAAAGCCGATGGCAGCCGCAATACCGCCGATAACGGGGATGAACAGCACGAGTACCGACACGACACAGATAAGCGCCGGCAAAAAGGCAATCTGGCACACGCGCTGCAGCACGCCCGGAGTCTTGGTCATATCCTCAAACGCCTGAGCCGTGCAGCCCTTGGACGCGTTCGCGACAGGTTGAGGAACAAACTGCTGAGGCTGAGGCTGACCCTGAGGGGTGGAAGCTGCAGCACCGGCATTGGGGGCACCACACACGCCGCAGAACTTGTCGTTATCGCCCATGGGGGCGCCACACTGCGAACAGAACATCGAAATCATCCCTTCGTATCTAGAGCGAATCACCTGGATCGCAAACGATGTCTTTGGCATCATTATCACCCAATGTGAGGACAAATACTCTTAGATGACGTATTTGCAACGCGCGAGGCGCTTTTCGATTGTTTGACGAGTGTGTCCGCGCTAGTTCGTGCCGCGGAAACCCTTGCCGACGATCTCGGAGCTGTCGACGATCGTGATAAAGGCACCAGGATCGACCTCGCGCGCATAACGGCGCAGCTGCACGGCCTCGCGACGGCTCAGCACGCTCATGATCACCGTCACGCACTTGCCCGAGAAGGCGCCGTAGCCGCGGCTGATGGTCGCCGTGCGGTTGAGATGCTTGACGATAAACTCCTCGACCTTAAGGGGCTCGGAACAAATGATCGTGCAGACCTTACGAAGATGAATGCTCTCGATGGCCTTGTCGACCACAAGCGTCTTGGCAAACAGGCCGAGCACGCAATACAGACCGATACGCGGACCATACAAAAAGGCCGCGATGGTCACGATGCCGATATCGACCAGCAACAGCGCGCGGCCAATCTCGAGTGTGGTACGGCGTTTGAGGATCATAGCGAGGATGTCCGTGCCGCCCGTCGAGGCGCCGATATCAAAAACGATGGCGCTGCCGAGCGCCGGCAGAATCACGGCAAAGCACAGGTCGAGCCACATATCGCCCGTCATCGAGACATCGGTCGGAATAAAAAGCTCAAACAGCGAAACATAGGCGGACAGCGCAAACGAGGCGAAGACGCTCCACAGGATTGCCTTGCGCTCCAAAAAGATAAAGCCCAAGACGACGAGAACCGCGTTGATAATCCACATAAAGACGCCGACGGGCAGGGTCGGGAACAGCGTGGACAGAATGACCGACACGCCCGAGGTGCCGCCAAAAGCAAAGTGATTAGGGGTTTTAAACGCAACGATGGCAAAAGCCGTAAGAATCAGACCTAGATTGAGCTCGGCGAAAAAGCGCGGGAAGCCTGGCTCCTGGCTGCGCTTTTGGCCGGCACGCTCGCCGCGCTCGATATCGGTGCGATCGACCACGCGCTCCATCGGCACCACGGGAGGACGATGTAGCTCCTCGGCAGCTCGCGATGCCGCCTCTGCCGCGGCGGCCTCAATCGCCCATGCCTTGCTTTCTGTTTCGCGCTCGTCAGCCATTACGGCAACCCCTCGTTAACAATTTGGAAACAATGCGCCCATTAGGGTAACGCGGAATGTGACGATTGCAACCCCTAGTTAGACGAGCGGTATGCCTACATCGGGGGCATACAAATAACGGCCGGCCGCACATACATCCGTGCGACCGGCCGTTTGACGTTTTCGCAGATAAAACCTGCCAAAATAAACCTGTCCCTTTTTGGCAGGTTACCTTTTTGGTAGGTTACTCGTGCTGGTTGGTGCGGTGCTCGTACTCCTCGGGGGTGATGACATCCTCGATGCGCAGGTTGACGCCTGCCACCTCAAGGCCGGTCATCGCAGCCAGACGCTCGGTCACGCGCGCCTTAACGTCGTCGAAAATCGCGGGCGCATAGGCGCCGTACTCGATAATGACGGAAATGTTAACGACCACGCGGTTGTCATCGGTGACCTCGACTGTCACGCCCTTGGTCAGATTCTCGGCACCAAACTGCTCCTGCACAAAGTGCATGAGGTTGCCCTTCATGCCCAGGACGTGCGGTACCTCGCGGGTGGCCATGGCGACGATCTTCTCGATCACACCGTTGGAATAGGTCAGCGAGTCCTCGGACTCGTCCGCTTCCCCATCATCCTCGTCCGCATCGTCGGCGGGTTCGGCCTCGACGAGCGCCTCGTCCTCGAGCGTTACGTCCTCGGCCTCGGCGGTGACGGTCTCGTCTACCTCGAGCTCGGTATCGGCCACATCGACCTTCGTGTTAAAAGCCATGGTTCCTCCTTATGCCCACCGCACACGCGGCGGTCGAATACATGCTAGCGGCCGCTAAACAGACGGCCGAAGAAGTTGACGATCCCGTTCTCGCCGTCGCGGATCTGGCCAATCACGGCGCCGATCAGCACAAAGAAAGCGATGACGAGCGTATCCCACAGGCCGAGCGTGAGCACCAGCACGGCGAGCACAAAACCAGCGACGGCTCCAAGCGTGGTGTTGGGATGACGGACGGCATAGCTCCAGATGGCTGCCCCCGTACCCTTGATGAGACCCATGGCCTCATCAAAATCATCGGCGACCGCGTCATGTGACTCGGTACCCTCTACCTTGGGATCGACGACCTCGCCTGCCGGCGCGGCGCTCTGATCGATAGTCAGGCGCGGCGTGCGGGCGGTCTTGTCTTGATTGGTATCACTCACCGGAAACCTCCACGGTCTGGACGGTAGTCTTGGACGGCAAAAAACGAACGCGCGCAGTCGTGCCCGGCGTGCCGAGCATAGTGTCGCAGGCCTCCTCGATACGTTGCTGCATCGCGGCTGCAAGGGAGGCCACGTCCCGGTCGTCGAGCGCGATGGCGTCAACCTTAAAACGGACGTGCGATTCGTCGGAGCCCTGCACGCGCGCCTCGACATGCTCGATCATCACTCGGTCGTCGCGCTCTGCCGCGGTGCGGGCACACGAGGAGAGGGCAGCGAGCGTGACCTCGATATTGCGCTCCCCCGCCGGATGCACGCAGGACGGCTCGCGACGAGCAAACATCAGGCGGAAGAAACCCACGAGCACGCCGAGCGCCACGACACCGCCGCACGCCGTAACAACGATGCGAGGCAGCGGATCGCGCATCAGCAGCATAAAGCGATAGGTATATGGCCCCCAAAACTGGCAGACTAACGTACCCAGCGCCACGACGGCGGAGGCAAGATACACGATCGCCAGGGCTCGTTTGAGCACGCGCATGCAGCGCTCCCTTCAAATCTCGATCCACAGAATGCAAAACGATTCGCATCATTATAAAAGAGCCGGGTCCGGTGCCTCATGCACGCGGATCCGGCTCATCTATTCCACGAGGCTTGCATGCTCGCTTCATTATGCCCAGATATGCACGGCTCAATCCGTGCGGGCGCTACTCCTCCTCGAGGGCAGCGATGACCTCGTCGGTCATGTCCATGGTGCTGTAGACGTCCTGGACGTCGTCGAGCTCCTCAAGACGGTCGATGAGGCGCTGAACCTTCTTGGCGTCGGCACCGGAGACCTCGGTCGGAGTGGTCGGGACCATGGTGGTCTCGGAGCCCTTGACCTGGACGCCCTGCTCCTCGAGTGCCTTGGAGACAGCCATGACGTCGTTGGCAGCGGTCCAGACGATCCACTCCTCGCCGGCGTCCTCGTAGTCCTCACCACCGGCCTCGGCGATCGCCATCATGAACTCATCCTCGTCACCGGCAGCACCGTTGGCGATCATGGTCTCCTTCTTGGCGTTCTCGTCCAGGATCTCCTTGGCGACGACGATCTGGCCCTTGCGCTCAAACTGGAAGGCGACGGAGCCCGAGGTGCCCAGGTTGCCACCAGCGTGGGAGAAGGCGGAACGGACGTCGGCGGCAGTGCGGTTGCGGTTGTCGGTCAGGCAGTCGACGTAGACGGCAACACCGGCGGGACCGTAGCCCTCGTACACGATGTTCTCGTAGACGGCGGCGTCGGCACCCGAACCAAAGGCCTTATCGATAGCGGACTTGATCTTGTCCTTAGGCATGGACTGAGCCTTAGCCTTGGCAACGGCAGCGGCGAGGCTGGCGTTGTTCTCGGGCAGCGGGTCGCCGCCGAGACGGGCAGCAACGGTGATGTTGCGGCTGAGCTTGGAGAAGAGGGCGGAACGCTTGGCGTCCTGCGCGCCCTTACGATGCTTGGTTGTGGCCCACTTAGAGTGTCCGGACATACGTGTCTCCTATCGGTTTCGACCTAAAGCCCAGCGCGAATGCTCGGGCAATATAAACAAACGTCGTTATGATATACCTACCGGCCTGCAAGATAAACCCCAAAATGAAGGCGTCGTGATGATGCAGCCCCTTGGCACAAAGCAGCCTGACCCCAATGCGCCAATCTTTGGTTAGGTCCACAGGCGGTCGCTGCGGGTGATCGTGGCGCCGATGGCGAAAGGCATGCATGCAATGACCGGGTACAGATAGCGCATGTAGGTCGACCCGTTACATGGACCAATCAGGCACACAGCGAGCACACCCAGTAGCGGTATCCAGATGGCCAGCGCGCGCCACGAATGGCGGCGCAACAGGTAGACCACCACGATGATCATGATCCACACGTAGGTGGCCGAGCTCATGGTGAGCGAGATAAACGGAATGCGCTGCACCGCCACGCGGTACAGGTTAATCAGGTGGTCGCACCAGCGCACGGCTTTGCTGTCGACCGGATGGAAGTCAAAGTACTTGAGGTTATCGGGCTTCGCCATGATCTCGGCACTGCGCGCCGTGCTGTAGACCCACGCATCGCGAGCGCTCGGATAGAAGTACCCGTAGTAGTTATTGACGAGCGCCGAGATATAGCACTCGGGGTCCTTTTTGAACATCTGGGCCCACACCTTAAAATAGGCCTTGATGTCCTCCTGCGAGGCGTACTCATTGAAGCAGTTTTTGACGGCATCCGATTTGTCGGGGTTGTAGCGACGACCCAGGTTCTCGTACTTAAGCACGCGATCAATCACAGCGTGCTCCTCATCGGTCACCAAGCCGTCGCAGGGAGCTTCCTCAATCGTGCCATCGTCTTTGACCTTGGGGTTAACGCCCGAATTAAGGCCGTCGTGCTTTTGGACGAAGCGCGCCGTCTGCTGAAACGGAATCGAGAGGATCTCGCGCTTGGAGCCCGGCGTGATATCGTGCGCCGGCATAAAGACCTTGGTGAAATACATGTTGGAGACAAGGCAGAGCGCAAGCACTGCGAGCACGCCGACCCAGCGGAAGCGTGGCGTGGCGTACGAGGGCGTGACGCCAGACTGTTTGGCCACGCGACGGGCCACATGCGCGTCCCAAGCGCAAAACGCCGCCGCAATCACGCAGGCCGCCAACGGAAAGACCAGGCCGCCATTGCGCAAAAACGTGGAACCCATGGCACCCAGCACGAGCAACAGCCAGTCGTGGCGTGCAAAGAGCACAGGCGCCTGTTCGCCCGCGCGCTTGGCATTGGCATCGCGACGGGGCAGGCCACATGCCACGAGCTTGACGGTCTGAACGAGCAGCACCAAAAACGCATCGGCAAACAGCACGTCTTTGGTCAGCAGCGCCGCATAGTTGGAGAACATCGGCATAAACGCAAAGAACAGCAAGGTGACGCCACGGACCGGCAGGCTCACGCCCAGCTTGCGCAGCGACGATATGGAATAGGCCATGCAGGCGGCCGTGATGACAAATTGGGCACAGGTGTAGATGGCAAGGCCCGCATTGGCGCTATTGAACAGCGAAAGCCCCAGTTGCACGCACGAGCCGATGATGGCCGTGTGCACCACCGGATGATGGCCGTTGAGCAGCACGTTGGGGTTAAGCAGGCGCAGGTAATCGCTCGTGCCGTTGGGGTAGTTGAACCATTGGCGGATCTGCGCGCCCGTATCTCCCATAAAGAGGCCGGGCAGCGAGGCGATAAGCGTGGGCGCCCAGGCAATCATGAGCACAAGAAACGGCCCGACAAAGGGATGGACCGAGAGCACGGCGTGGGCAACACGCCACACGCGGCCAAAGTGGGTCTCCGAAAACGGAATGCGGCGGGAGCTCAACCAATCCAAAAACTCAAAAGCCAGATAGAAGGCCACAATCGCCAGAAGCATCCAGCCCGCGCCGCCAATCCAGGCGCAGATAACGCGTGCCTTGTCGCCCAGCACAATCTCTGCCGAATCGGTAAGGTCGTAGCTACGGCCGAACACCATGCAAACGGCAAAGAACAGCGATGGCAGCACGACCGACGGGCGCCAAGCGTCACCGCGGCCAAAGAATACGTAGCGAAACGGCAGCGTAAGCAGGCAGGCAAGCGCAAGCAGCATGACCGCGTCGGTATGGCCGGCAAACGAGAGGAGCACCTCGTAGCACACGTACAGCATGCCCGAGGCTTTGGGGTCAATTGCCAAGACTGCGTTGCTCGACACCGGGGCGGGATCGATGGAAAACGCCGTGGTCGCCAACAGCGCGAGCAAAAATGCGATGAGCGTCTGCTTGGCGGGATAGCGCTTAAACCAAACGATGCGGGCGGCGTCGCGCGCAGCCGTTGCGGAGAGGTCGGAATCCTTCACAGTCCGAATAGCCTTTCTAGAAACCTGCCAAAAAGGGACAGGTTTATTTTGGCAGGTTTTATCTGGGGAAACGTTACGGTTCTGTCATCGTTGCCCGGCAAAACCACCACAAAGGTGCCTGTCCCCCTTGTGGTGACATGTGGTGGCTAGGCGTCGAGGTAGATGCGCTGGGGGCGATTGCGGTGTCGGGCGAAGATGATGAGCGCCAGTCCTGCGATTACGAGCGGCAGGCTCAGCAGCTGACCCATGGTGATGACGCCGCCCAGCAGATAGCCCAGCTGGGCATCGGGCACGCGCACAAACTCAACGAGGAAGCGGACGATGCCGTAACCCATCACAAACACGCCCATAAACGTACCCTGGGGCAGCAGCGGTTTTTTGCGGCTGAACACCTGCAGAATGCAGAAGAGCACAATGCCCTCGAGAAATGCCTCGTAGAGCTGGGAGGGGTGACGTGGCATATCGCCCGCGGCGCCGCCGAAGATCACACCCCAGGGCAGATCGGTCGGCTTGCCCCACAGCTCGCCGTTGACAAAGTTGGCGCAGCGCCCCAGGCACAGGGCCAGCGGAGCACCGATAACGGCAAGGTCGGCGATAGTCCAGGCATCGAGCTTGTACATACGGCACACGAGCGCGCCACCGATGATGCCGCCCACCAGGCCGCCATGAAAGCTCATGCCGCCCTCGTTGGTGGCAAAGATCTCGAGCGGATGTACCCAGTAGTAGCCGTCGCCGTAAAAGATGACGTAGAACAGGCGGGCGCCGATGATAAGGCCAAAGACCACGCCGACCACGACGCTTGTCAGGTCGTCACCTGTAATATCGAAACCCCAACGGCGCTGTGTGCGGTACATGACGACCGCCGTGAGCAGAGCTCCGACCACATAGGCCAAGCCGTACCAGTAGATGGTGATGGGCCCCGCCGAAATGGCGACGGGATCAAGCATATGGTAGAGGTCGTTGAGCATGTCGACCCTCCTACTCCCTACATACAAATGCGGCCGCGGGCCTTTCGCTCGCAGCCGCATATTTGGGCGTAACGTCTATGCGGAGTACGCCGTCCGCAGCTTTCGCATCTTAGAACGGCGCGTACTCGTCGTACAGGTCCTCGGTCTCGCCGGAGGCATTGACCTGCTCGACACGGGTAACGCCGGGTACGTGCTCCTTGAGAATACGCTCGATACCCATGGACAGGGTCAGTGCGCTCATAGGGCAGCCGGCGCAGGCACCCTGAAGCTCAAGCTGGACGACGCCCTCGTCGTCGACGCCCACATACTCCATATCGCCGCCGTCAGCCTGCAGGTTGGGGCGGATCTCCTCAAGAACCTTCTTAAGCAGCTCTTCGTTAACAGCCACAGGGGCTCCTTTCTCACAATAACGCGGGCACGCCCGCGGACAGGGGCTATGTTACTACAGCCATGTACCCGCTTAGGCGCCAGCCATGCGTGCGGACACGACTTTCACGAGCAGTCAATTTGGGACGGGGCTTTTTTAGCTGCTTTTGCCGACGCCCGGCGCTAGCACACGCTGCCGCTACTGCTGAGTTTGTTCCCCGGTGCCGATGTGGACATCGACGATAACCTGGCGGTAGCTAATGCCGCAGGAGTCGAGAATGCGACGGCTGATGCGGCCGTCGTCGGTGTCGGCGTACTTATTGTCCAGGTAGACAACCTCGCCCACGCCCACCTGCGCCAGGATCTTGGCGCAGTCATGACACGGGAACAGCGTGACGTAGACCGTGGAACCCTCAAGGTCTTTGAGCGAGCCGCGGTAGTTGAGCACGGCGTTGGCTTCGGCATGGACTACGTAGTTATGCTTGTCCTGCAGCGGGTCATCGCTCGTGCCCCACGGGAAAAAGTCATCGTTGAGTGCCGAGGGCGTACCGTTGTAGCCCACCGAAAGGATGCGGTGGTTGGTGCTGGCGATGCACGCGCCCACCTGCGTATTGGGATCTTTGCTGCGGCGCTGCGCGGCGATGGCCACGCTCATAAAGAACTCGTCCCAGCTAATAACGTCGCGGCGCTTGCCCGACGCAGTTTGATGAAGATCGTCCGACATGGCAGACACCTCCGAAATCGCAATAGTTTGACCCATTGTAGCAGGTGAAAGGTGGAGACGTTTTTGTCCCACCGCCCCCATCGCTACGCGCGACGGGGCTTTTGATTGATGCGGTACAGTTCGGCGAGACCCCGTAGCGTCAGTGCGTCGTCTACCGTCAGGCTGTGACCGACCAACGCCGCGAGCGCCTCGGCATCGTCGCCGGTGATGACGATGGGCACGCTGCCCTCCCCCGCCGCCTTGGTCGAGCGCATCTCGGCAAGCACCATGTCGAGCATGCCGTCGATGCGGGCCACCTCGCCCAAGACCACGCCCGAGCGCATGGCCTCGCGCGTGTTGCGACCGATCACATGCGTGGGTGCCGAGGGCTCGACCTGCGGCAGGCGCGCCGCAGCGGCCGAAAGCGAGCGGGCGCCAAGCGCCAGACCCGGCGCGATAACGCCGCCGACAAAGGTTCCGCGCGCATCGATGACCTCGATATTGGTCGTAGTACCCAGGTCGATCACGATACACGGAGAGCCGTAGACGACACGGGCCGCCACGGCGTCGGCGATGCGGTCGGGGCCGATCTCGGCCGGATCGTCGTAGTGCACGGGCATGCCGGTCTTGAGGCCCGGCCCCACGGTGAGCACGCGCCCCGTGCAGGTGCGGGAAAGCGCCGCCTTCCACGGGCGCTCGAGCGCCGGCACCACACAACTCAGCACGGCCGCCGCGGGAACGAGCACACCCGGCATGCCCGCATCGATTGCTAGCGCGCCCATGACCTGTACGAGCCTCATACGCGCCTCGTCGGCCGTGATGCTCGGCGGCGTCGTGATCTCGCACGTCGCAAGCGGGCATTCCTGCGCCGCGGCCGAATCCTCGGCAAACAGGCCAAAGCGAATGAATGTGTTGCCCACGTCGACCGTCAATATATATGCGCAGCCATTAAGCATCGTCGGCACTCCTTTCGTCTGCCCAGCAGTATATCCCGATGATTATTCTGGGACGGGGATTTAAAAATCATTAGGTACGCAATGGTTTTTAAATCCCCGTCCCAGAATAATCATCCTTCGGCTTCGCCTGAGGTAGCTAAAAAAGCCCCGTCCCAAATTAACTACCTTGCGGCTATACTGATGCGCGGTCGTGCGCGAGCTCACGCGGCGGCCCTTGGTAACCCGACTTCCCGCGCCGTATCCGTAGCGGCGCTTGCGGGGGAAGCGGATATACGCAAAGGAGTTCTATATGAGCAATCCCTCGAACCGCACCTCGATGCGCGGTCAACTCACGCTGCGCGGCGTCGTCATCGGCGTCCTTGGCTGCGTGATTATCACGGCAAGCTCGGCCTATACCGCCCTCAAGATGGGTGCGCTCCCCTGGCCGATCATTTTCGCTGCCGTCATTTCGCTGTTCTTCCTGAAGCTCATGGGCAACGCCAGCCTCAACGAGGCCAACGTCACCCACACCATCATGTCCGCGGGCGCCATGGTCGCCGGCGGCTTGGCGTTTACCATCCCGGGCGCCTGGATGCTGGGCTATGCCGACCAGATCAGCTGGCTCGACATGTTCATCGTGGCGCTCGCCGGCACCATCTTGGGCCTTCTGGCAACAGCGCTCATCCACCGTCGCTTTATCGTGGACGCCGCGCTGGAGTTCCCCACCGGCAACGCCGCAGCTCAGACCCTGCGCGCCACCGAGGCCGGCGGCAAGACCGGCAAGCAGCTCTTTGGCTCCATGGCCATTGCAGGCATCTACAGCGTGTTGCGCGACGCCCTGGGCGTGGTGCCCAGCATGCTGTGCACGCTCAATATCCCCGGCGTGACCTTTGCCATCTACAACTCGCCCATGTTGCTGTCCATCGGCTTTTTGGTGGGCTTTGCCCCCGTCGCCTTCTGGTTTGCCGGCGCGCTGCTGGGCAACTTTGGCATCATCGTTGGCGGCAACGCTGCCGGCCTGTTCGATATTGTGACCGCGCAGGGTATCGTCAAGTCCCTCGGTATGGGCCTTATGATGGGCTTTGGCGTCGCCGTCGTCCTCAAGGACATCCTGCCGCAGGTCGCCGGCATCGTCCGTGGCCTCGCCGCCGACAGCTCCACCGACACCGACGAGCAGTCGCTCATCTCGGGCTCGCTTAAGCTCGACGCCGGCATCATCGGCCTGGGCACCGCAGCAATCGCCGTGATCGTTGCCATCGCGCTCGACCTCGGTCCCGTCCCGGCCGTCATCGTCACGCTGTTCACCTTTGTCACCACCATCATGAGCGCTCAGAGCTGCGGCCAGACGGGTATCGACCCCATGGAGATCTTTGGTCTCATCGTCATGCTCATCGTGGCAGCCTTCGCGCAGCTCGCACAGGTCAAGCTGTTCTTTATCGCCGGCATCGTGGCCGTGGCGTGCGGCCTTGCGGGCGACGTCATGAACGACTTTAAGGCCGGAGCTGTACTGGGTACCAACCCGCGTGCACAGTGGGTCGGCCAGGCCATTGGCGGCATCGTGGGCGCCCTGGTCGCTGCCGCTGTCATGGTCGCGCTCGTCACCGCCTATGGTCCGGACGCCTTTGGTCCCGACAAGAGCTTTGTGGCCGCGCAGGCAAGCGTGGTCGCCACCATGGTCTCGGGCATCCCGAGCGTGCCGTGGTTCGCAGGCGGCTTTATCGCCGGCATCGTCATGTACTGGCTCGGCATTCCGGCAATGATGATCGGCCTGGGCGTGTACCTGCCGTTCTACATGTCGCTCACGGCATTCCTGGGCTCCTGCGTCAAGCTCGCCTACGACAAGTGGGCCGCACACCGCGACGCCGAGGCCGGTCTGTCGGACGAGGAGAAGGCCGCCAAGGATGCCGCCTTCCAGGAGCAGGGCCTGGTCGTTGCCAGTGGCCTGCTGGGCGGCGAGTCCGTCGTCGGGGTTATCCTGGCGTTCATCTCCGTGGGCCTGAGCCTGCTGGGCTAAACCCAACAACAACGTACCCGTGCAGAGCGCGGGGTCGGAGACCATCCGGCCCCGCGCTTTTCTGTATCTGCCGAAACCCTCGGCTTCAACCTCATTTGACGCGCCCCCTTTACCTACTCGTCTAAGTTTCACGTCAAGATGACCACCCCGCCTGCCGCGGTGTAGAGTAGAGGCAGCGGGCGCGATGCATAGCCCGCGGCGAAGCGAGGTGAACATGAAACTCGATAACCAGCAGCTCAAGCGACTGCGCGAGCGCCATCACCGGCGCCACGGCATCCGCCCTGCCTATAGCGAGGTCATGGAGAACGCCGGTCGCTTCCTGAGGCGCGCATTCAACATTCGCGAGGGTCGCGCCCCCTATCACGTGATTCGCAAGCGCTTTGTAAACGGGGCGCGCCTGACCGGCTCTCACCTGTGCATCCTCATTATCGCCATGCTGATCGCGAGTGTCGGCCTCGATATCGATTCGGACATCGCCATTGTGGGCGCCATGCTCATCTGCCCGCTCATGGGCTCGGTCCTTGCCATGGCCTACGGCATCGCCACGCTCGACCGCGAGATTACCCTCGAGGCAATTGCCGGCCTCGCGCTGCAGATGGTCCTTTGCCTGATCACTTCCACGCTGTATTTTAAGCTCTCGCCCCTTGGCACCACCACGGCCGCCATCATCGATAACTCGACACCCACCGTATGGGACCTTGCCGTCGCGCTCGCGGGCGGCTTTGCGGGCGGGCTGGGCAACTCGCGCGACCAGGAGCCTTCGACGCTCATTGCCGGCGTAGCCGTGGCGACTGCGCTCATGCCGCCCCTGTGCGCGGCGGGCTACGGCATTGCCATCGCGAGCGGGTCGCTGTTCCTCTCGGCCCTCTACGAATTTGGCATCAACGTCGTCTTTATCGCACTGGCGGCCGAAGCCGTATTGCTTCTTTTACGTGTACCGCTCAAGCGTGACCTCAACGGCGACGGCATTGTGACCGCTGAGGAAAATGCCGAGGTCGATGAGCTGTCGCACAAGGTGCGCCGCCGCATCATCGTGGGTACGGTGATCTTTGCCATCCCCTGCATCGTTATGACCGCGGGGTCCATTGGCTCGGCGCAGGCCGGCGTGCAGGACGGCTACGGCGTCACCGAAACCACGCGCGAACTTTCCGCGGTGCTGCCGGGCTTTAAGGATTACACCGTCGCCGTCGAGACTTCGGCTACCGAAGGCGACAAGGAGGGCCTTGTCGAGCGCCAGACTGTCGCTCACGTAACGACAAGCGAGGCGCTCGGGGAGCACGACCGCCGCGTTGCCCGCAAGCTCATCGACCTCAACGTGCCCGAGCTCGATCGCGTGGAGTTTGACGTGGAGTGATGCGGGACGCGAGGTGGGCCCGGCACGAGAGCACAGCCGCGGGGCACAAGCACAGCCGAGCGCAGCGCTACAGCTCGTACTTGTACACGCGGTAGATGTACTTCTCGGCTTCCATCTCATAGGTAGCGATGGGCAGTCCATAGCGATCGTACTCGGTGAAGGTCTTGGCCTGGTCCGATGCCACGAGCATACTATTTGGATCGCCGACACGTTGCGCGCTGCTCACGTAGCCCGAGAACGGCACTGCGATCTGGTCCACAAGCTCGTAGGTGCGCGCGGTCTCGTCCACCGTAAAGATGCGTCCAAACGAATGCGTTCCCTTACTGTAGTCGGTCACCACCGCGGCGCCCAGCTGACCCCAGTCGAACTTGGGATAGCTCTCGGCTGCACCAAAATTGTTGTCGTACAGCAGCACTTGGTAGCGACCGGTCGTTACCGTGTCAGAACTCGGCAGATAGGTCACGCTATGCTGGCCCGCGTTGAGCGAGAAATCGCCTTGGGCCTGAAGCAACTTGTCCTCAAAGCCCGAGTCAGCCCAAAAATCGGGCGAGCCCATAAGCCAATCGACCGTAGGCGTGCCGTAGATATCCGTGAGCTTGATAACCGTTGAGGTCTCGCGCGAGCTGAGCAGAACGGTGCCGCCGCCGAGCCACTGAATCGTGTTGATATGAATCCAATCCAGATCGCCGTCCGAGGCCACCTTAGCGCTTGCCTTGAGGTCGGGGAATATATCGCCCAGGTCCACGACGAGATTGGCGTCACCGGTGGTCACGTCAATCTTAATGATGAGGTCCTCGACATTAACGCGATCGTCCTTGTCTTTTTTGGCGGCCGCGCGGTCGACGTCCAAATCGGCCTCGGAGCCGGCATGGCTCGCCAGCACCAGCAGATTGCCGTCGCCATCGAAGGCGTAGTCGTGGTGTAACTCATAGTCGCCCGTGCTCCAAACGTTTACCACCTGGCCGATGGCGTTGATCTGGGCCATCTTGGTCGTCGAGACGCTCATGATCATGCTACCGTCGCCCGGAAACAGCAGGCGGTGGCTGCGGTAGCCGATGATTGGCACCTCGCCACGGATCTGTCCCGCGTTGTCGTAGAGGTACATAAAGTCGAGCTTGGATGAGTCGTTGCCCAGGATGGCAAAGAGGCCATCAGCGAGCGGCGTGTTGGACTCCCCCGCCGTGACGGCGAGCCGCTCTTCTTCCTCGCCCTTGAGAGCCGGCGTCTTGACGGTAAAGGTCGAGGTGCGACTGATACCGTCTTGTGCCGTACAGGTGAGGGTAACCGTGTTTTTGTGGTTGGGAATGAGGCCGATGACCTTGAACTCGTGCTCCGTAGCCGGCGCGTCGCCGCCGTGGGGCGTGTGGGAAAAGGTGGCGACTTTGGGCGCGTCACCGGCCTTTTTGCGTTCGGCGACCTTGTAGGAGACGGTTACGGGATCCGCCGTTGCAAAGCGCATGTAGCAGCTCAGGGTATCGGTGCCAAAGGGATCTGCCTTGACGAACGGGGCGGTTTCGTCGAAGCTGCCTGCGGCGTAATCAGCATCGAGCTGGTCTTTGATGGCCGCCTGCTTCTCGACGTCGTAGGTCGCGAGAATCTGCTTGTGGAACTTCTTTTGCTCGTCGGTGAGCTCGTTGCTCGCAGTGGATGCGGCACCCGTGCCGGCCCCGCCGACTGAACAGCCCGTAAGCCCCGTCCCGGCAAGTGCCAGCGCGCCCGCCGCACCCGCAAGAGCCGCTCGACGCGAGAATAGCCTAATGTCCTTATCACTCAATTCCATATCGTTACCGTCTTTGAATACCACCGTCGTTTTCCTCATATACCATGGCGTTTGCCCAGGCCTGTCCAATTTTGACTCGCAGCTTAACAAACGCCCCTTAAGGCTGGCTTAGGCTCACGGCAGCCGGAGCTGTTAGTCGCAAGATGCACAGGGGACGCAGGAATGCGATGATCCGTTTTCCTCCGTCCCCGAGGGATCATTTTTTAGTACTTGAAGAAGCCCTCGCCCGAGCTTTCGCCCAGCTTGCCTTCGTCGAGCATCTGCTTGAGGACGGATGCCATGGCCTTAAAGTTGTAGGGCATCATCATCTTTTTGAGCAGCGGGCTCACCAGACCCGGCACCTTCTGGTACTGCATAACGATGTTGTAAGCCGTCTGGATACCAACCGTATCGAATACGCGGAACGGACCCTTGGGGGCGCCGGTGCCACGCGTCCATGCGAGGTCGATGCTCTTGGGATCGCTCACGCCCGAGACATACAGGTCGAGGCCCGAAAGCAGCCATGGCACCAGCATGGAATTGAGCAGGTAGCCGTTCTTTTCCTTGTTGACGGGCAGGGCAAGCATGCGAATGTCGTTGGCGAAGTCGACGAGCTCGTCGAAGTAGCGCTTGTCGGTTTGATCCTGCGCCATGACCTCGGTCATGTTGTTCTTCCAGATGGAGTTGGCAAAGTGCAGCGACAGGTACTTCTCGGGGCGACCAGTGTACTTGGCAAAGGTGCTCGGCAGCAGCGTAGAGGAGTTCGTCACGACGACGGTCTTTTGCGGGAGAACCGGGGCAAGCTTTTTGTAGAAGTCGATCTTTGCCTGGGTGTCCTCGGCCATAGACTCGATGACCAGGTCGGCGTCGGCTACGGCCTTGGCAAGATCGAGCTCCAGCTTGAGCGTGGAGTAGGCACACTCGACGGCGGCGAGTGCCGCCTCCTTGTCGAAGGGCTGGCCGCTATCGGCGATACCGGCGCACCACTCGCCTGTGCCATCCGCCATGCCCTCGATTGCCGCGATGTACTCCTCGCGCACATGATCGATCTTGGGCTGGGTGCGGCAGATGCTGCCCTCGCTGCGCAGCCAGATCGTCACATCAAAGCCGCAGTAGGCAGCCTGAAAGGCAATCTGGCTTCCCAACACGCCGCCGCCGGCAACGCAAACGGTCTTGTAGCTCATGGAACGGTCCTCTCTTACGTAATTCCATAGATGTGTATTTATTCAACCGTAAGGATGACGCGCGATGGGGGTGGGTTCTATAAACGGACGGTATTTTGCCGCGAACGGCTACACCTGTTCATTATTTCAAGGCTCCGAGGGCGATTTTTGGTGCCGCAGAAACGTCGTTTTCGGAAGTATGCGGCAAATTCCAGAACTCTCGAGCACACCCCGGTTTTTCGCCAATAAAACCGCAGGTATAGAGCTCGGGCATACCCGGTGTGCTCGGCCTATTCAGATTTTGCCGCATACTTCCGAAATCTAAGTTCGCAAGGGATGATAGCTAGGGCGTTTACGCAACATATGTCCAACAAAAACGGGTGGTAACCGGTACGGCCACCACCCGCTTGCCTCATATCTAGCCCTAAGCAAGCCAGTTACTTCTTAATGCTGCGTCCCAAGCGCTCAGCGACCGATGCAACGGCTTCCTCGCTGGCCGGCCCGCAGCTCACGCAGCCATCATGGGCACGCATCTGGCCGGTGACCTCGTCCATCGCGAGCGGCGCCACCTTCTCGAGCTTAAAGCCCTTGTCGGCGCGCATGTTCTCCTTGGCCACGCTGATCATGAGCTTAATGCGGTTGAGCTGGTTGACCTCGGACGCACCGGGGTCGTAGTCCACCGCGACGATATTGCTCTCGGGGTGCTGACGGCGCAGCTCCTTGATCACGGCCTTGCCCACCACGTGATTGGGCAGGCACGCGAAAGGCTGCGTGCAGATAATGTTGGGCGCGCCATGGTCAATCAGGTCGAGCATCTCGGCCGTGAGCAGCCAGCCTTCGCCCATGTTGTTGCACACCGAAAGCACCGTGCGGGCCTTGTCGGCCATGGTGCCGATGCGCTCGGGCGCCTCAAAGCGCTCGGACTTTTCGAGCATCTCCTCCACCGGCGTGCGCATCCAGTCCACGAGCTTGATGAGCGCCTGCATACCAGCGCGCGTGGTAGCAGAGCTTCCCAGCTCGTCCTTCTGTAGCTCGGCGTTGCTCATGGAGTACAGGAAGAAGTCGAGCAGGCCCGGTACTACGGCCTCGCAGCCCTCACGCTCGATGACATCGACCACGTGGTTGTTGGCCGTAGGGTGGAACTTGACCAGGATCTCGCCGACCACGCCCACGCGCGGCTTGGTGCCCTCGCCCACGAGCGGCATGGTGTCGAACGCGTGGATGGCCTCGCGGCACAGCTTGGTGTAGTTGTGGCGGTTGAACTTGGGCGCCAACTTGCGGGCGCGCGCCATATACTCCTCGTAGAGCGCGTTGGCAGCACCGGGCGTGGCCTCGTACGGACGGCAGCGGTAGAGCATCTGCATCATCACGTCGCCAAAGAGCACCGCGTACACGGCCTGCTTAAGCAGCGCCGGCGTAATCTTAAAGCCGGGGTTGTCCTCGCCGAGCGCCACGGCCGAAAGCGAGATCACCGGGATCTCGGGGTGACCGCTCTCACGCAGGGCCTTGCGGATGAGTGCGATGTAGTTGGTGGCACGGCAGCCGCCGCCGGTCTGGCTGATAACCACGGCCGTCTTGGACAGGTCGTACCGACCGCTCTCGATGGCCTCCATAATCTGGCCCGTTACCAGAATCGACGGATAGCAGATGTCGTTGTTCACATAGCGCAGGCCGGCCTCGACGGCGTCGTGGTCAGTCGAGGGCAGCAGCTCCAAGTTGTAGCCAGCACCACGGAACACCTCTTTGACCAGGTCAAAGTGGATTGGCGCCATCTGCGGGCACAGGATGGTATAGCCCTCGTCACGCATCTGCTCAGTAAAGGGCACCTTGGGCCACGCGGTCGAAGCACTCTCGCGCTGCGCCTCGAACGTGTACTTACGACTCGCGAACGCGGGGGCATCCGTGGAAGGCGCCACCGGCGCGGCATCGCCCTGCTCGTAGGCCTCGCCCGCGGCCGTGGCCACGGCCAGGCGCTCGGCCTCCTGGTCCTTGAGCGCTGCCATGAGCGAGCGGATGCGGATGCGCGCGGCGCCCAGGTTGGACACCTCGTCGATCTTGAGCACGGTGTAGATCTTGCCGCTGGCCTCCAGGATCTCCTGTACCTGATCGGTGGTCAGGGCGTCCAGGCCGCAGCCGAAGGAGTTGAGCTGGATCAGGTCCAGGTCGTTGCGCATCGTCACAAAGCGGGCGACGGCGTACAGGCGGCTGTGGTACATCCACTGGTCGACGACGCGAATCGGACGCTCGGGCTTTACCAGATGCGCGAGCGAATCCTCGGTAAAGACCGCAAAGCCAAAGCTCGAGATAAGCTCGGGCAGGGCGTGGTTGATCTCGGGGTCGTTATGGTAGGGACGACCGGCGAGCACGATGCCGTGGCCACCGTGGTCCTCGACCCACTTAAGAGCCTCCTCGCCCATGGTCTGGATGTCCTCATGGAAACGCGCATCGGCCTCAAAGGCAGCGTTGACAGCGGCATCGACCTCGGAGCGCGTGATCTTGGGTCCACGCACGCGACCGCGACCGGCCTCAGCATCGGCCACACGGTCGACGGCGAGCACCTGGTACAGACGGCGCTTGAGCTCGGTCTTGTCGTGATACGGCACAAACGGGTACAGGAACTCGATGTTCTGCTCGCGGATCTCGTCGATGTTGAGCGCCAGCGCCGTGGGGTAGCTCATGACGATGGGGCAGTTATAGCAGTTGCCAGCCGTCGGATCCTCCTTGCGCTCCCAGCGCACGCACGGCATCCAGATAAAGTCGACGTCGCGGTCGATGAGGTTCATCACATGGCCGTGGCTCATCTTTGCCGGGTAGCACACGCTCTCGGACGGCATGGACTCGATGCCCGCCTGGTAGGTCTTTTTGCTCGACTGGTCGGACAGCTGCACGCTAAAGCCCAGGCGCGTAAAGAACGCGTGCCAGAAGGGGTAGTTCTCGTACATGTTGAGTGCGCGCGGGATACCCACGGTGCCGCGCGGGGCCTCGTCGGGACTCAGGATCTCGCGGTTAAAGAGCAGCTCGTTTTTCTTTTTGAAAAGGTTGGGGGCCTCAGTCTTCTGCTTTTTGTGGCCGGCGCCCTTCTCGCAGCGGTTGCCGGTAATGAAGCGCCTGCCGCCGCCAAAGTCGTTGACGGTAAGCTGGCAGTTGTTAGAGCAACGGCCGCAGCGGACATGCTTTTGCGTCACGGTAAGGTGCGCGATGTCCTCGGCAGAAAGAATGGTCGAGGTGCCGTCGGCGCCGGCGCGATCGCGGGCGAGCAGGGCCGCACCGTAGGCGCCCATGCAGCCGGCGATGTCGGGACGCACGGCATGAACGCCCGTGAGCTGCTCAAACGCGCGCAGCGTGGCATCGGACATAAAGGTGCCGCCCTGGACGATCACCTGGTTGCCGATCTCCTTGGGGTCGCGCAGCTTAATGACCTTGAATAGGGCATTCTTGATGACGGAATAGGACAGGCCGGCCGCGATGTCGTCCACCGTGGCGCCTTCCTTTTGCGCCTGCTTAACGCGCGAGTTCATAAAGACCGTGCAGCGGCTGCCCAGGTCGACGGGGGCCTTGGCATGAATGGCAGCGTTGGCGAACGCGCGCACGTCCATGTTCATAGACACGGCGAAGCTCTCGATAAAGCTGCCGCAGCCCGACGAGCAGGCCTCGTTGAGCATGATGTGCTCGATGACGCCGTCCTTGACGCGCAGGCACTTCATGTCCTGGCCGCCAATGTCCAGGATGAACTCGACGCCGGGCAGGAATGCCTTGGCGCCGCGCAGGTGCGCGACGGTCTCGATCTCGCCGGAATCGGCCTTGAGGGCCTCGATGAGCAGCGCCTCACCGTAGCCCGTGGTGGTCACGTGACCGATGGTGCAGCCGGCGGGAATGTGGTTGTAGAAATCGGCCATGATGACCTTGGCCGTGCCCAGGATGTCGCCGTTGTTGTTGCCGTACCAGGTGTGCAACAGCTGGCCATCCTCGCCCACGAGCGCGGCCTTCATGGTGGTGGAGCCGGCGTCGATGCCAATGAACACGCGGCCGGTGTAGCCGTCGAGCTTGCCCTTGGGGACGACCTCGGTGTCGTGGCGGGTCTTGAACTCGGCAAAGTCCTCGTCGGTGGCAAAGAGCGGATCCAGACGCTCGACCTCGGCACCCTGCGTGTCACCCAAGCTGTCGATGGCCTCGATGAGCTGCGGGAACGTGCTGAGCTTGTTGGACTCGTGCGCCATGGCGGCGCCGCTCGCCACAAACAGGTGAGCGTTTTGGGGCACAATGCGGTGCTCTTCGTCCAGGTTGAGCGTGAGGTAGAAGCGGTGGCGCAGCTCAGAGAGATACTGCAGCGGGCCGCCCAGGAAGGCGACGTTGCCGCGAATGGGACGGCCGCACGCCAGACCCGAGATGGTCTGGGTCACGACGGCTTGGAAGATGGAGGCCGCCACGTCCTCGGGGCGGGCGCCCTCGTTGAGCAGCGGCTGGACGTCGGTCTTGGCAAAAACGCCGCAGCGGCTGGCGATGGGATAGATGGTGGTGGCGTTGGCCGCGAGTTCGTTAAGGCCGCTGGCGTCGGTGTGCAGCAGGGTTGCCATCTGGTCGATGAACGCGCCCGTACCGCCGGCACAGGTGCCGTTCATGCGCTGCTCGATGCCGTTGTCGAAGTAGATGATCTTGGCGTCCTCGCCGCCCAGCTCGATGGCGACATCGGTGGCCGGGATGAGGGTCTCGACAGCGCGCTTGCTGGCGATGACCTCCTGGACAAACTCCAGGTCGAGCCACTGGGACAGCAGCAGGCCGCCCGAGCCGGTAATGGCGCAGGTCATCTGGGCCGTCGGCAGCACGGTCGCAGCGCCCTCGAACAGGTCGCGGGCGCAGGCGCGGACGTCGGTGTGGTGGCGCTGGTACTTGGCGTAGACAATCTGGTTGTCGTCGTTGAGCACAGCGAGCTTAACGGTGGTGGAGCCCACGTCGATGCCCAAGTGCAGGTTGCCACGAGCGTTCTCGGGGTTGAAGATCGCGCCTTCGGGGGTGTGGGCGGCGGCTACGGGCTCAGCGGCGGTGGCGGGCTCGCTAGCGACGGACGTCTCCCCTGCCGCGTTCTTGGCATCGGCAACTGCCTCGGCAACTTTCTCGGCAGCTGCGGTCGCGGCCTTCTGCGCGGCATCCACCACGGCGGGTGCAGCCTCACGCGCGGCAGCGACCATACGGTCCTTAATGCCCTCGACGAGTTTGCTCATTGTCTCTCCTCTTAGTTGTTGGACTCGACGGCTGCGGCGGTGTCGGCCGCGTCCTCGAGCTGCAGGTTCAATAGCTTCATGCCGTATTCCGGCACGTTGATATCGATGGGTTGGCCATACAGGTCACCAGGGCGCACAAAAGCGAGCACCGTCATAATGCGCGCCATGGCCTCGGGCGATTCGGTGAGCCCACGCTCAAACCAGCGCTGAATCATGCCGACCTCGGCACTCACGACGTAGGTGACGTAGTAGTCAAAGAACGTGCCCAGCGCCAGGCCCAAAATGCCCGTCTGCGCACGCGGCACCACAGCCTCACGCGCGGTGTCGATGATCCTTTTAATGAAGGCCTGGTCGCCGCCCGGACCCAGCAGCGCACCGATTAAGTCGCGATTGGCCGCAAGATAACGCAGCAGCTCAACCGAACCGGGTGCCGGCTCGAGCTCATCGATGTTGTGATAGAGGTCGGGCAGCTGAGCTGCGGTGATGAGCTCAATGCGCTCACGGATCTCGGCCAGCAAGCCGTCCTCGATTTGATTGATAAAGTCGGGGATATCGCGGTAATGCGAATAGAACGTGCGACGCGTAAGGCCAGCGCGCTCGGTGAGCGACGCGACATTAATGCGCGAAAGGTCGCCGCTTTCGGCAAGCTCGCTGGCAAGTGCCTGGCGAAGGGCACGCTGCGAGCGAAGGGACCGGCGATCGCATTTCTCGAGCTGGGACAAGCGTCCTCCTTGTTACTCAACCTGTGCGCTATTGCACAGTGCGAGTATTATTGCACACCGTGTGCATCAACACGTAAAGGCAATATTTTGGATGTGACAAAGGGACAGTCCCTTTGTCACAACCCACCTGGCTTTTGGAGCGGCATTACCGATTGTCCAAAATGTCATTCGTGGGTAGAATAATGTCGACGGCAGCCCAAGTTCTGCAAAGCTGGGCAGCGCCGTTGTTTGCATTAGGGGGTCAACGCCTTAGCGGCGGCGACCCCTTCTGTTGCGCTTCGAACGCTGCTTGAGTGCCTCGGAAAGGCCGACAAGCGCCGTGAAGAACGAGACCAAAGCGGTCAGAAGTCTCACGAAATCAATCAAATCGGTCATGGGCATCACCTCCCATCAGATGGAGGGCGTTGCCCGGCACATGGAACTGCCGCCAACAGTATCAATTCTATCAAAGCGCAGTTAGATATGCGAATGTTTGTTCGTATTTCAGAAGATCGGAGCTCGGGTACGGCGAAGGAACAGTTCCTTTGCCGTACCCGAGCTTGTCGCCGAACTGCCACCTACATTTTTCGAGTTATTCGGCCACGCTGCTAGTTCTGTATAAATGCACCGCCGGGATTATCTGAGGGTTTTTGTCCTTATTTGAGCGCATACATGCCCATTTGCGCACTTACGACACCGGATCAAACACCATTAGAGGTATGAATGTTCCCGAGAGGGCATCTTTAGCCATTTAACGACCTCCGACAGGCCGAATAACTCGAAATTTGTTGGTGGCGAAAGCGAGACAGTCCTATACGCCAAAAGCCGGCATCTCCCATGTGACAGAGGGGCTGTCCCTTTGTCACATTATTCGATGACGGTGCGGGAGTTTTGCTTGTGCATGGTGGCGAGCATGTGTTTGGGAACGGCGTGGACCATGCAACTGCCGATAGTCGCGCTCGCGGCGGCCTTGGCTGCATCGCTTGCGTTTTTGGTCGCGTAGCTGTGACGAAAACGATTGAGCATGGCGATATCGTTGCCGCCGTCGCCGTAGACCGCGACCTCATCCTCGGCAATACCGTAGTAGCCCGCCAGCCAGGCCACGCTCTCGCCCTTGTTGCACGCCACGTCCGTGATCTCGAACATCACCGGATCGAACGGCGCGTTGACCACGCGGTCCGATCGCTCGGCCAAATATGCTTTAAGGTCACGCTCCAGCTCGGGCGAGGTCACGCGGCAGTTGATCTTGCACACATCGTGGCGCAGGATGTCACCGATCGACTGGTCGAAATATTGCTCCTCGTGATACCCGCCACGTGCACGCATGCCACGCATCACGATACGCTTGATAGGGCTGTCCTTTTTAAAGCCCGCCTGATGCATCTCGAACGAGCCGCTCGAGAACATGCCATCGGGCGTGGAGCAATCAAAGCAAATGTCCGGAAACTCCTTGAGCAGTTCCTCGGTGATCTGCGGGTCAATGGTCCAGGTTTTGAGCACCTCGCCATGACTGTCGCGCACGATGGATCCATTGGAGCAGCAGGCGTCAAGCGCCAGGCCCGTAAAGCCATGCTCGCCGATCGGCAGCGTCGAGCGTCCGGTCGCGGGAACCACATGCAGGCCAGCTTCGGTCAGCTCGCGAATGGCACGGCGGATGGTCCCATCCGCCTCATGCAGGGCGTTCAGCAGCGTTCCGTCTAAGTCACTCGCAAACATCTTGATCATGGGCGTGCCTCTCCTTCGTCTGCACGATATTGTAGACGAAGGAGAGGCACGCCCAAACAATGCCGTCACGACGCGACGTGCCACTGCCTTCACAAATTCACGGTGCCCCAGCGCGCTAAGACAATCGCCACAAGCGACTTTTCAGCCGATAAAACAGCGCCGTCGTCAACGTCAGCACCGCCAACATGCCTGCGAATACAATCGCCGGTGTCCATCGATCATATGCGAGCCCGTAAACCAATTGGCCAATAGGCGTTGCACAGGAAAGCGTCATATAAACGAGTGCCAGCACTTTTCCGCAGAGTTCCTTTGGCGCTGACCGCTGAACAAATGAAACGATTTCGACCGATGTAATGCTTGCCCACGCCATGACCCATGCCGAGCCGGCCGCAAGCGCGGCAAACGCTAATTCATCAGGACCGCTCAGTAGCGTGACAATAATCGGCACGACTCCAAAACAGATCATCGCAACATATCGACATATGCCCTTGAAGGAAAAACGATGCGGCCAAATACCGACCAAACCACTGCCGACAAGACCACCTAAGCCCATAGCCACCTCAATAATCCCAACGAAGGATGACTGCATTCCGAGATGCTTTGCAACAATAACGGGAGCACCAATCGTTAACCCAACTAACGCAAGGTTCAAAATAGCCGCAATCAAAAACACAACGAGCAATGATGAGTTTTGAGACAGGTACCGAATCAACTCCCGAAAATCGTTTCGGCGTGTCGTACGAGTCGCGCCGTCTCCCATCGTTTCAGATGAGGCATTTTGCTTGAGTGCGCCCCCGAACAGCAGGGCTGAAATCGTAAACGTCAACGCCGCGGTTTCGCATAGAGTATCGATACCAAAGCACCCATAGACTGCCGTCCCGACTACAGGCCCCAAGATATTGCTCATCATGATTATCTGCGAGACCAACGCAGTGGCACGCTCAACCTTTTCTTGGCCCGTCATGCGCACCGCCTCAATTTGAAGCATCGGTTTCAGCAGCGATTGGATGCCATATTGGACGCAAAGCATTGCTGCCACGACAACCGCAAGAGGCAGCGAACGCTTCATGGGGATAAACAGCAGTGATGCAGCCATCAGAACAATGCCGAGTACCACAAGAACCCCGCGATGTCTTCCCCGATCCGCCAAAATCCCGCCAACCGGAGTCGCGAGCACGCCCGGTATGAACGCTATCGCCGCGACGGCGCCATATAACGTTGAGGAGCCGCTGCAATCGAACAAGTAGAGCGGACACGCAAAGCACAGTGCCGACAGCATCGAATACGCACACAGCTGTGCAACAAGAAGACCAAATAGCCTGATAGATCGCACTGTTTTTGGCGCCAATGAAACGCTAATTCTTCGCATCCCAGCCATAAGCCTGCCCCCAAATACATACTGTCAGTATGTATTTAATGACTTGAAAAGGGCAGCCGTGGCTACCCTCACAAATCAATTACATACCGTTGGTATCTATATTACCACCCGGCACGGTTCCATACGTCCCAAATCTGGGCCGTTGTCTGGAGCACTTCATTACCCAAATCGAGCCCCACCGCTGCCGCCATCTGTGCCAAACATTGTGCGCGAGCGAGCATTCGCTCCTTGGGCTCGAGCGGACGGAACAATGGCAGCAGCCAAAGATTCGCTAACAACGATACGGCCTCCGCTGCTTCGCGCGGGCATTCGCACGCAATGGAGCCGTCGGCGATGCCCTCCTCGATTACTGGCAAGAGATTGCCATCGGCCGACTCGTCAAACGAACCTTGGTACTGCATCGCCAGCAGCCGCGAGCTTTTTACCGGATCTGCCGCAGGATGCATGCGAGCCCATAGCTCGATTTGCGGAACGACGGACTCGGGCGCATAAAGTCGTTTGAGCTTTTGAGCTCCCGTCATATTGCCAGCACCGAGTGTCGCGCGACGGTGTTCAGCAATCGGAGCCGTTGCCCGATCAAATGCGGCGTTGAAAATCTCCTCTTTGCTCTTAAAGTGATGATAGACAGCACCCTTGGTCATGCCATCGAGGCGGTCGACGATGTCTTGGATGCTCGTCCCCTCATAACCCTGTACGCAGAATAGCTCCAGCGCCGCGTCGAGAATCTTCGCGACAGTCTCCTCGGGATATTTATTACGACCCATAATCCGTCCATCCACAACGCAAGTCTTGTGCCTCATTGCAGCATTTTAACGTTGCGGATGGTAGACGGTCGATTCTACACCGCGGCGGGGCCGTGTTCGCCGGTACGGATGCGGATGACTTCCTCGACCGGCTCGACCCAAATCTTGCCGTCTCCAACGGCACCGGTACGAGCGGCGTTGCAGATGATGTCGACAATTCCGTCGACATGCTCATCGGCACAAATGAGCGTGAACTGCACCTTAGGGATCGTGTTAACAAGCAACTCGTTGCCGCGCACGTATTCCTTCCAGCCATGTTGCGCACCGCAGCCCTGCACCTGGTTGATAGTCATACCGCGAACATCAGCAGCAAACAGCGCATCTTTAAGAACCTCAAGCTTCTCGGCGCGAACAATCGCCGTAATCTTCTTCATAGTGAATTCCTCTCTTTAATAAAAGAAATTGATTGTTCTTCACATGGCACGGGTTTTCCAGGTGCCCGAGATTGCCCCGAAAGAGGAGCGCCGCGTACTTTTGTACGCAAGCGACGGTTTGAAACCCAAGGTGCGGTGCCTGGGGAAGCCGCTAGTCAAGTCCCGAGAAGGAGGGATATGCGCTCTCGCCGTGTTGACTCACATCCAGACCCAGCGCCTCGTCGGCCTCGTCCACACGCAGGCTACCGTGGAACAGCGCCTTGACCACCGCGGCGATCACCAAGTCGAGCACCAGCACAATAACGACCGTCACCACAATGCCCAAGACCTGCGAGATGAGCAGCGACACGTCGCCCGTGTAGAACAGGCCGCCCTTACCGGTCCACGAGAGCTCCGGCACGCAGAACAGACCCGTGAGCACGCCGCCCAAGATGCCGCCGATGCCGTGGCAACCGAACGCGTCGAGCGCATCGTCGTAGCCGAACTTGGTCTTAAGATAGCTGATAGCCAGGTAGCAGACGGGAGACACGATCAGGCCCATGACCAGCGCCGCCCACGGCTCGACAAAGCCCGCGCCGGGCGTGATCACCACAAGGCCCGCAACCAGACCGGTGCTGGCACCCACCAGCGTGGGGCGACCGGTATGCACGCGCTCGACGGCAAGCCACGAGACCATGCCCGCCGCGCTGGCCGTCACGGTGTTGAGGATGGCGAGTGCCGCCACGGCGTCGGCCTTAAACTCGCTGCCGCCGTTAAAGCCAAACCAGCCAAACCAAAGCAGACCGGCGCCCAACGCCACAAACGGCACGTTATGCGGACGGTAGCTCACCATGCCAAAACCGCGACGACGGCCGAGCATTAAGCAGAGAATCAGGCCCGTCAGGCCGGACGAGATGTGCACTACGTCGCCGCCGGCAAAGTCGAGCGCTCCGATGATGTCACCAATAAAGGAGCCATCGCCGCCCCAGACCATGTGGGCGAGCGGCGCATAGACCACGAGCAGCCAAATGCCCAGGAAGGCCGTCATGGCACCAAACTTAACGCGGCCGGCCAGGCTGCCCGTGACGATAGCAGCCGTAATCATGGCAAATGCCATCTGAAAGGCGATGTTGATGATCTGAGGATAGACGGCACCGTCCACAGCATTGCCCTCGGCCGCCTGCAGCACCTGGTTGAGCACCGGCAGGCACAGCAGCTGGTCAAGGCCTCCAATAAACGGGCTGGAACCGTCGCCGCCGTAGGCCAGCGACCAGCCGGCAACAATCCACAGCACACCAACCAGGCCAATGACGCCAAAGCACATGAGCATGGTGTTGATGACATTTTTGCGCCTGGACAGGCCGCCATAGAAAAACGCCAGACCCGGTGTCATTAAAAACACGAGCATGGTGCAGACGAGCATAAACGTTGTCGATCCTGTATCGTACATTCGCTCCCCCTTGATCGCATGAACGTTGTCGGCGCCCATAATGCGGCCGAGGGGCAACTGGTGTAGACCAGATACGGCGTTGTTAAACGCTGCGTTGTCGAATGGAAACGGTCCCGCAATCTTGGAAACGGCGCAGCAACGGGCGCGAAACCAATGGGAAACGCGTAAATCAAGAGGCCATCTATACCCGCATTTCAAATCGGCTATATGCAGAAGCAAGGAGTCCCAAGGCAGACTCCACATCAGATTCGTCCGTGATTCCCCTAGGGAAAACACGGCCAGGCGCTCTTTAGCGTGTTTTCCCTAGGGGAATCACAGTCGGCGTCGGCAATAGCGTGTTTTCCCTAGGGAGATCACAACTGGGCGGAGCAGGGTAACGCCCCCTTAAGGAAAACGAAGCTGATGACCATATCAAAAAGCCACACCACGCAAAACAACCCTTATCAGCATCTCCTCCACTGCCCAACACTACATATGAGGAGCGACTTTTGGCACACCGAAACGCCTCAGTAGGTGTTCGAGATAACCGTCCTCGTACACGCGACTAAATTGCACCCTCATGACCGGAATGCCCAGAGCCGTAATGTGCGACTCTCGTTGACGCTCTGCAACCAAGCGCCTTTGCATCTCTTTTCCCAGGCCGTCCGCACCAACGTATTTGCCAAAACCATCGACCTCAATAATTAAGCGAAGCCCATTCGGCAACTCGTAGTACATATCGGCACGAATCGCACCGCCATCGATCGGGTCAACAAACTCGGCTTGCAACATGGTCGGAGGAAGGTAACCCAGCGCGATAATCAATCCGCGCACGATGGATTCGCCGCCGCTTTCCGAAGCGCCATCGGCATAGCGCGCCACCATCTCAGCGCACAAGGCCCCAGAACGACCTCGCGCCAGCGCTTCAACATAGTCGCGATACTTTTGGATATCAAGCTTACAGAACCGCAGGGCGCTATCAGCTATAGCCAGACCGTCTTCAAAAGAAGCAACAAGTGAGCAGTCGAGCACCGTCCGTTCTAGCGTTGTTCGTTTCACGGTGCCGTTTAGCTCGATCTCATTTAGAGGGCACTCATGCCGATGGATTCCTGTACCGCACCTACCATGCGAGCGCCCGCTAGCTACAAGATGAATTGTGTCCAGATATTTCTTCGAAACCCAAAGTCCATGGTCAAGCGCAGCAGAAAAGGAGCAGACGGCCTCGTCAGGGTGCTCGTCGAGAAACGTATTTTGAACATAGCGCCAACGAACGCGCGGACTCGTCTTGAGCGCATCCCACGTGGAGGCGCGCATGAACATCCCGCTAAACGGACGCACGGCCACCCCTGCCGCTACGGCGCGACGAAGCGCCTCGCGATCCGCCCTGGTTTTGGGCACTAGACAACGCTGCAAGCGCTCCGCCCCATCAAGCTTTTCTTCAATCCTTTGCCGTGCGCTGGTATTCCTCACGAAAGCCACCTCCCAATAGAGGCAGCATAGCCAAAAGGCACCTTGCCAATCTCTTGCCATTAACTGACCAAAAGCTTGACGTACTGCTTGACGCCGCAGGTCAAAGACGTCATCCCGGCGCGCACCACAACTACGTCGCTCGGTGAACGGTTGTCCTCGAGGTGCAGGCGGCAGTTTCCTTGCCCTCTCTAGGCCCTCTGGCATCAATGACGCCTCGTAGCCTCAGTTCAAACGTGATTCCCCTAGGGGAAACACGGCTAGGAGCTCTTTAGCGTGTTTTCCCTAGGGAGATCACAGTCGGCGACGGCAGTAGCGTGTTTTCCTTAGGGGAATCACGATTGGGCAGAGCGATAAGGTGACTTCCCTAGGAAACACGCACTTGCAAGGCGCCTCTACGACTCCAGCTCTTAGCGCCGAAACAGCTCGTGGGCGCGGTCGCGGAGATTAGTTGCTCGAATGACACCCTCGTAGCGGTTGATGCGCAAGCGCGGGAAGGCATTGAAGAAGCGCAGGTCGCGACGACTGAGCGACACACTCGGCACCGGACGGTTCGCGCGCCTGCCGGCACGGAGACGGGCGAGCGATGGATGGGGCACGCTCGGCGCGGCATCGGCCACGCGGCGGGCGGCAAGCGCCAGGCCATGAGCGCCGTCCGAGATAAACGTCGGCATCGAAGCCTTCTCACGCAGGGCATCGAGCGTTGCGTCGCCCAGCTCGGCCAGCCACGCGTTAACGGCACGGCTGCGGATATGCGTCTGCGCCACCGAGTCGATCGCCGAATCGGGAATACGTTCGAGCATGGAGTCAGACGCGTCGGCAAGCGACTCGTTGATGCGGTCGGCAAGGTCGGCGCGCACACGCTCCAGCTGATCGGACAGGCGGCGCCAACTGGCCAAAGAGCATGCCGCGTCGACCATCATCGCGACCGCAACGATAAAGGCGGACAGCCGCACAATCAGCACCGGCAGATGGCCAAGCAGCCCCAGCAATGCCGGCTCCACTAAACGGCAAATGCACAACGCACCCAGGCCAAACGCGCAGGCCCAGTACAGACAGATGCGTCCATGCAAATTAAACGGCAGGTGCGAGTAATCCCAAAAGCGCGCGCCTGTTGTCTTTTCCAATAGAAGGCCCACGCTGTACTCGATTACGCTGCATACAAGCGCCGCCGCGACAAACTGGCCCGAGGCATCCGGAATCCCGCGCAGCAAAAGCCAGCAGGCGATGCCGCCCACACCATAGATAGGACAACACGGCCCCAGCAAGAATCCGCTGTTGGCAAAGCGTCCTTGGTTGAGCATGGCACATACTGTCGACTCCCATGCCCAACCGCAAAACCCGTAAAAGGCAAACGAGAGCACCAGTGCCGAGAGCGGGCAGGCGGCAAGCGTCGCGCCGCCAAACGCCATATCAATCGCGGTTCCCACCATCTACCCTCTCCTCTTTTTGCTCGATTCTTTACTCGAGCCGTCACTCGAGCCCTCGTTCAAATCGTTCGCGCCGTCTTTGCGCGGCAGACGGCCGGCGATCGTCTCGCGCAGAGCACACCATTTATCCGCCAGGCACACAATCCATGCCTCACGACACGTCGGCGGCACCGGCACCAGCGGAAACATATGGCGCACGATAATATTCCGCTCACGAGACGTCAGCTCAAAATCCTCTTCGGCTCGCGCCAGGGCAAAAAACGGGTGGCGAAAGCCATGCAGCCGATGGCTTGGGTCGGGATCGTGCCAGTCATAGAGAAAGTAATCGTGCAGCAGGGCCCCGCGCAGCAACGAGGCGCGGTCGACCGAGACACCGACACGGCCCAGGCGCTCGGCAAAGGACAGACTTGCCCGCGCCACCGAGGTCACATGTGCATAGACCGTCACATCACCATGCTGGATAAACCCGTGCGTCAGGTCCAAGCGGCCCGCCTGGGCGAGCTGACGGGCGGCATAGTCAACCTCGCGCGCGATTTTCTCGGCACGAACGGTATCGGACATGCTGCCTCCTTCCAGCGGCCCGCGGCGACAAGCCACGGCCTGCGCACAATCGATAAAAACATCATGGAACACATCAGTATGGCATCGGACAAAACGTTTTGCCCCGCCAGTTGGCGAATTACCGCGCCGCCGTCACATATCAAACGCCAAAATGTGCGAGACTGTTTTGTGCAATTGTGCCGGCCGAGGGAGCGCCGGCGCTCGATTCGCATGGAGTAACCCACAACGATGCTGCTTACGCAAACGACAACGCCCGAGGACGTCAAGGCTCTTAATCGCGCTGAGCTCCCGCAGCTCTGCGATGAGATTCGCCACGCCATCCTCGAAAGCTCCGCCGCTGTCGGCGGACACGTTGCACCCAACCTGGGCGTCGTTGAGCTCACGGTCGCGCTCCATCGCGTGTTTAACTCCCCCACCGACAAGATTGTCTTTGACGTGTCGCACCAGACCTACGCCCACAAGGCGCTGACCGGGCGCGCGTACACCTATATCGACCCGGAACGCTTTGGCGAGGCCTCTGGCTTTGCCAATCCCGACGAGTCCGAGCATGACCTGTTTGCCATGGGTCACACCTCGACCTCGGTGAGCTTGGGCTGCGGCCTTGCCCACGCGCGCGACCTGGCGGGTGACACGTATAACGTCATTACTGTTATTGGCGACGGCTCGCTTTCGGGCGGCCTGGCGTTTGAGGGCTTTAACAATGCCGCCGAGCTCGACAGCAACCTGATCATCATCGTCAACGATAACGACCAGTCCATTGCCGAAAACCACGGTGGCCTCTATCGCAATCTGGCCGAGCTGCGTGCCAGCAACGGCACCTGCGAGCGCAACGTTTTCCGCGCGCTGGGGCTCGACTATCGCTACCTGGCCGCCGGCAACGATGTCCAAGCGCTGGTCGATACGCTGCAGGAGCTGCGCGATATCGATCACCCCATCGTGCTGCACGTCTCCACCGCCAAGGGCAAGGGCTTTGAGCCGGCCCAGAGCGACCCGGAACGCTGGCACCACGTGGGTCCGTTTGACATGGCGACCGGCCGCAAGCTCTGCCCGGGTCATCCGAGCGAGCCCGCACCGCGCACCTATGCCGATATTACGGGCGAGGCCCTGAGCGCTGCCATCGAGCGCGATCCGCAGGTCGTGGGCATCACGGCCGCCACGCCCTACATCATGGGCTTTACACCCGAGCTTCGCGCTGCCGCCAGCAAACAGTTCGTCGATGTGGGCATTGCCGAAGAGCACGCCGTCACCTTTGCCACCGCGCTCGCCAGCGCCGGCGCCAAGCCGGTCTTTGGCGCATACGGCACGTTTTTGCAGCGCGCCTACGATGAACTGTGGCACGACCTGTGCCTCAACGACGCCCCCGCAACCATCCTGGTGTTTGGCGCTTCGGTCTTTGGCACAACGTCCGAGACGCACCTCTCGTTCTTTGATATTTCCATGCTGGGCGGACTTCCCAACATGCGCTACCTGGCACCGGCCTGCATGGAAGAATACCTGTCCATGCTGAGCTGGTCGCTCGACCACCGCGAGCATCCCGTGGCAATCCGCGTACCGGGCATCGGCCTGGTAAGCCGTCCCGATCTGGCGCCCGCCGAGGGCGCCGATTATGGCATCGTGCGCTACGACGTCGCGCGTCAGGGCCGCGATGTAGCCGTGCTTGCGCTTGGCGACTTCTTTGAACTGGGCGAGCGCGTGGCAAACCGCTTGGCTGCCGAGTACGGCATCGAGGCCACGCTCGTCAACCCGCGCTTTGCAACCGAGCTTGACCGCAAGTTTCTCGACAGCCTTGCCGCCGAGCATCGCGTTGTCGTCACCCTCGAGGACGGCATCTTGGACGGTGGGTGGGGCGAGCGTGTCGCGTGCTACTTGGCCTGCACGCCTGTGCGCACGCGCACCTTTGGCATCGCCAAGGGCTTCCCCGACCGCTACGACCCCAACGAGCTGCTCGCGCAGAACGGCATGACGGTCGAGAACATGGCCGCCGAAGCCGTAAGGCTACTCAACGAGTAAATAACCTCCGCAAGGGAAGCACCCCTGCGGAGGTTTTTATTTTCGCGACGCGATTATCTCAATCTGTAACATCTAGAGGATAAATCCTCGTCCAGCTGTTACAGATCGAGACATTCGAATCCCCCTGAAGAGATAATCTCGATCTGTAACAGCTAGAACCCATTTCCTCGTCTACCTGTTACAGATTGAGACAAAACAGAGAGGCAGGCCGCCACATCTGCAAGAACCACCACAAAGGTGCCTGTCCCCTTTGTGGTGGTTCTAAGTCATGGTCGGCGCGAAAAACGAATAGCCGTTCATACGCGGTCTCCTTACTTATATATGCGTCGCGTTGCCGCCATTATAGCGACCGCAGCGAGCGACCACGCCGTCCGCAAAACGCTTTCTTAGCTGTAATAATCAACGTTTGCCCAGATAAAACCTGCCAAAATAAACCTGTCCCTTTTCGGTAGGTAGAATTACCCATAAGGCAAGTATGTTTCTGAGTTATTTCGTGTTGACCCGTCTGAGCGCGATAGGGTATAACTCTACTCAACCGCTAGGGATTTTATTGAGAAAGGTGTTCTCCTATGAGCAAGAACCTCTCCCAGCAGGTCGTTCTCGACCGCCGCGGCTTCGTTGCCGCCACCTTCGCAACCGTCGCCGGCCTTGGTCTTGCCGGCTGCTCCGACACCAGCGCCGAGGCCGACAAGGGTTCCGCCGCCGGCTCTTCCAAGAGCTCCAATGATACCGAGGCTTCCACCACGCTCGACGCCAAGGCATTCGACAAACTCGTCGACAACGGCCCCAAGGCCGATGACGATACCATCGCCGCCAGCACCTGGGCCACGGCCGTCAAGGACGCCGGCGTCTTTAAGATCGGTGGCGTTCAGACTTCCACGCTCTTCTCCCTCCTCAACGAGAAAGACGGTCAGACCCGCGGCTTCGACGCCGGCATCGCGCAGCTTCTGTCCAACTACATCCTGGGCGAGAACAAGGTCGAGATCACCCAGGTGACCTCGGACACGCGCGAGTCCGTCCTGCAGAACGGCCAGGTCGACGCTGTCTTTGCCACCTACACCATCACTGACGAGCGCAAGAAACTCGTCTCCTTTGCCGGTCCCTACTACTACACCCAGCAGGCTATCCTAGTGCTCGCCGACAACGACGACATCAAGAGCGTCGACGACCTGGCCGATAAGAACGTCGCCGTCCAGTCCGGCTCCAACGGCCCCGCCATCCTGGAGGAGTTCGCCCCCAAGGCCAGCCAGCAGGAGTTCAAGACCGACGAGGAGGCCCGCCAGGCACTCCAGCAGGGCCGCGTTGACGCCTACGTCATCGACAACAACATGCAGCAGAGCGCCCTGGTCCGCGAGCCCGGTAAGTACAAGATCGCCGGCAAGCCCTTCGGCAGCAAGGAGCCCTATGGCATCGGCCTGCCGCTCGATTCCGACGGTGTCGCCTTTGTCAACGACTTCCTTAAGAAGATCGAGGACGACGGCACTTGGACCGAGCTGTGGCAGATCTGCATCGGCTACCGCACGGGCGACACCAATGTTCCCGAGCTGCCCGAGATCGGCGCCTAGGCAGCGAGCCTGGTAACGGCCGCAACGAAACCATATGGAAACGCACGATGCGCTTTATTGCGGTAAACTGTTTCCTCACAGAGTTGTCGGGGCTTCCGTACACACGGGAGCCCCTTTCCTTATCGGCGGGAGGTCCGCATGAGTCTCTTCGAGCTCTGGTCGCTCTATGGCCAGAACTATATCGACGCGCTGCTAGCAACCTGGGGCATGACGCTTGAGTCGTTTGCCATCGCCATGGTGCTGGCCGTCGCCGTCACCGTGATGCGCGTGTCGCCGCTCAAGCCGCTGCGCGTCTTTGGCGACCTATATGTCCAGGTCTTCCGTAACATCCCCGGCATCGCGCTGCTCATCATCGTCGTCTATGCGCTGCCGCCGCTCAAGGTCGTCCTGCCCTACCGCACCTGCGTTATCGTCGCCACGGTCCTTTTGGGCTCGGCCTTTGGCTCCGAGAACTTTATGAGCGGCATCAACACCGTCGGCGTCGGCCAGGTGGAAGCCGCCCGCTCGCTGGGCATGAGCTTTAGCCGTATCCTCGCCAAGATCGTGATTCCGCAGGCACTGCGCTCGAGCGTGCTGCCCATGACCAACCTCTTTATCGCCGTCATGCTCACCACCGCGCTCGGCAGCCAGGTGCCGCTTAAGCCGCAGGAGCTCACCGGCGTGGTGAGCTACATCAACACGCGCTCGCTCGGCGGCGTCGCCGCGTTCTTTATCTCGGCGCTCGGCTACCTGGGCACGGCCTTTGTGGTGAGCCACATTGGCAACTACATCGATAGGAAGGTGAGGATCCTCCGATGAGCAAGCACTCCTCCCCTGCGCTTACCATGCGCGATGCGCTCTACGAGGCTCCCGGCCCCAAGATGCGCGCCAAGATTCGCATCGGCACCGCCATCTCGCTTGTTGCCGTGGCCGCACTCGCCGTCCTGGTACTGCAGCGCTTTTATGTGACCGGTCAGCTTTCGGTCCACTATTGGTATTTCTTTACGCACCTCACCACCTGGAAGTTCCTGCTTGCCGGCTTTGAGGGCACCGTTAAAGTCGCACTCACCGCTGGCGCCATCGCGCTGGTACTGGGCTTAGCCCTTATGCTCGGCCGCACCAGCGACATTAAGCCGCTGCAGTTGGTCTGCCGCGTGCTCACCGATTTCTTCCGCGGCGTACCGAGCCTGCTGTTCATCTATTTCTTCTTTTTGGTGCTGCCCCAGTACAAAATCGCGCTGCCGTCGTTTTGGATGCTCACGCTCCCCGTCGCGCTCGCCGCAGCCGGCGTACTTGCCGAGATTTTCCGCGCCGGCGTCAATGCCGTGCCGCGCGGTCAGGTCGAGGCAGCCCAGGCGCTCGGTCTCTCCAAGGCCAAAATCACCTTTAAAATCGTGTTGCCGCAGGCTATTCGGTTTATCATTCCGTCCTTGATTTCGCAGCTTGTGGTCGTGGTCAAAGACACCACCGTCGCCTACGTGGTGAGCTACCCCGACCTCATGCAAAATGCCCGCGTGCTCATTACCAACTACGACGCCCTCGTATCGGTCTACCTGGTGATCGCGGTCATCTACATCCTCATCAACGTCGCGATTAACAAGGCCGCTGTCTACGTTTCGCACAAGACCGGCGCGGCCATCATCCGCTAACGCTTTACCATTTCGAGTCATAAGGAGCCGAGCACCATGGCACAGAGCACCTCTTCCACCGGCAATCAGCCGCTGATCGAGCTCAGACACGTCGATAAGCACTATGGCGATCTACACGTCCTCAACGACATCAATCTCTCGGTCGACCGTGGCGAGGTCGTCGTCGTGATCGGCCCCTCTGGCTCGGGCAAGTCGACCATGTGCCGCACCATCAACCGCTTGGAGACCATCGACTCGGGCGAGATTCTCATCGAGGGCGAGCCCCTGCCGCAGGAAGGCAAGGATCTTGCCCGCATGCGTGCCGAGCTGGGCATGGTGTTTCAGCAGTTCAACCTGTTCGCGCATATGACCGTGTTGCAGAACGTCATGCTGGGACCGGTCGATGTGCTGGGCGTCTCCAAGGACGAGGCCCGCGAGCGCGCCATGGATCTGTTGAGCCGCGTGGGCGTTGCCGAGCAGGCCGACAAGGTGCCCGCACAGCTCTCGGGCGGCCAGCAGCAGCGCGTGGCCATCGCCCGCTCGCTCGCCATGCAGCCCAAGGCCATGCTCTTCGACGAGCCCACAAGCGCCCTTGACCCCGAGATGATTAACGAGGTGCTCGAGGTCATGGTCCGTCTGGCCCAGCAGGGCATGACGATGATCGTGATTACGCACGAGATGAACTTTGCCCGTCGCGTGGCCGACCGTGTCGTGTTTATGGCAGACGGTCAGATCGTGGAGACCGGCACGCCCGACGGGTTCTTCGACCACCCCCAGACCAAGCGCGCCCAAGACTTCCTCAACTCCATCAAGGGCCACTAGCCCAATTGCCATATCTGCTCGCCATGACCATCCAAACTCGAAAGCAACACCTATGATCGGAACTCACACTTCATCGTCATACACCCCGCACGTCGACGTCGATCCCGCCGACCGCCCGCTCATCCTCGTCGCACCGCGCTGGGAAGAGGCGAAGCCGTTTTTAAGCGAGACGCTCTCCCCCAACGAGGAAATCGCAAGTGTCTTTGTCGATGCCATCCTTGCCGCCGGCGGCCTGCCGCTGCAGATGTCCATCACCGAGGACATTGAGGTCATCCGCCATTACGTCGATATCGCCGACGGTATCGCTATTCCCGGCGGCCCGGATGTCAACCCCAAACGCTGGGGCGATGATCGACCCTACGACCCCACCCTCTGCTGCGAAATCCGCGATAGCTTTGAGTTTAAGCTGGTCGGCGAGGTGCTCCGCGCCAAAAAGCCGCTCTTTACCACCTGCCGTGGCACGCAGTTGCTCAACGTCGCCACTGGCGGCACCCTGTGCATGGACGTGCCGAGCCTGGGCGCTCGCGAGGGCCGCACGCAGTGGCGCCATACCCACGTGCTCAACGACCCCGTGCATCCCGTCGAGGTCGTGCCGGGCTCGCTGCTCGACCGCGCGGTTGGCGGACACAGGCTGATCCAAACCAACTCCGCACACCACTGCTGCGTCGATCGTCTGGGTAAGAGCACGCGTTTGGTCGCCAAGGCAACCGACGGCGTTCCCGAGTGCATCGAGGTCGAAGGCCAGCCGTTCTGCTTGGGCGTGCAATGGCATCCCGAGTACACGTGGAAGACGCTCGAAACCGACTTTAACCTGTGGAAGTCGTTTGTCGAAGCAGCGGCCAAGGTTAAGAAGGCTCGCTAGCTCGCGAATCACACAGGCTTAAACCTTCCATGCCAGGGGGGGCGGACACCAGCCACGGTGCCCGCCCCCCGTATTTGGTATGCTCGGTATGTTTATCCCTCACAAACTATCAAAGAAATCTCGACTGCAATCGGTCTACGGTAAAGCAAATGGCAAAAACGCTTGCTACGTTGATTAGGCAGTCAATTAGAATCGAGGCGCATTGACCATTCCCCAACGGGGTCACGCCACAAATCCACATGAGCATCGAGGCTGGAAGCGGAAGCATGGAGTTGGCCCCGAGCTGTATGTAGATCGCTACAACGTTGACAAGCAGCAGCATGCCAATTGGACCGAAGCCGGACCCAAAATAGGAAACGGCAATCACGCAAGAGACCACGTATGCAAGGCAGACGACACTCGCCAGAAGAAGTCGATAGCAAAAAATATTCAGGTTGAAATACTGTTGAGCATCTAAAACGATCGAGCAGTTAAGACAGTACAAAACGACACTCGACAGGATAAACGCGCCCAAAAGGGCAAAAGAAGACAGCACCGCTCGCGCAACGATAGCGCACACACGCTTCCCTCCCCGAGCCTCTGACAACCCCCACGGTTCCTCAATAAAGCCCGAACTGACAAAGCGCGGCACAATGCAAGCCGCGATGAACGGAAAGAACAATGCATGAGCCAACGGGGCTACGTTGAACAGCAGACCGCGAAAAACCTCTGCATTACCAAATAGAAGGGCATCCTCTGCCGATAGCCGAAGCGTCGGGTCTGGGAAAAAGCCCAAGAAACTGTTCTCACGGAGGCTACAGAACCACATCGGGAAAGAATTAAGCTGCAATACCACCATGCACGCATAAATTACCAGGATTAAGGCGTACGTCCATTTGCTCACATGCTTCAATTCTGAATTAAGGAATCTTCTAGTCTGACGAGCCATTGAGCACAC
>CABRYP010000018.1 GCA_902475245.1 uncultured Collinsella sp. | reverse complement strand
CGGGTAGTCTTTTTGGGACGGGGCCTTTTTAGCTACTTTCGCCGCCCTGCCTGCGCACCCTCAAAGTAGTCAAAAAGCCCCGTCCCAAAAAGACTAACAAAACGAGGCCCTGGCCAAACGGCCAGGGCCTCACTAACCTTTATTCCGTTTTAAACAACGGGCTGATTGCGCGCAGGAGGGTGCCCCGGGGCGGCGGGGTATTTCCTCCGCGCGCAGTTTCGCAGCGAAGCGAGAATGTTTGAGCACGGAGGAATTACCCCGACGCCCCGGGGCACCCTCCGTCAGTAACCGTTCCTACTCCAGCTCAAACGCACCCGTGTACAGCTGGTAGTAGTACCCGCGCTTGGCGATCAGCTCGTCGTGGTTGCCGCGCTCGATGATACGGCCGTGGTCCAGACAGATGATCGCGTCGGAGTTGCGCACGGTGGACAGGCGGTGTGCGATGACAAACGTCGTGCGGCCCTCCATGAGCTTATCCATGCCCGCCTGCACGATGGCCTCGGTGCGGGTGTCGATGGAGCTCGTGGCCTCGTCTAGAATCATCGCCGGCGGATCGGCGACGGCGGCGCGGGCGATCGAGATCAGCTGGCGCTGGCCCTGCGACAGCTGTGCGCCGTTGCCGGTGAGCATCGTGTCGTAGCCGTCGGGCAGGCGGGTGATAAAGTCGTCTGCGCCCGCGAGCTTGGCCGCCGCGATGCACTCCTCGTCGGTCGCATCCAGGTTGCCGTAGCGGATGTTGTCCATCACGGTGCCGGTGAACAGGTTCACGTCCTGCAGCACGACGCCCAGCGAGCGGCGCAGATCGGCCTTGCGGATCTTATTGACGTTGATGCCGTCGTAGCGAATCTTGCCGTCGGCGATGTCATAGAAGCGGTTGATGAGGTTGGTGATGGTCGTCTTACCGGCACCGGTGGCGCCGACAAACGCGACCTTCTGACCCGGCTTGGCAAACACGGACACGCCGTGCAGGACCTCGTGGTCGGGGGTGTAGCCAAAGTCGACGTTGTCCATGACCAAGTCGCCGCGCAGCGGGACGTACTCGATCTCGCCGGTTGCGCGGTGCGGATGTTTCCACGCCCACATGCCGGTGTGGTGGTCAGCCTCCTCGAACTCCCAAGTCTCGGGGTTCACCTGTGCGTTGACGAGCGTCACGTAGCCTTCGTCGGCCTCGGGCTTCTCGTCGATGAGCTCAAAGATGCGGTCGGCGCCGGCGAGGCCCATGACCACGGCGTTGATCTGCTGCGAGATCTGGCCGATCTGTCCGCAGAACTGCTTGGTCATGTTGAGGAACGGCACCACGACGGCGATGGACAGCGCCATGCCCGAGATGCTCAGGTTGGGCACGCCCAGCGCCAGGAAAATGCCGCCCGCCAGTGCGACCAGCACGTAGAGCAGGTTGCCCAGGTTCATAAGGATGGGCATGAGGATGTTGGCGTACATGTTGGCCTTCTGGGAGACCTCGAAGAGCTTTTCGTTGCGCTCGTCAAAATCGGCCTCGGCGGCAGACTCGTGGCAGAACGCCTTGACGACCTTCTGGCCGTTCATGACCTCCTCGATATGGCCCTCGACCACGCCGAGCTCGGTCTGCTGCGCAATAAAGAAGCGCGCGGAGTTGGAGCCGAGCAGCTTGGTCATAAAGGTCATAAAGGCGACGCCTGCGATGATGACCAGGCACATCCACACGCTGTAGTACAGCATGATAAAGAACACCGTGACGATGATGATGATCGTCATGAGCAGGTTGGGCAGCGACTGACTGATCATCTGGCGCAGCGTATCGATGTCGTTGGTGTAGTGGCTCATGATATCGCCGCGCTGGTGCGTGTCGAAGTAGCGGATCGGCAGGTCCTGCATGCGGTTGAACATCATCTCGCGCAGCTTCTCGAGCGAGCCCTGCGTGACGATAGCCATGGCGCGGTTCCAGAAGAGCGAGGACAGGACACCGACGCCGTAGATGCAGGCGAGGGTGGTCACGAGCTGCAGAATCTTGGGCTGTGCGGCTTCCCAATCGCCCGACTGCCACGATTCGCTAATAATCTGCAGGGCGCTCTGCAGGAAGGTCGGGCCGATGGAGTTGATGATGGCGCAGAGCACCACGCCGGCGACGACAAGGGGCAAAAGCACGGGATAGAAGCCAAAGAGCGTCTTGATGAGGCGCGACATGGTGCCGCCCTTACGGTTGAGCGCGCGCTCGGCGGTCGTTGCCTTACTCATGTGCCTCGCCTCCTTCCTGGGTCTGAGCTTGCGTTGCGGATGCCTCGGTGTCGGCCTCGACGGCCCCTTCGCCCTCGGCAGACATCTTGTTTTGCGAGGTAAAGGTCTCGCGGTAGATCTCGCTCGTCTTGAGTAGCTCGTCATGGTTGCCGATCTGCGCGATACGGCCGCCCTCCATGACGATGATGCGGTCTGCGTCCTGCACGGAGCTGATGCGCTGGGCGATGATGAGCTTGGTCGTGTTGGGCAGATAGCTTGCCAGCCCTGCGCGGATCTTGGCGTCGGTCTTGGTGTCGACGGCGCTGGTGGAGTCGTCCAGGATCAAGATCTTGGGGCGACGCAGCAGGGCGCGTGCAATGCACAGGCGCTGCTTCTGACCGCCGGAAACATTGGAGCCGCCCTGTTCGATCCAGGTGTCGTAGCCCTTGGGGAAACCGTCGACAAACTCGTCGGCGCAGGCCAGATGCGCTGCCTCGCGGACTTCCTCGTCGGTGGCGTTCGGGTCGCCCCAACGCAGGTTCTCGGCGACGGTGCCGCTAAACAGCACGTTTTTCTGCAGCACCATGGCGACCTGGTGACGCAGCGCGTCCAGGTCGTAGTCGCGCACGTCCACGCCGCCCACGCGCACAGCGCCTTCGGTGGTGTCGTACAGGCGGGCGATGAGGTTAACGAGCGTGGACTTGGCCGAGCCGGTACCGCCGATGATGCCGATGGTCTCGCCGCTCGTAATGTGCAGGTCGATATCGTCGAGCGCCTGGCGCTTCGCATGCTTGGAATACTTAAAACTCACGTGGTCAAAGTCGATGGAACCGTCGGCAACCTCGAGCACGGGCTCGGCGGGATCGGCGATCGTGGGCTCGGCGGCCAGCACCTCGGCAATGCGGTGTGCCGATTCGTCGGCCATGGTCACCATGACAAAGATCATCGACAGCTGCATCAGGCTCATGAGAATCTGGAAACCATAGGTAAAGGTCGAGGAGAGCTGGCCCACGTCGAACAGCGTGCCCTGGCTCGTGATGATGAGCTTGGAGCCCAGGTAGATGATGACGACAAACGCGCCGTTGACGCAGATGTTCATCATGGGGTTGTTAAAGGCGAGCAGCTTCTCGGCGCGGGTGAAGTCCATCTGGACGTCGCGCGCGGCGGTCGCGAACTTCTCCTTCTCAAAGTCTTCGCGCACATAGCTCTTGACTACGCGCATGCCGGTGACGTTTTCCTCGACGGACTCGTTAAGGGCATCGTACTTGTGGAACACGCGCGAGAAGATGGGGCGCACCTTAAAGATGATAAAGAACAGTCCAAAGCCCAGCAGCGGAATGATGACCAGGTAGACCATGGCGACGCTGCCGCCCATGATAAACGCCATGGTAAAGGCGAAGATCAATACCAGCGGCGCGCGCACGGCGATACGGATGATCATCATAAAGGCCTGCTGCACGTTGTTGATATCGGTGGTCAGGCGCGTGACGAGCGAGGAGCTCGAGAACTCATCGATGTTGGCAAAGCTGAACGTCTGGATCTTGTAGAACAGGTCGTGACGCAGGTTCTTGGCGAACCCGCAGCTCGCATGGCTGCAGGTGACGCCGGCCGCGGCGCCAAAAGCAAGCGACGTCAGCGCGATGAGCACCAAAAAGCCTGCGGTGGGAAGCATCTCGGCTACGGTGGCGCCGTCTTTGATAGCGTCGATCAGGTTGGCGGTGATAAATGGAATCAGCATCTCGCAGAGCACCTCGCCAAGCACGAGCAACGGCGTGGCAACAGTGACTTTCATATAGTCACGGATGCTGCCCATGAGAGTTTTAATCATCCAGTTCCTCCCAGGTTACACGGATTTTTTCGAGCATCTCGGCAAGCTGTTCGCGCTCGTCGTGCGTAAGGGCGCTAAAGGCCTGTTCCCTAAAGCGAATGCGGGCGGCCTGATCGATGCGGGCGTTTTCCCGGCCGGTTTCGGTCAGGCGAATGGTGAGTTGCCGGCGATCCTTGGGGTTACGGCTGCGCTCGATGAGGCCGTTGACCTCGAGCTTGGACAGGATCTCGGAAAGCGACCCCGGCTTGAGGTCAAAGTGCATGCCGAGTTCCTGCTGCGACATCTCACCGCCGGGTTGCTTGGCCAACAGGCAAATGATGGGCGCCTTGCCGGATACGCCTCCGCCATGAAAGTGCATGTAATGGCCGCAAAAGCCTAGGCCATTGAGGATGCGCTTGGCAAGCTTGTCTTCTGAGCTAACCGCTTCGGGTACATCCGCCGGCTGTGACGGGTCGCCGCCGGGCTCGTGCGAACAAAGGTTAAGAGGTTCATCGCACATGAATTAGTGTTGCTCCTTTCTTTAGTTAGGTAGTTGAATTGTTTTGTGCCTAACCAATCTAGGAGCATGAGAAATGAATGTCAAGGTACCAAACTTATTAAGTTACGGCGTTTTGCCAAACGCCGTAACCGCTCGACGTTGCAAACGTTCCTAAGCGGCAATCTGGCGTTCAATCGTCGGGCATGGCCACAAGGCCTATGCCCTCCTCTTTCACGTCACCTTGCTCGCTTAGGAACGCTTTCGCTGTCCGTCCTCAATCTGCAGCGCTGCCTCGGTTGGCATTTGAGTGATCCGTGGGGGACGGAGGAAAACGAATCATTTTGGGCTGCGGTGACACCCTTTCGAAGTTGCTTTGTCCAAAACTATGCCGGATTACTACGATGAATTCGAAATATCAGACCTCGGCATTGTTTTTCGTAAAATCACAAGCTGTCTACCTGCGGTTTTTCCGGAGTGCAATTCGTTGTGGTTGGAAGCTGACGGTTTATCGTAGTAATCCGGCATAGTTTTGGAATGGTAGTAAATAGATGGCAGCTACTGTGCCGCTACCGCCGCGATTTTGCCTCCCATTTCCGTAACCTTTCCGCAACAATGTGCCCTCCTCGGCGCCTGCGCCCGCTTGCAACGTCCCCTGCGCTACACTTAGTCGCACTGTGGCGCCGTCGCGTCGCACCCGACCCAAGGGGGACACTCATGAAGAACACTCAGCTGCTGCTGATCAACGATATGTGCGGTTACGGCAAGGTCGCGCTTTCTGCCATGCTGCCGGTGCTGTCGCACATGGGCTATCGCATCCACAACCTGCCGACGGCCCTCGTATCCGATACGCTCAACTACCCCAAGTTCTACATCCACGACACCACGGAGTATGTCCGCCAGAGCCTCGCCATCTGGGAGGAACTCGGCTTTGAATTCGACGCCATCTCGACCGGCTTTATCGTGACCGAAGAAGAGGCGCGCATCATCTCGGACTTTTGCCACCGCCGCGCGCAAAAGGGCACCAAAGTGTTCGTCGACCCCATCATGGCCGACAACGGCAGGCTCTACGCTGGCGTGCCCGAGTCGACCATCGGCCTTATGCGCAGCCTGGTCGAGTGCGCCGACTACGCGGTGCCCAACTATACCGAGGCGTGTCTGCTCACCGATACGCCTATGGCCGAGCAGATTACGGCCGACGAGGCTCGTACGCTCGTGGATGCCATGCTCGCGTTGGGCGCCAAGTCGGTGGTCATCACGAGCGCAAAGGTCGACGGGGCGAGTGCCGTTATCGGCTACGACCATGTGGCGGGAGAGTACTTTACGATTCCCTTTGAGCTGATCCCGGTGTATTTCCCGGGCACGGGCGATACGTTCTCGTCGGTGCTCGTGGGTCGCGTTATGGCCGGCTGGAGCCTGCAACGTGCGACGACCGACGCTATGCGTGTGGTGGCCGAGCTTATCGAGCGCAATGCCGACCAAGAGGACAAGTCGGCCGGCCTTCCCATCGAGGCCTGCCTGGATGTGATTGACCATGAGTAACGCCGGCGAGGGCGGCGTCAAGCCTGCGGGCGAGAGCAAGCCGTTCGGTGCGCCGCGGGGCAAGCGTCCGCGTATCCGCGTGAGCTGCGTGGACCAGCTGGGTGCGTGTCGCTGCCACCATGGTCATAAGCCGGGCGATGTCTTTGACTTCGACCGAGACCGCGGCAAGATGTGCGCCATGGCCTGCCATGTGGGCTTTCCCTATATCGATATCCTGCGCTACGGCGGAACCGTGCCTGGCAACGAGCCCGGTACGGCAAAGTTCTGCTGCCCCGAGGTCGATACGCTGAACGTTTGGCTTGCCGAGGTCGTCGACGAGTAGCTGAGCGCAATGTGACAAAGGGACAGTTCTTTTGTCACATTCGCGGGTGGTGTCCCTTCTTTTTGCTTATAATCTCAAATCTCTGCATTTCATCAGATTTTAGGTTCTAAAAATTCTGCGTTTCATCGATAATCAAGCGTATAAAACTTTGCATTTCATTTGATGACACCGAGGGGAGAGCCTATGCTGCGCAGGAAAATAGCGGCAGAGCTGGAGCGTTGGCTGAAGTCTTCCGAGCAAAAGGCCTTGTTCATTACGGGTTCTCGCCAGATTGGCAAAAGCTATTCGATTCGCGCATTTGGCAAAGCCAACCATGCAACCTACATCGAGCTTAACCTCATGGAAAACCGCCAGGCAAAAGATGCTCTTCTCGAGGCGCGGAATGCCGATGATTTCATCAGCAGGGTGACGCTTCTTTCGGGAAAGTCGATTGCGCCAGGCAAAACGCTCGTGTTTATCGATGAGGTCCAAGAGGCCCCCGACATCATGACGATGGCAAAGTTCCTTGTTGAGGACGGGAGGTGCCGCTGGGCGTTTTCGGGGTCAATGCTCGGGACTCAGTTCAAGGGCGTCAGGTCCTATCCCGTGGGGTATGTCCACGAGCTTAGGATGTTCCCGCTCGATTTTGAGGAGTTTTGCTGGGCAACCGGGGTGAGCGAGGGGGCTCGCCAAACGATACGTGACGCGTGTATCAGCGAGAGGCCCGTTCCTGATTACATTCATGACGCGATGATGGCAAACTTCAGGACCTATACCGTTGTCGGCGGAATGCCGGAGGTCGTGCAGCGTTTCCTTGACACGCAGGGCGACCTTGCCTCTGTTCGTCAGCTACAGTCAGAGCTCAACGAACAGTACCGGCGGGATATCTCCAAGTATGCAAGCGGGCGAGCCCTTCAGGTGCAGAGCATTTACGATCAGCTCCCTATTATGCTCGAGGGCGAAAACAAGCGCTTCGTGCTCAATTCCATTGACCCCAAGGCTCACTACGAGAAGTATCAGCGAGATTTTGTATGGCTTGTCGATGCCGGCGTTGCTCTCAAAGCCGATATCGTAACCGAGCCAAAATCGCCCTTGCTCAAGACGGCACGGCCATCGCAGTTCAAGCTATATCAATCGGATACGGGCATGTTGATGGCGCGCTACCCCGTCGGAGTCGCCCAAGCGGCGTATCTTGATAGCAAGGAGCCCAATCTGGGCGGCATTTACGAAAACGTGGTGGCCCAGCAGCTGGCTGCCCAAAATCGCCAGCTTTACTACTATCAGACAAAAAAGCGCGGTGAAGTGGACTTTGTGGTCGATGGACCGGATGGGACGGCTGTTCCGATCGAGGTTAAATCGGGCTCCTATTACCACGCGCACGCTGCGCTCGGTCATGTGCTTGATACGGCTGAATATGGCGTAAGGCTCGGGATTGTTTTCTCGAGAGGCAACGTTGAGCGCAACGGAGCGGTTCTCTATTTGCCGCTATATGCGACCTGGGCCCTTTCGGATGTTTTGGGCGACTCCTGCGCCGAGGGGATAAAGCTGGAGGTCAAGCCGGTCTAGGGCTAGTCCCGGATGTGACAAAGGCGTGGCCCGCGACCTCGATTGCCTACAGCTGCTCGAGCATAGCGGTGCAGCCGTCGAGTACGTCGCGGTAGGTGGCATCGAAATTGCCGGTGTACCAGGGGTCGGCCACGTCGCCGGGGCGCTCGGTCCAATCGAGCATGCGCGTAATCTTGCCGTCGGGGTCGTCGCCAAAGATGCGACGCAGGCCACGCGCGTTCTCGTCGTCCATATAGACAATGTGGTCCCAGTCGCCATACTCCGCGCGACGCACCTGACGTGCACGATGTGCGACGACGGGAATCCCGACCTCGCGCAGCTTGGCAACGGTACCGTGGTGTGGCGGGTTGCCGATCTCCTCGGTCGAGGTCGCAGCGGAGTCAATGACAAACTCGCCCGCGCGCCCGGCGCGCCGCACCAGCTCGGTAAACACCGACTCAGCCATCGTCGAGCGACAGATGTTGCCATGGCAGATAAACAGTATGCGTTGCATGAGCGGTTTCCTTTCTAGGCGGTCGTGCAGGGCTTACAGACTGCTCTTGAGGCAGTTTGCTCCAATAAAGCCCGCTGCGTACAAGGGGAGGTGGCGTAGCTCGCGCCCGTCATCGGTTTCGCTGCGGAAAAAATTGTTCTCGGACAAAATGTAGGCATATGGCGATCGGGCTTTGTCCATGAACGACCCGAGGGTTCTCGCGCGCACGTTGCGTGCGGACTTTACCTCGACGGGCACGATTTCCATACGGTCGGTCTGAAGTAGAAAATCGAGCTCGCCGGTCGTCTTCCAAGACGACGGCGGCACCCAGTAATACGTCTGCAAGCTGTTACCCGAAAATGCTTGCATGACCGAGTTTTCCGCCAGGGCGCCTCGGAAGTCGGAAGATAGCGCTATGGCGGAATCTTCTTTGAGGTCGAGCCAGAGCCTCGGGTTGATGCCGAGTTTGTAGAACATGAGGCCGGTATCGAGAAGATAGACCTTAAAGAAACTTCCATCTTCGTCGTCGAAGGGAACGAGGGGAGGCTCGATGCCTTCGGTCAGGTTGTTGACCGATATGATACCGGCGCCTTCGAGCCAGTCGAGCGGCTCGATAAGCTTGGCGCGACGGCCTCCGCGTTCGACCTCGGAGTACTTGAATTTTTTTGTGGACGATCTCAGCAGCTGGGACGGAATGGAGCGCCAGACCTTGCGTGCCGCCACGCCGCTGATCCCGTTTTCGGGGTCGGTCATATCGGCGGTATAGGTCTCGTTGATTTCGCGCTGCTCGACGCGCGCATCCTCGATGGATAACGTCTTGCGATATGCGTTGACGGCGGCGGGCATGCCGCCCACGATCTGGTATCGATGAAACAGGCTGAGCGCGGCTTGGTGCGCGGCGTAGGTCTCGAGCGTGCCGGCGTGGGTACGAATGGCATCGGCCATCTGCTCCTCATCGAGCGCCCAGAGAAACTCCTCGAACGACATAGGATGCATGGTCTCTTGACGAACGCCGCTGGGAAAAGGCAGCTTACGTTTGCGCGTGGCGACGCCGAGCTGACTGCCGGTCGCGCATATGCGCCAGCCCGAACCCGAAAAAAAGCGAAGCGAGTTGAGCGCCCGTTCGCAGAGCTGCACCTCGTCAAACAGGATGAAGGTGGTTTCTTTGCGAATGGGGGCGCGTTTATAGTCTGAAATCCGCGCCACGATGGTGTCAACGTCGTCGGTGGGACAATCGAACAGCGGAGCGATCAGCTCAAGATCGGTCTGAAAGTCGAGTTTGACAAACGCATCGCCGGCGATTCGCCTGCCGATTTCCTCGGCAGCGTACGTTTTGCCTACGCGTCGCGCACCACGGATGAGGAGGGGGCGTGAGGCGTCCTTTGTCGCCCATGATTCGATAACGGACTCGATTGATCTGCGCATGGGGCCGCCTTTCCAATTTCGTGTACTTCAGATACATAGTTTAGTACGATTTCATGTACTTGAAATACACGAAATAATAGAAAAGCGTGTATCTCAAATACACGAAATTGCACTGCTGAAGCTTCCAGGCGGATAAACATACTCATATTGGGCGGTTTTCACCGGTTACTCGCCACCTTGGGCTATGTTTGCCCCTATGCCCGTATTGAGGGCCGTGCTGATTGACGACGGCGCTCCCAGCGAGCCAGCTTAATCGTCACCAGCGTAAGCGCCCAGGCCACAAGCGAGAACGCGGCACCAACCGCGCCAACGTAGGCAATGCCAACGCTGCTCACCACGGCGCCGCCTACTGCGGTGCCAAACGAAATGCCGACGTTAAACGCCATGGGTTCTACCGAGCTCGCGAGTACCATCGATTTGGGATGGCGGCTGCGTGCCACGTCCATAAAGTGCGTGATGCATGAGACCGAGAACAGGTACATGAGCATCGCCAGGCTAAAGACAAAGACCAGCGCGAGCGGCATGGTGCCGCCCACGGCAAACAGCCCGAGTAACGCCGCGGCCTGCAGCACAAACGTCACAAGCAGTGCCTTCATGCCAAAACGCGCGTCGATCCATCCGCCCAGGATGTTCGAGATCAGGCAGAACACGCCGTAGGCCATAAGCGTGGTGCTCGCCTGAACGGTTCCCATACCCAGCACCTGCTCAAGATAAGGCGTCACGTAGCCGTAGAATACGTAGACCGAGCCCACGCCAAACAAAAAGATGAGCATGCCGGTGATGATGCTCGGCTCGCGTAGCAGACCCGCCTGCTCGCGGAAGGTGGCGGGCTCATCGGTCTGCCCAGCGCGCGGCATAAACGCCACGAGCGCTCCGCAGATTAGAACGGCAAAGGTCAGCGTGCCGTACATGGCCATGTGCCAATCGAGCGTGTCGGCCACAAACTTGCCGATCGAAGTGACAAAGACCATCGCCACGGAAAACGCACCGTACACCACCGAGATGGCAAGCGAAGTTTGCTGCGGGGACAGCAGCTCGGGGATGTACGTCACGCCCACGGCGAGCAGTGCGCCCGAGACAGAACCCAGGACAATGCGCGAGATAAACAGTACCTGGAAGTTGGGCGCCAACGCCATGACCAGGTTGCCGAGCACAAAGACGATGCTGTAGCACACGAGCAGCCGGTAGCGGCGGAAGCGTCCCGTGCTGAGCGCAAGCACTGGCGTAGCGATGGCGTAGACGAGTGCGAACACGCTGATGAGCTGGCCCGCTGTGGCAAGCGAGATGCCGAGCTCCGTCGCCAGGTCGCTTTCGATGCCGATGACCACGAACTCGGAGCAGCCGAGCGAGAATCCCAACAGCACGAGCAGCGCCAGGCAGAGCTTGGTGCGCGCGGGGGAGAGCGCGGCGGCGGTTGACTTACTTTTAGGCGTGGTTGCGGCGGTCAAGGTTGTAACTCCAATGTCGCATTAATAAGCGGGATTCAATCCCTGCAACTCTAACAGAATGCGTCAGGTGCCTGCCCCCTTTGTCGCAGACTGCGCTTGCCTGTATAGTCGCAATACAGGTGAAGATGGTCTCAGGTACATCGCGGGCGACAGGAGATCCCATGGGTATGCACACGACAAAGGTTGCAGTGGGCGAGGGCAAGTTTGCGCTCGAGGCCCAGCTGACGGTGACACCGCGAGGCATGGCGGTCTACGCCTGCTCGCCGGAATTTGCGCACCTGGGCGCCACGGCACAGGCCATTCCGCGTCCCGAGCCCGGCCGTACGGCGACGGTGAGCATCCTGGCCGTTCCGTGCCATCGAGACGAGATCCCGGCGCACGATATCGCAGCGGCGCTGGCCACGCGCTTTAGTGTGCCGGTAGTTGCAAGCACGGGTTTTCATGTTGAACAGGCGAGCGGGGACGACCTGAAGCGCATGCTCGATACCACCAAGGAACTCATCGCCGCGCTCGAGGAGGCCGCAGCCCGCATTCTGCGCGCCGGCTGGGATGAGGGCGGCGCAGGCGCCGAGGTCGTGGCGGTCGATGCCGCGACCGGCGAGGCGCTTGGCCCCGTCGACCGCATCGAGGCCCATGCCGGCGAGGGAATCTTGCATCAGGCATTTCTGACGCTTCTGGTCGAGGGCCAGGGCGAAGACGCGCGCCTGCTGCTCTGTCGTCGCAGCCCGCTCAAACGCCTGTGGGGCGGGGTGCTGGCCGATGGCTGTGCCGGCCATCCGCTCCCCGGGGAAGACGTCGCGGCCGCCACGGCACGTCGCATCAACGAAGAGCTTGGCATCACGCGCGAGCCCGATCAGCTCAAGCACCTCGGACACGTGGTGTACCGCGAGGACCACGGCGACGGCCGCTGCGAGTGCGAATGGTGCGAGGTGTTCGTAGCCCATGTTGAGCCGGGCGAGCTGCATATCAACCAAGAGGAGATCTCGGAGGTGCGCCGCGTGGCGCCCTCCGAGCTCAAAGGCTATCTGCAGGGTCACCCCGAGCAGCTGGCCCCCTGGCTCCGCGAGGCTCTGGAGGTCCCCTCCATCCGCACAGCCCTTGCTATGTGAAAAAAGACAGTCCCGTTGCCACATCCAAACCGTCGCAACATTCGACGAAAATCTCGAAAACGAGGAAAAGCGTCGAATGTTGTGATGGTTTTTGTCCAGGGGATCGCTTCTCATCCAAAAAAATCCGCTTGACTGTATTGCCACAACACAGCGCAACGTAAGGGGTGTCCGATAACGGGCGCCCCTTTTTAAGTGGCAACGTGGCCGCGAATCCGGAGCGCCCCCAACAAGAAAGGTGGGGAGATGGAAGCGGAAAAGAAGGCGTTCAAGATCACCAAGCGCGAAATTGGCTTTGTGCTGGGTATCGTTGTCTTTTTGCTGGTGAAGTTTCTTCCTTTGGTGGAGCTGAGCTCGACGGTCGAGCTTACGGCCGGCGGTCAGACCTGTCTGGCGTTGACGCTTGCCACGGTGGTGTTCTGGGCGTGTGGCGTGGCACAGCCGGGCTTTGTGGGCCTGCTCTATTGCGCGCTGCTCGTTCTGTTCAAGGTGTGCGTGGACGACACGGGTGCCGCGAGCATCTCGGCGACGGTCGCCTCCACGTTTAGCTCGTGGACCAAAGCCACCATGTGGCTCGTCATCGGCGCCTACCTCATCGCCAGCGCGGTCAAGGAGTCGGGCCTGGGCGAGCGCATCGCCTATGCGTTTATGCTCAAGTTCGTGCGCGATGCCAAGTCGCTCATCATCTCAATCTTCGCGCTCACCTTTGTGCTGTCGCTGCTGATCCCGCATCCGTTCCCCCGCGCCTTCCTCATCCTCGCCGTCGTCTCGGTCATTGCCGAGTCCGCCGGCTACGGTGACGACGACCGCGGCAAGCTCGGCTTCCTCGTGTTTGCCGCTGCTGCCCCGGGCTCCATGTTCTTCCTGACGGGCGACTCCACGCTCAACCCGCTCGTCGCGCAGTACAGCGCCGAGGCCGGCGGCATGAGCCCGTCCTTTGTCGACTGGTTCCTGTACATGAGCGTGCCTATGCTGGTCGCGCTGCTGTGCACCCTGTTCCTGGGTCTCTTCCTCTTTAAGCCCAGCAAGGAGCTCGTCTACGATCGCGAGCAGATCGTGGCCAAGCAGGCCGCGCTCGGCAAGCTCTCCGTCAAGGAGATCCGCACCATCGTGTGGCTTGTCATCGCCATCGCGCTGTGGCTTACCGTCTCGGGCGATTACATCGGCTGGGTGACACTTGCCATCGGTGTCGCGCTCGCCATGCCCATCATCGGCGAGGTTCTCACTCCTGCCAGCTGGAACGCTGTCGACATCAAGTCCCTCATGTTCCTGACGGCCGCCATGGCCGTGGGTTCCGTGGGCGGTGCCACCGGCATGAACGCCTGGATCGCCGATGTCGTGCTTCCCAGCTCCGTGCCCGAGAACATCTTCCTGTTCGCCCTGCTCGTCGCCGCGCTTTCCATGATCATCCACATGTTCATGGGCTCGGTCATGGCCGTGCTCGGCGTGTGCGTGCCGGCGTTCATCAGCTTTGCGGCCGGCTCCAGCGTGAGCCCGCTCGCCGTGGCGCTCATCGTCTTTACGTCCATCAACATCCACTACATCCTGCCGTTCCATAACCTGCCGATCCTTATCGGCGAGGGCAAGGACGCTGGCGGCTACACCTCCAAAGAGGCTATGCGCATGGGCATTCCCCTCACTGCGGTCGTCTTTATCGTCGTGCTGGTCGAGGCCGCCTGGTTCCACCTCTTTGGCCTGATGTAAGCAGTCGAGTGCTTGGCTGTAATTAGCCGAGTGCTTGAACTGCGAGTGCCCGAGCGCCCCATCTATGAGCGCTGCGGCCCCATTACGTTACCAAGCCGGCGGCACTCCCGCCGCCGGACACTCTCCCGAAAGGAGCACGCTATGTCCACTACCGATGCTTCCCAGATCCACGATCTGCGCTCCGCGCTCGACTTTTTGCGCGAGATGCCGGGCCAGCTGCTCGAGACCGACACCCAGGTCGACGCGGACGCCGAGGTCTCGGGCGTCTATCGTCGCGTCGGTGCCGGCGGCACCGTTATGCGTCCGACCAAAGAGGGCCCGGCGATGGTCTTCAACAACGTCAAGGGCTTTGACGATGCCAAGGTCTGCATCGGCATGCTTGCCAGCCGCAGGCGCGTTGCCGCCCTGCTCGACCTCGACGAGGAGCACCTGGGCCTCGAGATCGGCAAGCGCTTCGAGAACCTGATCGCGCCCGAGCAGATCGCCGAGGGTGCGCACGTCGACTGCCAAGAGGTCGTGTACAAGGCGACCGACGAGGGCTTTGACCTGCGCAAGATCGTTCCCGCTCCCACCAACACGCCCGTCGACGGCGGCCCCTACATCACCATGGGCCTCGCTTATGGCACGAGCCCCGACGGCTCCCAGTCCGACGTGACCATCCACCGCTTCTCCTGCGTCGACAAGGACAAGCTCGCCATGTGGATCACTCCGGGCAGCCGTCACCTTGGCGCGTTCTTTGACGAGTACTGCCAGCGCGGCGAAGACATGCCCATCTCCATCTCCATCGGTCTGGACCCCGCCGTGTACATGTGCTGTGGCTTCGAGGCGCCCACCACGCCGCTCGGCTTTAACGAGCTGCAGATCGCCGGCGCCCTGCGCGGCCACGCCGTCGAGCTTGCCGACTGCGTCACCGTTCCGCAGAAGTGCATCGCCAATGCCGAGTATGTGCTCGAGGGCTACCTCATGCACGACGAGACCATCAACGAGGACGTCAACGGCCACGGCTACGCCATGCCCGAGTTCCCCGGCTACACCGGTGGCGCCAAGGTCTGCCCGGTGATCAAGATCACCGCCGTCACCACGCGCGTCAATCCCATCATGGAGAGCTGCATCGGTCCCTCGCACGAGCACGTGTCCATGGCCGGCATCCCCACCGAGGCATCCATCTACAAGATGGTCGAGACCGCCATCCCGGGCCGCCTGCTCAACGTCCACGCTGCCCCCTGCGGCGGCGGCAAGTTCGTTGCCATCATGCAGTTCAAGAAGTCGAGCAAAAATGACGAGGGCCGTCAGCGCAACGCCGCCATGCTCGCCTTCTCGGCATTCTCCGAGCTCAAGCACGTCATCCTTGTTGACGAGGATGTCGATATCTTCGATATGAGCGACGTGATGTGGGCCATGACCACGCGCTTCCAGGCCGACGTGGACCTCATCACCATCCCCGGTTGCCACTGCCACGTGCTCGATCCGTCCAACGACCCCGCGTTCGACCCCACGATCCGCGAGCACGGCATCGCCTGCAAGGCCATCTTCGACTGCACGGTCCCGTTCGACCTCAAGAAGAACTTCATTCGCTCGCAGTTCATGGAGATCGACACAGACAAGTGGGCCAAGGAGATTGCTTTCTAGTAAGTAGCCCTACCAAGTAGTTAAGGAGCCGTCATGCCTGAGTCTTCTGTCCGTCCCCGTCGCATTGTCGTTGGCGTGTCTGGCGCCAGCGGTGCCGCGCTGGGTCTTGAGTGCCTCAAATGCCTGCGCCAGGCAGGTGCCGAGTCGGCGCTTGTCGTCACGCGCGGGGGAGAGATCACCATCGAGCAGGAGCTCGGCATGACGCTCGACGAGTTTGCCACGCATGCCGATGTGGTCTACGACAACAAGAACATCGGCGCCGCCATCGCAAGCGGCACCTATCCGGTCGACGGCATGATCGTGGCCCCGTGCTCCATGAAGACGCTCGCCGGCATCGCGAGCGGCTACAGCGACAATCTGTTGCTGCGTGCGGCCGACGTGCAGATGAAAGAGCAGCGCCGCCTGGTGCTCATGGTGCGCGAGACGCCCTTCAGCGCCATTCATGTCGACAACATGGCGCGCCTTGCGCGCGTACCGGGCGTCATGCTCATGCCGCCCATGCTCACGTTTTACAACGGCCCCGCCACGCTCGATGACGCGGTGCACCACATCGCCGCCAAGGCGCTCGAGGCCGTCGGCGTGTCATGCGCAAACTATAAGCGCTGGTCATAGGCGTCTTTAGGGTAGGATACGAGTAGTGTTTGAGCCCGCTGCCCCTGTGGGCGGCGGGCTTTGTGCGCAAAAAGGATGTGTCGGGAGGACCTATGCAGACGGGCATGTATGCGATTAGCGAGATGGCGAGTTTGTTTAACGTTTCGCGCCAAACGCTCATCTACTACGACAAGATCGGCCTGTTTAAGCCCGCCGTGGTTAACGAAAAAGGCTACCGTTTCTATTCGCCCACGCAGATCCCGCTCATGCGTCTGATCTGCATGCTGCGCGACCTAGGGCTCGAACTCGATGAGATCGACCGCCTAGCCTCGACGTTCGACATTAGCGAGATGACCGACCACCTGCGCTCGCGGGTGCAGGCGCTCGACGAGCAGATTGCCGGGCTCAAAGCCGAGCGTGCGAGCGTGCAGGAGCGTCTGAGCTTTTACGACGAGGCAGTTTACTGGCGCGAGCGCGAGGGCAAGCCGGAGCTCAAGCAGTTCGAGCGCCGCTTCGTGGTCTTTGAGGAGTTTCCAGGCGATATCGAGCGCGGCCGCTCGATGCTTCACCCCACGCTCATGCGGGCCATCCTGCGCATGCGTGCGCTCACGGGCACGCGCCCTATGCGCGGCTGGGGTGCCATGCTGCGTCGTGAGGCGCTGCATTCCGACGACCCTATCGCCGGCGCGGGCTCCTTTGCCGTGCTGCCGCGCGGTGTCGAGGAACTGCTGCCGAGCGATCCCGCCGAGCTGGCAGAGATCGGCATCGAAGTGCTGCCCGAGGGCACATACCTGTGCATGAGCCGCTGGGGTATGCCGTACGAGCCCGAGGGCATCCGCGCCATCGTTGCCTGCATGGACGAGCACGCGCTCCAGCCCGTTGGCAACGCTTTCGACTTTTGCTACCTCGATACCACGAGCTACGACGAGTCCCACCAAGAGGACTTTTGCTGCATCCAAATCCCCGTTACCCTCCAGATGTGACAAAGGGACAGTCCCTTTGTCACATTCGCGGCATGGCTGCCGCCCAAACCATCACAACATTCGATGAAAATCTCGAAAACGAGGAAAAGCCTCGAATGTTGTGACGCTTTTCCTGTCTGTGCCGGCGAGCTCCCGTGTCATCTGGGGGTATAAGGCTAGCAAGTGTTTATTTGCGAGGCCAAGGGGGCGCCCCGTATGGATATCGATAACTTTGAATGGTGGTATAGCGAGGGCGAGGCTCCGGACGAAGAGTGGGACGAGCCCGCGCCGTGTGACGTGTCGAGCGACGAGGACGAGACCGGCAACGATGCCGGTGTCGAGCCTGAAGCCGCCTCCGATGCCGCCGAACCCCTAACCTTTGAACAGGCTTGGGCCCAGGCCGAGGCCGACGAGGCGAAGGCCGATGCCACGGCCACGCTCGGCGAGCCGGCTGATATGTCGATCTCGCCGGCAAAGACCCCACAGCCGCGCCATACCATCGACCCCGGCAGCACGGCATCCTTCAGCATACTCGACGTGCCCGCGCAGGGTGCCCAGGCGCCCGCCCCCACCCATCGCCCCAACCTGGCTCGCGAGGAAGACGCGGGCCGTCGCTCTCCGCTCGGCCCCATTCTCATCGCCTTTATGGCCGGCGTTATCGCTTGCTCGGCGATCGGCAGCATCTGGGGTCATGTCGAGCAGCAGCGCCAAGACGCCGCCAAGGTCGAGATGTCTGTCGAGCAATCGCTCAGCCGCACGCGCTCGGTGCATGTGTCGGTCGAGGTTAAGGACGGTGCGACATGGGACACCGCCCGCGGCGACAGCCAGATGCTCGTCCATATCGTGGGTCGCACGCTCAAGGGACAAGCAATCGACGAGTATCAATACGTCAATTCCGAAGGTGACGGTATCGAGCTCAAGCCCGGCGACTACGAGCTCACGGTCGATGAGCCGCCCGTCGCCACCGACGGCACGCGTTACCGCGCCTCAAAGCGCATGGTTCCGGTGAGCTTTAATTCACAGGCGCCCGATACGGTCGATAGCACGCCACAGGGCGGGTTTGACCTTTACGCTATTGCTCAATAACTGCGCCTGACGCTCAACCCCGCCGCCAAGAGTGGGACAATAGCCCTCGACACTGTTGTTTACTTTTGGAGGAAGTAGCATGTCTACCGTCACCACCATCAAGCGCGGCGGCCTTACCGCGGCCATCGATTCCATGGGCGCCCAGCTCACGAGCCTTGCCCTCAACGGCAACGAGTATCTGTGGCAGGGCGACCCGGCCTTTTGGGGCAAGCACGCGCCCATTCTGTTCCCCATTGTGGGCTCGCTGCGCAACAACACGGCGACGTCTGCGGCCGGCACCTGCGAGATGCCGCGCCACGGACTCGCGCGCATCGTCGAGCACAAGCTGGTCGAGGTCTCCGAGGACGGCTCGTCCGTCACCTACGAGATCACCGATACGCCCGAGTCGCTCAAGGCTTTCCCCTTCCACTTTAAGCTCAACATGACCTATGCCCTAACCGGCGACGCCACGCTTACCCAGACTTTTGCCGTCACCAACACCGGCGACGTGGACCTGCCGTTCTCGGTGGGCGGCCACCCCGCATTTAACGTGCCTGCCCCCGGTGCCGAGGACGAGGCATTCGAGGATTACGAGCTGGCGTTTACCGAGGCTTGGACTAACGAGGCCCCCATCATCACGCCCGACGGTCTTATGACGTTCGAGGGTAGCTACAAGGCTCCCGATAACTCGGACGTGCTGCCCATTACGCACCGCAGCTTCGATAACGATGCCATCATGTTCACCGATGCCCCGGGCTCCACGCTCACGCTGCGCGGTCGCAAGTCGGGCCACGGCGTCAAGATCGACTTTGAGGGCTTTAAGTACATCGGCGTGTGGTCTGCCGCCAACGACGCTCCGTTTGTGGCGCTCGAGCCCTGGACCGGTCATACCACCATGGACACCGAGGACGACGTCTTTGAGCACAAGGTCAACACCATCACCTTGGCTCCCGGCGCTACCGATAAACGTAGCTTTAGCGTCACCTTGCTCTAGATGTGACAAAGGGACAGTCCCTTTGTCCCTTCCCGCCCGCTAAGCCTCCCTGCCACATCCGGCAGGGAGGCTTTTTGGTAGGTAGCCATTGGGGATGTTCTTAAACGACTACTGTGTGTCTATTAATTTTTCGCGCACATGCCGCGTTGCTGGTTGCGGGCGTATATCCTGTCTTATTGTCAGCAAAGCAAAACAGGAAGGCATCAGATGCAACCTCGACTACAGCGCGACGCGCAGGCCCAGCCGGTGTGCAGTCGTCGCATCTTCTTGGGTAGCGCCCTCGCTGCGAGCGCAACCGTTGTCGCCGGCGCGCTTGCCGGCTGCCAGCGTCCGTCCACACTCAAGGTGGTCCAGCCCACGACGGGCGGCGGTCGCGATGACCTGTCCGATTCCGTTATCGGCAAGGATAAGATCCGCATTGGCATGGAGGCGGCCTACGCCCCGTACAACTGGCAGGTTTCCGAGGCCAGCGAGTTCACCATTCCCATCGACAACGTGCAGGGCGCCTATGCCGATGGCTACGACGTGCAGATCGCCAAGATCGTCTGCAAGGCCCTCGGTGGCGAGCCCGTTGCCGTCAAGCAGAGCTTCTCGGGCCTTATCGATTCGCTCAACAACGGCCAGATCGACCTCATCATCGCCGGCATGAGCGCTACGCCCGAGCGTGAGGAGTCGGTCGGCTTCTCCGACCCGTACTTCATTGGCTACTTTGGCCTGTTCGTAAAAGAGGGCTCGCCCTACCAGAACGCCACCAAGCTCAGCGACTTCAGTGGCGCCACGGTGCTCGGCCAAAAGGACACGATGCTCGATACCGTCATCGACGAGATTCCGGGCGTTGTGCACAAAAACCCGGTCGATTCGGTCCCCACGGTGTTCTCGAATCTGCTGCAGGGCACGTGCGACGCCGTGACCTACAACACCGAGAACGAGAAGGGCTATATGGCCCAAAACCCGGGCATTGTCCCCATTCATTTTGCCGAGGGCGAGGGCTTTAAGCAGGAGGTCGCGGCAAACGTCGGCTGCCGCAAGGGATCGGACAAACTGCTCAAACTTATCGATAAGACGCTCAAGGGCATCAGCCAGGAGGAGCGCGACCAAATGTGGGACGCGTGCCTCGACCGTCAGCCGGCATAGGGAGGCAGCATGAAAACCATCAATCGTCTGGCCTCCTTTATCAAGGCCGACCACCGTTATGTGTATCTGGGCACGAGCGCTATCGCGGCGCTCGGTCTGGCGTTTAGTCAGCGCAACCCCACGCCGCTGAGCTTCTTGGCGCCCACGGGTGTTTTCCAGGACTGCCTCTGGGCGATTCTGTGGGCTTGGATTGTCGTATCGGCGGCAGCGCTCGTCACCAAGCTCATGCATTGGAATGACTATCGCCAAAAGTCGCCGTTTGCATCCGAGCGTTGCCGTCGCGGCGCGCGCCTGGGCAGCTATGTCGTGGTTGCCATCGCGGCGATCTTCTTCATCGACCGCTGCGTCATGTCGTTTATCGACCTGGTACAGGTGAGCATTGTCTCGGACTCCAACCCCAGCGACTTTTTGTCGAGCCTGGTCTACATGACCTACAAGAGCGGCGACTTCTTCATTCGCGGTATCGAGATCACCATCGCGCTTGCCACCTTCGGCACGGTCATCGCCTTCTTCTTGGCGCTGCTCTTTGTGTTCCTGCGCATTCAGACGTTTGACCGCGTGGATAACGATCTGGTGCGCTTCTTTAAGAGCATCGGCCGCGGCTTTGCGACCGTTTACTCCACCATCGTGCGCGGAACGCCCATGATGGTCCAGGGCCTGCTCATCTATTACGCGGGCTTCACCGTTTTGCGCGGCATGGGCTTCGAGACCGCCCAGGCCAACCAGATTTGGAGTACCTTCACTGCCGGCCTCGTCACCATCTCGCTCAACTCCACCGCCTATATGATGGAGGTCCTGCGTGGCGGCATCGAGTCCATCGATCCCGGCCAGGCCGAGGCGGCGCGCTCGCTGGGTCTGTCGCAGTGGCAGGCCATGCGCAAGGTCGTGTTCCCCCAGGGCATTAAAAACGCGATTCCGGCGCTCACCAACGAGCTCATCATCAACATCAAGGATTCGTCGGTGCTTTCGGTCATCGGCGTGTTTGACCTCATGTACGCCACCACCACCGTCGCCGGCGTGTACTACCGCCAGATGGAGGTCTACTGCGTGGCTCTCGTGGTCTACCTGATCCTGACGCTCGTGGCGAGTCGCCTGCTCGAGGCCTTTGGCAAAAAGCTCGGCGCCGAGGCCCCGGCAACGCTGCCCAGCTCCAACTAGGCTCAAGACGAGGAGAATCATCATGGCAGATACCGCCACTACCGGCGTTGCGGCCGCCGCACAGACAAATGAGCCGCTTATCCGCGTCGAGGGCCTGCGCAAGAGCTTCGGCTCGCTCGAGGTGCTCAAGGGCATCGACCTGTCCGTTAACCCCGGCGAGGTCGTCACCATCATCGGCGCCTCGGGCTCGGGCAAGTCGACCTTCCTGCGCTGCCTCAACCTGCTCGAGACCCCGGACGCGGGCCACATCTGGTTCCACGGCCAGGACCTCACGGCCGAGCGCTGCAATATCAATAAGCTGCGCGAGGACATCGGCATGGTGTTTCAGGGCTTTAACCTGTTCAACAACATGGATGTGCTCGACAACTGCACGCTCGCGCCCGTCACGCTCAAAAAGATGAGCAAGGCCGAGGCCGAGAAAGTCGCGATGGAGCATCTGACGAGCGTGGGGCTCGAGAAGTTCGCGCACGCCGCCGTGGGTCGCCTGTCCGGCGGCCAAAAGCAGCGCGTGGCCATCGCCCGTGCCCTGTGCATGAATCCGCAGATCATGCTGTTTGACGAGCCGACCTCCGCACTCGACCCCGAGATCGTGGGAGAGGTGCTCGAGGTCATGCGTAAGCTCGCTGCCGACGGCATGACCATGGTGGTCGTCACGCATGAGATGGCCTTTGCCCGCACGGTGTCCGACCGCGTGGTCTTTATGGACAAGGGCGTGGTGCTCGAGGATGCGGCACCGGCCGAGCTCTTCGGCAATCCCAAACACCAGCGCACCCGCGAGTTCCTCTCTCGCTATCTCGAGGACAAATAACCGACCGCAAACGCTTACGTTGCAGGGCCGCTCCCGTGGGGCGGCCCTCGTCATCACAATCGAAAGGATGTCATGGCCGAGGTTTGGCGCTTCTTTGCGCATGAGGACGATTTTGCCGATATAGACGAGGCCGGCGCGTGCGAGCGCCTGGGCCGCGTGCTGTCGTTTCCGACCATTTCGAGTATGGATGCCGAGGCGGTGGACCGGGAGCCGTTCGACGATCTGCGCGCCTATATGCAGCAGGCGTGGCCGCGCGTGTTCGAGGCGGGCGAGATCGAGCTCGTCGACCATTCGCTGCTCGTGACGCTTACCGGCTCCGACCCTGCCCTTAAGCCCGTTATGCTCATGGGCCACATGGACGTGGTTCCCGTGGTACCCGGCACCGAGGACGATTGGACGCATGCCCCCTTTAGCGGACATGTGGACGACACCTACATTTGGGGTCGCGGCGCCATCGATATGAAAGACCAGGTCACAGGCATTCTCGAGGCGGTTGAGTATGCGCTGGCCCATGGCTGGGAGCACGAGCGCACCCTGCTGCTGGCTTTTGGCCAGGACGAGGAAACCACGCAGTTCGGTGCGGGTGCCATCGGCCGCGTGCTCGAGGAACGCGGCATTGAGCTTGAGTGCCTGATCGACGAGGGCGACTACCGCATCGTTCCGGCTGCCGAGTACAGCGCGGGCGAGGGTTGGCTCATGCACGCCGACCTGGCTGAGAAAGGTTATGCCGACATTGTGCTCAAGACAAAGAGCGCGGGCGGACATTCCTCCAACCCCTACGGTGGCACTTCGCTCGAGGTGCTGAGCCGCGCCATCGCCGCAATCTGCGATATCGAATGGCCGACGCGCGTCACGGACCTGCTTGCCGCACAGCTCGTCGGGCTGGGGCTCTACACGGCCGATGAAATTGCCGCCAACAAGGACACCATCGTGCGCGAGTGCCTCGCCAGCAAGAAGCTCTATCCGCTCGTGACCACCACCTGTGCACCGACCCAAATCGAGGGCGGTAGCACCGGTGCTAACGTGATGCCGCAGGATATGTGGGCCAACATCAACTTCCGCATGCTCGAGGGCACGAGCGTGGCCGACGTTGTGGCGCGCTGCCGTGAGGCGGTTGCCGGGGCGGACCTTGCCGGTCGTGTCGAAGTGGAGCTGGGCCCCGGCAGCTCCGAACCCTCGCCGTCCCCGCGCATCGGTGGTCCCGGCCTCGAGGCGGTTCGCTCCATCGCCGCCCGCTATTTCCGTGATCCAAAGGGGACGGAGGAAAACGGATCATTCGAGCCAGTGGCAATTGTGCCCTCGACTGTGATTGGCGCGACCGACGCTGCCAACTACCAGAGCATTTGCCCTGAGTGCATTCGCTTCTCGGCCTTTGTGGTCGACGATGACGAGTGCGACCGCGGCGTCCACGGCACCAACGAGCGCATCACCCGCCGAGCCTACCTCCAGGGCATCCGTTTTCTCATCTCCCTGCTCCAAACGCTCTAGAATTCGACAAAGCGACAGTCCCTTTGTTAGCCGTTGGGGACGTTCTTAAACGACTAGTCGTAAAGGAACGTCCCTAACGGCTACGTCCGCTCATTCCGTGCGGGTTATATGCAGGTTTGCCTGCGCACGCTATCATGTATGGGTTAGACCGCAACTATGTACCCCATACGCGAAGGGATGCGCATGTATCTGAAGATCGACATGTTCTAGCCGGGCTTACCCCCGCATCGGCGCCCCGCGCCCCATCAATTCTGCCGATTTTCACCTTCACGCATATAAAGGAGTCCCGCCATGCGCGACAAGCTCGAAAAGATTATCAAGGCCTACGAGGAGCTCGAGAAGAAGCTCTCCGACCCGGCCGTCGCCTCCGATATTAAGGAGTTCACGCGTCTCAACAAGGAGTACGCGCACCAGTCCGACCTCATCGCCGCCTCGCGCGAGTACATCGGCGCGCTCGATGACATCGAGGCTGCCAAGGAAATGCTCCACGATACCACCGATGCCGATGAGAAGGAGATGCTCCAGATGGACATCTCCGAAAACGAGGCCAAGCTTCCCCAGCTCGAGGAAGACATTAAGTACATGCTCATCCCGAGCGACCCCAACGACGACAAGAACACCATCGTCGAGATTCGCTCCGCCGCCGGTGGCGATGAGGCAGCCATCTTTGCCGGCGACCTGTACAAGATGTATCAGCGTTTCTGCGAATCGCGCGGCTGGAAGACCACTGTGCTCGATTCCAGCCCCAGCGAGGCCGGCGGCTTTAAGTCCATCGAGTTCAAGGTCGAGGGCGACCGCGTCTACTCCGTCATGAAGTTCGAGTCCGGCGTGCACCGCGTCCAGCGCGTCCCCAAGACCGAGTCCCAGGGCCGCATTCAGACCTCCACGGCTACCGTCGCCGTACTTCCCGAGGCCGAGGAAATCGACGTTCAGATCAACCAGTCCGACTTGCGCATCGATACCTACTGCGCCTCGGGCCCTGGTGGTCAGTGCGTTAACACCACGTATTCCGCCGTGCGCATTACCCACCTGCCCACCAACACCGTGGTGCAGTCGCAGGAACAGCGCTCCCAGATCCAGAACCGCGAAGTCTGCATGCAGATGCTGCGCGCCCGTCTGTACGAGATGGAGCTCGAGAAGCAGCAGGCGGAGCTCGGTGCCGAGCGCCAGAGCCAGATCGGCCACGGCAACCGTTCCGAGAAGATCCGTACCTACAACCAGCCCCAGGACCGCGTGACCGATCACCGCATCGGCTTCAACTCCACCTACAACGGCGTCCTCCTGGGCGACCAGCTCGGCACCGTCATCGAGGCGCTCGCCGCCGCCGAGCGTGCCGAGAAGCTGGCACAGGCCGTGTAGGTTACGCGGTTTTACAAACCGCGTAACGACTCGACGCTGCGCGCCGCCCAGAGCGACAATTTGTCATTCAAAAGGCAAGGCATGACCAGAAGGTCTATGCCTTGCCTTTTTCATGCCAACTTGTTCGCTCTGGGCGGCGCTCGCTGACATTGCCAAAACATCGGCGTTTCCTTGGTTGTCAAATGATCCGTAGGGAGTCATTGGTGACATTGCCTTGATATTTTATTCAGTCGGCTGTGATGTCATTTGAGCTGCTTACCTGCTTAAGGTAATTGACGGCATAAGTCCGCTATCGAAAATATTGCTCAAAATATCGTTCAAGAAGTCGCGGAGCGATTTTTGATGGGTCGTGCGTCAAGCGATGTGGCAAGTTCTTGGTTAGATATTGGTCAGTTTTGGGGCAACCTTGCCAAAAGCTTGACGAATGCAAATCTAGACGTCGACGAACGAACACTTTGAGCGAGCTCGGTACAAAATTCTGGGCTGATTCTCGATAATCGCCTTCAATCGTCCCTTGCCAAGCGCTGGCCTCGCTTACAATCTGCTCCGACATTCGCGCGCCGCCCGGCGCTTAAGAGGGGAGGACCCCATGGCAAACGAGATCTGGACCATCAAGCGTTGTCTCGAGTGGACCAAGGAGTACCTGGCCGAGCGCGGCGAGGAGCACCCCCGTCTTTCTGCCGAGTGGCTGCTGTGCGCCGCCACGGGCCTGGCGCGCATTGACCTATATATGCGTATGGACGAGACGCTTAACGCGGCCCAGCTCGAGACCATGCATGCGGCCGTCGTTCGTCGCGCCAAAGGCGAGCCGCTACAGTACATTACCGGCAGCGCGCAGTTTCGCATGATTGACGTCGCGTGCGCTCCCGGTGTGCTCATTCCGCGCCCCGAAACCGAGATGCTCGTCGAGGAAGTCCTCAATTATCTGGATGCCGAGGTGCTGAGCCCCGAGGCTGCTGCCCGTCAGCGTGTTGAGCTGCCTTGGAACGATGAGGTCGAGGAGGCACGCAAGGCCGAGGCCGCGCTGGCAGACGAACGGGCGACTGCCGAGCGCCGTGCCGCTAACCTGACGGCTGCCGATGAGGCGGCGCTAGGCGGCGACGTACTGGGCAGCCGTGCCTATGCCGAGGAACTGGCCGATCGCGAGGCCGAGGAAGCCGCCGCGCAAGCAGCAGAAGCCGAAGCCGCGGAAGCCGCCGAGCCCGAGCTCGACGAATGCGGCATCGCCATCGAGGGTGCCGACCAGGAGACGGTTTCAGCTCAGGATGCCGCTGCGCCTGCCCCAGCCGAGCCCCGCACTGCCCGCGTTCTCGAGGTCGGCTGCGGCACGGGCTGTATCTCGCTCTCGATCGCCTGGGAGCGTCGCGGCCACGTCACCTGCACTGCTACCGATATCGAGCCGCGCGCCATCGACCTTGCTACCAAAAACCGCGATGCGCTTGGCCTCACGTCCGATGAGGTCGCCTTCAGCCTCACGAACCTGGTGAGCTCCATTCCCCGTGAAGAGTGGGGCACCTTTGACGTACTCGTCTCCAACCCGCCCTACATCCCCACCGATGTCATGCGCTCGCTGCCGCACGAGGTCAAGGACTTTGAGCCCGATCTGGCGCTCGAGGGTGGCGCCGACGGCCTCGATATCTTCCGTCGCCTGCTCAACGCGGCGCCCTACATGTTGCGCGCCGGCGGCCTCTTTGCCTGCGAGCTCTACGAGGGCGCGCTCGACGCTGCGGCCGAGCTCTGCCGCCAAGCGGGTCTGTCGGACGTGCGCATCGTCCACGACCTCACCGATCGCCCCCGCATCGTCCGAGCCATCGTCACCGAGCCCAAACAGCGCCAGTAATATTTATTAACTGGTTAGCAAAAATTATAAATTAGTTTATAATTAGGACGGCTGAAAGAGGTCGGCCCATGCAACCTCCTACCTTTCGGGAAATCATTGCCCTACTCAAGCACGATGGATTCGTGAAGGTCGCGCAAGTCGGTAGTCATGCTAAGTATGTTTCTGGTGACCGTGTTGTCACCGTGAACGGCTCTGGTGGTGATCGACCAAAGAAGGGCACGTGGGCAAGTATTCGTCGCCAAGCTGGATGGTAGTTGGAGGCAAAATGAGGCAGCGATTTACCTATGACTGCGTTCTCATAAAAGAAGACGACGGTTACTGCGCTAGCTTCCCGCAGATTCCCGGCGCCTTTGCCGATGGCGATACGCGCGAAGAAGCGATTGCCCATGCTACCGAGGCACTGATGGCGTTTTTGGCCGACGACCTCAACAACGGTTTGACTCCGGCAGGGTACGAACGCTCGGCCGAGGTCGTGGCCCTTTCAGTCGAAATCGACCACGAGGACGCTCGGGAAGCGGCGTGCCGAACATTTAAAGACGCAGCGCTGGACCTCAAAGTCTCCGCTCCGCGGATTACCGCGCTGGTCAAAGCCGGCAAACTCGATGTTGAACTCGTCGACGGCCGTCGGATGATAACGATAGACAGTATCGAGCGTTACGCCGCCCAAGAACGTCACGCCGGAAGACCAAAGAAGTTCGTAGCCGTCCAATAACCCCCTTACTTTCACCGACTACTAGAGCCGCTCACCAAACCAACATGCGCTCTGGGCAAATAGATTGAACGTTTCGTGCGAGAATGCCCCACAGTAAACAAACTTGCACCAGAGCGTAAGGGGCTGGCATACACATGCAGACGGTCTATCGGGTATACGAGGGAGCGCGCGAGCCGCATCGGCTTGCCGTCGAGCACACGGCCGAGGTGCTCGGCTGTGGCGGTCTGGCCCTGATCCCGACCGAGACCGTCTATGGTGTCGCTGTGGCAGTTAACGCCTTTTCGGACGCCGCACCCCAAGACACAAGCGAATCCCCCTCGTGGCCGCGCGACCCGCAAGCCACCGTCAATGGCGCCGCGGTCCCTGCGCTCGGTACCGGCTACCGCCGCATCTTCACTCTCAAGCAACGTGAACTCACGCAAACCGTCGCTTGGCTGGTCGATGGCGTCGAAGCGCTCGACCGCTATGGCGTGGATATCCCTAACGAGGCCCGCGTGCTCGCCCGACGATGCTGGCCGGGCGCCCTGACTATCGTGGTCAAGGCGGCCCCCTGCGTGCCGACCTTTATGCGCGCCGCCGACGACACGGTGGCACTTCGCGCTTCGGCCTCGCCCGTGGTGCAGGCGCTCATTCGCGCCTGTGGCAGCCCCCTTGCCTGCACCAGCGCCAACACGCACGGTGCGCCCTCGCCGGCAAGCTTTGCCGCCGTCGAGGGTCGCATCCTGGAGGGGGTCGATGTTGCCGTCGACGCCGGTGAGACCCCGTGTCGCGACGCCTCGACCATCGTGTCGTTCCAGCACGGCGGGCTCCAGATCCTGCGCCAAGGCGCACTTCCCGCATCAGAGATCGAACGGGTCCTGTCCGACCCGATGCAATAGAAAGGTGTAAGCGATGTCGTTGAATCTGGGCAGCCTGGGCATGGAAGATGCCTCGTTTAACTTTGGCGGTTCCTACATCATGGCGCTCGACTGCGGCACCACCTCGGTACTTGCGACCATCGTCGACGAGTACGGATGCATCGTCGCGCAGGCACGTCGCAGCGTCAAAACCAGCTTCCCACGTCCCGGTTGGGTAGAGCAAGACCCCATGGCGGTCCTTGCCAGCCAGATCGCCGTCATGATGGAAGTCCAGTTTAAGAGCGGTATCCACTCCGACCGCATTGCCGCCATCGGCATCTCCAACCAGCGCGAGACCACGGTGGTCTGGGACCGCGTGAGCGGTCAGCCGATCTATAACGCCATCGTATGGCAGTGCCGCCGTACCGCGCCGGCAATCGACGCGTTGGTTGAACAGGGTTGCGAGGAGCTGGTGCGCTCCCGCACGGGACTCACGCTCGACCCGTATTTCTCGGCCTCCAAGGTACAGTGGATTCTCGACAACGTCGACGGCGCACGCGAGAGCGCGGCGGCGGGCGACCTCATGTTTGGCACCATCGACACCTGGCTCATCTACAACCTCACCGGCGGCCAGGTCTTTGCCACCGACTACACCAATGCCAGCCGCACGGCACTCTTTAATATCTATACGCTCGATTGGGACGACGACCTGCTGGCGCTCTTTGACGTTCCACGTTCCATGATGCCCGAGGTTCGCTGGAGCTCGGGTGACTACGGCCGCGTCGCGAGCGACATCATGACCAACATGCCGCCCATCATGGGTGTGGCGGGCGACCAGCAGGCGTCGCTGTTCGGTCACTGCTGCTTCCATCCCGGCCAGACCAAAAACACCTATGGCACGGGCTGCTTTATGCTCATGAACACCGGCGACGAGATCGTCGAATCCAAGAACGGTCTGGTCTCCACCATCGGTATCGCTGCGAACGGGAAGATCAGCTATGCGCTCGAGGGCTCCATCTTTGCTGCCGGTTCCACCATGAACTGGCTTCGCAACAACATGGGCATCATCTCGAGCGTGAGCGAGTCGGCACAACTCGCCGCTTCGATTAGCGACAACGAGGGCTGCTACTTCGTTCCCGCCTTTGCGGGTCTGGGCGCTCCCTGGTGGGACCCGCATGCCCGCGGTATCGTGTGCGGTCTGACCGGCGCCTCGAGCCGTGCGACCATCGTACGTGCCGCCTGCGAATCCATGGCATATCAGAGCTACGACGTGCTGCGCGCCATGGAGCAGGACGTGGGGCTTTCGATCGAGCGCCTGTCTGTCGATGGCGGTGCCTCGCGCAACGAGTTCATCATGCAATTCCAGGCCGACCTGCTGGATATTCCCGTGCTGCAATGCGAGACGGTGGAGACCACGGCAATCGGTGCCGCGTACTTGGCGGGTCTTGCCGTCGGCTATTGGGAAGACCTGGAAGAGCTGGAGCAAAATGCCCAGATCGTTAGGACCTTCCTTCCCCACATGTCCGCCGAGCGCCGCGAACAAAACCTTGCGGGCTGGTGTGATGCAGTCAGGCGCTCGCTCAGTACCGCACAGTAGGGCTGCGATGGGCTGCTCGATACAACAAACCGCTAAACTAATGCATGGCGTGCGGCGGCAACATTGCTGCGCGCCTTGTCAGCAAGGCCGTTTTGCGGCCGCAACGAAAGGGGCAATCAACCCATGACCGTCACCTACGATGCGTCCCGTGTGACGCTTGTCGATCACCCGCTCGTCCAGCACAAGCTGTCGATCCTGCGCGACAAAAACACCGGCACCAACCAGTTCCGTCAGCTCGTGCGCGAACTCGCGCTTTTTGACGGCTACGAGGCCATGCGCGACCTGCCTATGGAAGACGTCGAGGTCGAGACCCCTATCACCACCGCAACGTTTAAGCAGCTCGCCGGCAAGAAACTCGCCATCGTGCCCATCCTGCGTGCGGGCCTTGGCATGGTCGACGGCATCCTCGACCTGGTGCCCTCCGCTCGCGTGGGCCACATCGGCATGGAGCGCGACGAGGTCACCCACGAGCCGCACGAGTATTACTGCAAGATGCCCAAGGATATCGACCAGCGCATCTGCCTGGTCGTCGACCCCATGCTCGCCACGGGCGGTTCGGCCGAGATGGCCATCAGCTACCTGCGCGGGCGCGGTGTCAAGGACATCCGCATGCTGTGCATCGTCGCGGCCCCCGAGGGCCTCAAGTCGCTGACCGAGAAGGATCCCGATGTACATATCTATACCTGCGCCATCGACGACCATCTCAACGAGGCTGCCTACATCGTTCCCGGCCTCGGCGACGCCGGCGACCGCATCTACGGCACGCTCTAGTCGCTGGGCTAAACGGCCGCGGCTGCAAATACGAAGAAACGGTGCGCGCGGACGAACAAAAGGCGACCGCGCGCACTCCTGTTAACGGACGTTTTGCCCTGCAGGGTTCGAGAAAAACGTATTACCGTACCTGCGGCATAAAGAAGGTCTTAAGAAAACGAACAGGTGCGTATTAACCGATGCTTTTTCGGTTGTACTTTAGCGATTGGCTCGTACAATAGTCACCAATGTTTGGCGGGAACTGTTCTGTGAAGCGTTAAAAAGGAAAGTGAGGACGCCAGTGTTTCAGATAGCCGATCTGCTCGCTATCGTTGCAGGCGCCATCGCGGGCGCAATTGCCTTCCTTCCCTTTGTCTTTACGCTCAAGCCGGTTCTTGACGATAAACAGAATGCGGACATGCTCAAGGGTATGGTGAGTCTTGCGGTCTCGGCAATCGCCCTGCTCGTCTTTACCTTGGTTGTGTTTGTGTTGTTCGGAGAGGCATTTCGCATGTTCCTCCTGGGCGAGGCGATCGGCTTCGTGGCCTTTATGGCTGCCTGCACGGTTCGTGTCGTCAAGGCGCTGCGAGATCCTCATGAGGTCGAAAGGTAAGTCGTGGAAATTTTTGAAAAGCTGCCTGATGAGATTAATCATCTGGTCAGCGAGTTCAGCTCCACCCCTGTCGTGGGCGATCTGAGCTGCGGCATCACGCAGTACTCGTTTTGGCTGATCGTCTCCACGATCGTGCTCCTGATCGTCCTGGCCGTGTTCAAGAAGAAGCAGACCCTGGTCCCCAAGGGCTTCTTCGTCAACGGTTTCGAGTACATCATCGAGTACGTCGAGAACGATATCGGCAAGGGCGTCGTGGGTGAGAACTGGAAGAAGCACTTCCCGTTCCTGTGCTCGCTTTTCCTGTTCATCCTGATCAATAACATGATCGGCCTGATTCCGGGAATGAAGCCCGGCACCGGCGCAATCGGCTCCACCGCCGCGCTCGCCATCTTCGCCTTCGTGTATTTCATCTACTACGGATGCAAGGCTCACGGCGTGATCGGCTACATCAAGAGCCTCGCCCCGCAGGGCGTAAGCTTCCCGATGAACGTGCTTGTGTGGGTCGTCGAGCTTTTCTCGACCTTCCTGCGTCTCATCACGCTTGCCGTCCGTCTGTTCTGCAACATGTTCGCAGGACACGTGGTCATGGGCTCGTTCGCCATCATGGCGAGCATGTTCATGCAGCCGCTGCTTCAGCAGGTTTCCGCGGCCCACGCCGTTGGCGCCCTGCCTTCGCTAGCCTGGCTTGCCATCCTCATCCTGATCTATGCGATCGAGCTTGTGGTCGGCGCCATCCAGGCTTACGTCTTCACGGTCCTTACCGCCGTGTATGTCTCCGAGGCAGAGGAGGTCGCGGAGGAGGAGTAGCCTTCCGCTCGCGCCTTAAAGGTAAGCAATTCGTTAAACCGCCGGTGCCCGTACCCATGGAGCCCGGCAGTTATAAAAAAGGTTATCCTGCGTGAAATAAGACACGCACGACAAAGGAGGAATCGTGGGAGTTATCGGTTACGGTCTCGGTGTTATCGGCGCTGGTCTTGCTATCGGCCTGTCTGCTCTGGGTGCTACGGGTGCTATGGCCCGTCAGCCTGAGGTCCAGGGCCGCGTGTTCACCGTCTTCATCATGGGCTCCGCCTTCGGCGAGGCTCTGGCTCTGATCGGCTTCGTTGTCGCGCTGATCGTTAAATAGCACGGAGCGTCAAGTATGAATCTTTCATCCCAGAAGAGCGCGATCGCACTCTCCGCGTCCGCGGCCGCGCTGCTCATGCCGGTTTCCGCGTTCGCCGAGGACGGCGCTGCCGGTGCGGACATCCTCATCCCTAAGATGGCGGAGTTCATCCCGGCGCTTATCGCCTTCCTGATCATCTGGATCGTGCTGGCCAAGGTCGCCCTGCCGGGCATCATGAAAACCATGGAGGAGCGCGGCAAGAAGATCGAGGAGAGCCTCGACGAGGCCGAGAAGACCAAGCAGGAGGCTATCGCCAAGCGCGCTGAGTCCGACTCGATCGTTACCGACGCCCGTCGTCAGGCTGCCGACATCGTTCTCGAGGCCCGTAAGGACGCCGAGTCCGAGCGCGCCCGTATCATCGAGGCTGCTCACAAGGAGGCTGAGGAGATCATCGCCAAGGCCCACACGACCGTCGAGGACGAGCGCAAGTCCATCTACGCCGGTGCCGCGAGCTCTATCGCCGACCTGTCCGTTGCCGTCGCCACCAAGATCGTGGGCGAGGCACTCGAGGACGAGGCCGAGCAGAAGAAGCTCATCGAGCGCTACATCCAGGAAGCAGGTAGCCTGAATGCCGACTAGCCGCTATCAGGACAAGGTGCTCGAGACCTACGCGCGCTCCCTTTTGGAAGCCGCCAAGGCCGAGAACCATGTATTCGAGGACCTCGAGATGATCGAGCGTCTGGCTAGCGCCAGCCCCGAGATCATCGCTGTGCTCGACACCATGTCCAAGCGCGACCAGCTCGACCTTCTTCCCAAGGTGGCAGCTGCCTTTAAGTATGTTGCCGAGGAAGACGAGGATGTAGTGGGCGTGACCGTCACCACGGCGATCCCGCTCGACGACGAGCTGCGTCAAACCATCACTAAGAAATGCGAGCAGGACTTCGGCCGCAAGGTATTCCTTATCGAGCAGGTCGACCCGTCTATCGTGGGCGGCCTGGTGCTCGAGGCCCGCGGCGAGCGTCGTGACATTTCCGTCAAGACGCAGCTGCGCATCGCGCAGGAGACCCTCGCAAACTCTGCTAATTCGTACGGAGGTGAAGCCTAATGTCCGAAACCCTCAATGCCCAGGATATCGCCAAGAAACTGCAGGAGCAGCTCACGAGCCTCTCCGCGACGGTCGATACGCATGAGGTTTCAACGGTCGACGAGGTAGGCGACGGCATCGCGCGCGTCTCCGGCCTCAAGAGCGCCATGGCAGGCGAGCTTCTGGAGTTCAAGAGCTCCGATACCGGTGAGACCGTCTTCGGCCTTGCCCAGAACCTTGACCGTGACGAGGTCGGCGCCGTTCTGTTCGGTGCCGTCGACGCCATCAAGGAAGGCGACGAGTGCCGCACCACTGGCCGCATTATGGATATCCCTGTGAGCCGCGCCATGCTCGGCCGCGTCGTCAATCCGCTCGGCCAGCCTATCGACGGTTTGGGTGACATCGTCGCCACGCACCGTCGCCCCATCGAGTTCAAGGCCCCCGGTGTCATCGACCGTACCCCGGTGTGCGAGCCGGTTCAGACCGGCCTGCTGGCCATCGACTCCATGGTGCCTATCGGCCGCGGTCAGCGTGAGCTCATCATCGGCGACCGTAAGACCGGTAAGACCGCCATCGCCATCGACGCTATCCTCAACCAGCGCGGCAAGGGCATGGTCTGCATCTATGTCGCCATCGGCCAGAAGGCCTCCACGGTTGCCAACATCCGCGAGACCCTCGCTCAGCACGGTGCGCTCGACTACACCATCATCGTTTCGGCCACCGCTGCCGATTCCGCCCCTATGCAGTACATCGCGCCTATGGCCGGTGCCGCTATCGGCGAGTTCTTCATGTACAACGGCGAGGACGGCAAGCCCGCCAGCGAGACCAACCCCGGCGGCCACGTGCTCGTCATCTACGACGACCTGTCCAAGCAGGCTGTGGCCTACCGTCAGATGTCGCTGACGCTGCATCGTCCGCCCGGACGCGAGGCCTATCCTGGCGACATCTTCTACCTGCACTCTCGTCTGCTCGAGCGTGCCGTCAAGATGTCCAAGAAGAACGGTTACGGCTCCATGACGGCACTGCCGATCATCGAGACCCAGGACGGCGACGTCTCGGCCTACATTCCGACCAACGTCATTTCCATTACCGATGGTCAGATCTACCTGCAGTCCGAGCTCTTCTTCCAGGGTCAGCGCCCGGCAGTCGACGTGGGCATCTCCGTGTCCCGCGTCGGTGGCGATGCGCAGACCAAGGCCATGAAGCAGGTCGCCGGCAACCTCCGTCTGGACCTCGCTTCGTACCAGGAGCTCGCTGGCTTTACGCAGTTCGGCTCCGACCTCGACGAGGCTACTCAGAAGCAGCTGACCCATGGTGCTCGCATGACCGAGCTCCTGAAGCAGCCGCGTTACAAGCCGTTTGAGGTTGGCGAGCAGATCGTTACGCTGTTCGCTGGCAACGAGGGCTTCCTGGATGACCTGGAGATCGCCGACGTGCTGCCCTTCCGTGCCGAGCTCATCGAGTACATGGACAATGGCTTTGGCTCGCTGCTCGACAAGGTTCGCGCCAAGAAGATCGATGATGACACCAAGGCTGAGCTCTTGCGCGTCATCGGCGACTTCAAGCAGCAGTTCATGGCCAAGCACCATTCGGATGTTTCTGGATCAGAGGAGAACTAAGCCCCATGGCCAACCTTCGCGACATTAAGAAGCGAATCTCCTCGGTTACCACGACCAAGCAGATCACGCGCACGATGGAGATGGTCTCTACGGCCAAGATCCGTCGTGCCCTCGATCGCTCCAAGCAGGCCGAGCCCTATAAGGAGGCGCTGACCGACGTCATGTTGACGGTCGCCGGCGACGCCTCCTGTTCGGGCACCGATCCCATGCTGCAGAAGCATGAGAGCGTCAAGCATGGCCTGATTGTCGTTATTGCCTCGGACCGCGGCCTTGCCGGCGGTTTCAATACGACGGTGGAGCGCACGGCCGAAAAGCTCGCCGCTTCTTGGGCGAACGACGGCATCGAGTGCGAGATCATCGCGTGCGGGCGTAAGCCGGTCACGTATTTCCGTGACCGCGCAAACGTTGTCATGCACTTTGAGGGCAACTCCTCTGAGCCCGATTTCAATCAGGCCCGCATGATTTCCTCTCATATCTGCGATGCGTATCGTGCCGGTGAGCTTGACCGTGTCGAGCTTGTCTACCACCACGCCAAGAACCGCGTGGATCAGGAGCTTCGCGTCGAGCATCTGTTGCCGCTCGACCCCGAGATGATCGCTATGGCCCACGGTCCGCGTAAGAACGAGACCGACGCCCCTAAGCGCATCTCGTCCACGTTCGAGTTCGTGCCCTCTCCCGAGCATGTTCTCGGCAAGCTTGTGCCGTCTTATATCCTGACGGTCATCTACCAGGCCCTGATCGATTCGGCGGCTGCCGAGCAGGGTGCACGCCGCAAGGCCATGCACTCCGCGACGGAAAACGCCACCGCGATCATCTCGACCCTTACCCGCACGTATAGTCGCGTGCGCCAGGCTTCGATCACGACCGAGATCAACGAGATCGTCGGCGGAGCCTCAGCATTGGAGGAACAGTAATGGCTAATAACACCGTAAAGCTTGCGGTCGAGGAAGCCACCAAGAAGACGACTGCCGGTGATGGTCGCATCGTGCGAATCATCGGCCCTGTCGTCGACGTCAAGTTTGACGGCGCGGTGCCCCCGATCTACAACGCGCTCACGGTCGAGGCCGAGACCCCGATCGGTCATCTGAGCACGATCCTTGAGGTCGAGAGCCAGCTTCCGGGCGGCGTCGTCCGCACGGTCGCCATGTCCTCGACCGACGGCCTGCAGCGCGGCCTCATCGCCACCGATACCGGTGAGCCCATGAAGATGCCCGTTGGTCCCAAGACGCTCGGTCGCATTTGGAACGTCATGGGCAAGCCCGTCGACGGCAAGCCCATGCCCGAGGTGGAGGAGTTCTACCCCATCCACCATGCAGCGCCCCGCTTTGACGAGCTCACCACCAAGACCGAGATCTTCGAGACCGGCATCAAGGCCGTCGACCTGCTCGAGCCCTACATCCGTGGCGGCAAGACCGGCCTGTTCGGCGGCGCCGGCGTCGGCAAGACCGTTCTGATTCAGGAGCTTATCAACAACCTCGCCCAGGAGCACGGCGGCACCTCGGTGTTCACCGGTGTCGGCGAGCGTACCCGCGAGGGCACCGACCTGTTCCTCGAGATGAGCGAGTCTGGCGTTATCGACAAGACCTGCTTGGTTTATGGTCAGATGAACGAGCCGCCTGGAGCGCGTCTGCGCATCGGTCTGGCCGGCCTTACCACCGCTGAGTACTTCCGCGATCGCGGCCAGGACGTCCTGCTGTTCATCGACAACATCTTCCGCTTCTCCCAGGCGGGTTCCGAGGTTTCCGCACTGCTGGGCCGTATGCCGTCCGCCGTTGGTTACCAGCCCACACTGGCTACCGAGATGGGTGACCTCCAGGAGCGCATTACCTCGACCAAGACGGGATCCATTACCTCCGTCCAGGCTGTCTACGTCCCCGCAGACGACCTGACCGACCCGGCGCCTGCCACGACGTTTACGCACCTCGACGCTACCACGGTTCTTTCGCGTAGCATTTCGTCGCTCGGCCTGTTCCCGGCTATCGACCCGCTCGCGTCTTCCTCCGACGCTCTCGATCCCTCGATCGTCGGCGAGGAGCACTACCGTGTCGCCGTCAAGGTCCAGGAGCTCCTGCAGGAGTACTCCGACCTTCAGGACATCATCGCCATTCTGGGTATGGACGAGCTGTCCGAGGAACAGCGCCTTACGGTCAACCGTGCCCGTAAGATTCAGCAGTTCCTCTCGCAGTCCTTCCACGTCGCCGAGAAGTTCACCGGTAACCCCGGTGTCTACGTCCGCGTCGAGGATACCGTCCGCTCTTTCGCCGAGATTGTCGACGGCAAGGCCGATGACCTGCCCGAGCAGGCTTTCCGCTATGCTTCCACGATTGAGGACGTGCGCGAGCGCGCCCGCAAGATGGGGGAGAAGTAGGTTATGCGTATCCGCATCGTGTGCCCCGTGAGCTGCGCCTATGAGGGCGACGCTGCGTTTGTGTCGATTCCGTCCACGGATGGCGAGTTTGGCGTTCTGCCTGCTCACTCCAGCGAGATCTGCACGATCGACCGCGGTTACGTTCGCGTTTCCGATAAGGCCATGGGCACTGTCGACCACACGTTTGCCGTGGCCGGCGGCTATGCCCAGGTTGCGGACGATGTCGTGACCGTTCTCGCCGAGCGCGCTTGCGATTTGGCGACCGTCGATGCCGACAAGCTTAAAGCTGATATTCAAGGTTTTGAAGAGAAGCTGGGTAATTTGTCGGAGGATGATGCACGCCGCGCCTACCTCTATAATGAAATCGCATGGTGTAAGCTCAAGCTTGCCCAATAGTCAAACGATTTAGCGTTCGACCATTTGCGAACACATCATGCCCGGGATGGCTTGGCCACCCCGGGCATGCTTTTTGAAAGGGTAGACCTTGGATATTATCCGCGTTGAGGGTGGCCACGCCATCGGAGGCTCCGTGCCCGTCTCGGGTGCTAAGAACTCCGCGCTCAAACTCATGGCGGCAACGCTTCTGGCGCCGGGCAAGACGACGCTGCAGAACGTGCCCGATATTTCCGATGTCCACGTGATGGGCAAGGTGCTCAAGGGCATGGGCGCTACGATCGATGTTCTCGACGAGCACACGCTCGAGATCGATACCTCTCAGGTCGATTCCTGGGAGGCTCCCTATGAGCTCGTCGCTAAGATGCGTGCTTCCACCGCCGTCATGGGGCCCCTGCTGGGTCGCTTCCATCGCGCCAAGATCGCCATGCCGGGCGGCTGCAACCTAGGTGCCCGCAAGATCGACATGCATATTCTGGGTCTCGAGGCCCTGGGCGTCGAGTTTGATACCGCCCACGGCTACATCAACGCCAGCGCGCCTCAGGGCCTGCGCGGTACCACCGTCACGCTCGAGTTTGCCAGTGTCGGTGCGACCGAGAACCTCATTATGGCATCCGTGCGCGCGCAGGGCACCACGGTTATCGACAATGCCGCCCGCGAGCCCGAGATCGTCGATCTCGCCAACATGCTCAACGAAATGGGTGCCAAGATTGTTGGCGCCGGTACGCCTGTCGTGACCATCGAGGGCGTGGAAGAGCTGCATCCTGTTACCCATCGCGTAGTGGGCGACCGCATCGAGGCCGGTACCTTTATCGTCGCCGGTGCGTTGATGGCAGACGATCGCGGTGTCGATGTCACGGGCTTTTGTCCCATTCACTTGGGTATGGTGCTCAAGAAGATGGAGCTCATGGGTATCGACTGCGAGCGCGTCGAGGATGGCGTCCATGTGAACCGTGCCGAGCGTATCAAGCCTGTCGACATCCAGACGCTTCCGTTCCCCGGCTTCCCGACCGACATGCAGGCACAAATTATGGTGCTCTCCGCCCTCTCCGGCGGCAGTTCCGTTATTACCGAGAACATCTTCGAGAATCGCTTTATGTTTGCCTCTGAGCTGGTGCGCATGGGTGCCGACATTCGTATCGAGAGCCATCATGCCATGATTCATGGCGTCAAGGGCTTCTCGGGTGCACAGGTTACCTCGCCCGATCTGCGCGGCGGAGCGGCCCTCGTCGTAGCGGGCTTGATCGCCGACGGGACGACCGAGGTTTCGGCTATCCATCACATCAAGCGCGGCTACGAGCAGTTTGTCGAAAAGCTGCAGGCGCTTGGCGCGCATGTCGAGCATGCTACCGTCCCCGATCCCGTCATCTACTAATACAGGTTGCCTATGTTTAATAAAAAGCCCCTCGCGGATACCACCACCCGAAGACCCTCAACTGGTGCGCAGGCCAAGATCTACAGTCGCGATAACGTGGCTCGCTATTCCGAGCGCGCTCGTCAACGTCGCCGTAGCCACACGATTCGTCACGTCGCGCTCATTGTCGTGCTTGGCGTGCTGCTGAGTGCCACTACCGCTGCCGGCCTGTGGTTTGCCACCATTATGGGCAAGCTCGGCGATTCTAATGTCATTACTGACAATCTGCGTCGGGTTCTGGTTGACACCGATGAGGCAAAGGATCCGTTCTACGTGCTGCTTCTTGGCACCGACGGCCGTCCGGGCGAGGATACGTATCGTGCCGACTCGATTATCCTGGCACGCATCGACCCCACGCAAAAGCAGGCGACGCTCATTTCCGTTCCGCGCGACACCAAGGTCGAGTACAAGGGCGAGACCATGAAGATCAACGCCTGCCATACCGTTGGCGGCGCCGAGGCCATGGTCGAGGCGGTCAACGAGCTGTGCGGTGTTCAGATTTCCCACTATGCCGAGGTTAGCTTCGACGGTATGCAGGCGCTGATTGATTCGGTTGGCGGTATCGACATTAACGCAACCGATGATGTTGACGACCCCGAGCACCTGGATATTAAGATTACCGCTGGCCAGCAGCATATGGACGGTGCCACCGCCCTTACCTATGCCCGCTGCCGCTACACCTATGCCGACGGCGATTACACGCGCATGCGCCACCAGCGTCAGGTGCTTGGCGCCCTTGCCAACCAGATTCTCAATAACTTCGATGCCACGAAGATCTTTGGCCTGGTTAATTCGCTGTCCGATATGCTCGTGACCGATATGAGCGTTCAGGATATCGTCTCTACGGTCAACGCCATGCGCGGTATGGATGTCGACGGTATCTACTCGGCCAACCTGCCTTCGTACGCCGACGACAGCACCATGATTGACGGTGTGAGCTACGTCTTTGTCTACGAGGACGAGCTCAAGGAAATGATGGAGCGCGTCGATGCCGGCAAGGATCCCAAGGGTCCCAACACCATGGGTCTTTCCGACGGCTCCAGCTCTACGATCGGCGACCTCAGCAACAACACGTCTGACGACTACGCAAACGGCACCGCAACCTCATCGGTCAGCTCTGACGATTCCGATGGCTCAAGCGATTCGAGCGATTCGGACTACTACGAACAGCCCACCGGCGACGGCAACGGTTACGAGGCCAACTACTAAGTTACGGCGTTTTACCAAACGCCGTAACGACTCGACGCTGCGCGACGTCCAAGGCGACAATTTGTCATTCAAAAGGCAGGGCATGACCAGAAGGTCAATGCCCTGCCTTTTTCATGCCAACTTGTTCGCCTTGGACGTCGCTCGCTGACGTTGGCTCAACCTGCGATGTTGACTACTCCCCTTGTATCAAAAACCGCCCCGTTCTCTGTAGAGGACGGGGCGATTCGTCTTTTGGGCTTATGCAGCCAGGCTTATGCGAAACGGGCGACGAGCTCCTGCAGGACGTCGGTCATCTTGACGAGCGAACTGACCGGGACAAACTCGTTGACGCCGTGGTAGCAATAGCCGCCGGTGGAAAGGTTGGGGCAGGGCAGACCGCGGAACGACAGCTGCGCGCCGTCGGTGCCGCCGCGAATCGGCAGCACTTGGGGCTCAACGCCGCAGGCAAGGTAGGCTTCCTTGGCAACATCAATAAGCTCGGGATAGTCACGAACGATCTCGGCCATATTTCGATACTGCTGCTTAATCTCGACCGTCACGCGCTTGTCACCCAAGCGCTGGTTGAGCATCGAGGCGGCGGCATCAATAAGGTCGAGTTTCTGCTGGAACTTGGCTGCGTCATGGTCGCGGACGATATAGCGCGCTGTGGCGTGATCGACGGTTGCAGATACACCCTCAAGGTGATAAAAGCCCTCGTAGCCTTCCGTATACTCCGGGCGCTGCACGTAGGGGAGCAACGCGTTGAAGTCGCAGAACAGATTGCCTGCGTTAACCATACGGCCTTTGGCGTCGCCCGGGTGGATGGACTGGCCCTCAAAGCAGACGGTCGCCTCAGCGGCATTAAAGCACTCCCACTCCAGCTCGCCGATGGGGCCACCGTCGACCGTGTAGGCATACTTGCAGCCAAAGGTATCGATATCCAACAGCTCGGCTCCGTGGCCGATCTCCTCGTCAGGGCAGAAGCAAATGCCGAGTGCGGGATGGGGCAGAGAAGGGTCCTGAGCGATACGCGCGACAAGCGACATGATCTCGGCGACGCCTGCCTTGTCGTCCGCGCCCAGCAGCGTGGTGCCATCGCTGCAGACCAGGTCCTCACCCGCGAGGTCGTTCAGGGCGGGAAGCTTGGCGGTACTCATGGCAACGGGCTTACCGTCAACCGTGCCGCAGACCAGGTCGCCGCCTTCGTAGTGCACGATGTGCGGCTTCACGCCGGCGCCCGGTGCAACTTCGGTGGTGTCGAGATGGGCGATCAGGCCCAGGGCGGGCTTGTCCTCAGCGCCCACACTTGCGGGGATATGCGCGCAGACATAGGCGTGCTCGGTCACGTGGGCATCTTCCGCACCAAGCTCGCGCAGCTCTTCAGCCAGCACGTTGGCAAGGTCAAACTGAACGGCGCTCGAGGGTACCTGGTCGCAGTTTGCATCCTCGGACTGCGTGTTGATCTGGACGTAGCGCAAAAAGCGCTCGAGGACATCGGGGTTCGTGGTGGTGTTTTCCATAAAGACCGCTCCAATCTTGGTCGTCGTGTGCAACAAGAACTCTAGCACGGTATGCCACGGCATACCGCGACGCTTGGATGGGGTAGAATCAGCCAATGAATGCAGAAGGGACGGAAGATCATGGATACGACAAATAGCTCGCGCGAACTACATCTGACGGTGGCGAACGAAGACTACTTGGAGTGCATGGTTCGCATTGAAAGCGAAGAGGGGGAAACCAACGGCGTGCGATCGGTCGACATCGCGCAGCGCCTTGGCGTCTCCAAGGCATCGGTCAATAAAGCGGTTTCGGCGCTCAAAGCATCCGAACTTGTCGAGCAATCGCACTACGGCAAGGTAGTCCTGACCGATCGCGGCCGCGAGGTTGGTACGGCTATCTGGTACCGTCATCGCCTCATCCGCACGTTTTTGGTTCAGGAGCTTGGTGTCGAATTTGAGCGAGCCGATTCCGAGGCCTGCATGATGGAGCATGCGCTATCCGAGGACACGATGAACCGCTGGCTCGCCTATCTCGAAAAGCAGGGAATCAGCGTCGAGGAATAGCGGGATATATATGGATACGAGTTATTACAACCGCTTTGGTGCCGAGGAACTTACGCGCCGCTTGTCGAGCGAGACCTTGTTGGCGCAGGGCCCCATGGGCAGTGTTCTGTTGAGTGAGTACGATGCCGCCGACATTCCACCGGCGTTTTGGAATCTGGCAGAGCCGCAGACCGTTTCTCGTATTCATCGCTTGTATGTCGCCGCCGGCGCGCAGGTGCTCATTACCAACACCTTTCAGGCATCGAGCTATGCCCTCAAGCACGATCAGATTGCGCCGTCCGTGGCGGAGGTCAATCGCGGGGCCGTCGACGATGCCCGCCAGGCGCACCCTCAGCTGCTACTGGGCTCGATGGGCCCGATCGGTATTGAGTGGTTTGCCGAAGACTCTGTCGAGTATCGTGAAATCCGAGGCATTGCGCGCGAACAGGCGCACGCCTTGCTCAATGCTGGTGTTGACGGTCTGCTGATCGAGACGGTGACGTCTATCCGTAATTTGCAGCCCACGCTTGCCGGCGCCCGAGATGCCGCCGACGGCATGCCTGTCCTGGTGAGTTTTGTCGTTGACGATAAAGGCGACCTGTTGGGCGATGGCCTCAACATCGAGGCAGCCGTTTTGTACGCCGAAAAACACGGCGCAAACTCGGTTGGTGTTAATTGCTGTTCGCTTGCGGCCGCGAACGCGGCGGTGCCCAGGATGGTTGCATCGGCGACTACTCCCGTCACGGTGCGTCCCAACGTAGGCGATCCGGTCCAGACTCAGGATGGCCCCGTATGGCACGAGAACCCCGAAGCTTTCGCGCGCGCATGCATCGAATGGAGACATGCCGGTGCCGCAATGGTGGGCAGTTGCTGTGGAACCACGGCAATCACTACGGCAGCGATGGCCGAGGCGCTCGATATATAAAGGGCAAAACCGCTCCATACGGGGCGGTTTTTTTATTGCCTGCATGTCCTCGGCAGCATTTGCCCAAATGGTGAATGCTGGTACCGGCAGGTTGCCGGGTGCGTGCTGCGGGTATACCTCATGCGTACCATGATCCAAACACTGCGAGGTGTCTGCGCGTGTGCGCGATAATTCATTTTGGAACTGACGGTTGGCGCGCTCGCGTCGATGAGGACTTCACTGCCGATAACGTTGCCCGTATCGCCGATGCCGTCGGCGAGTTGTGGCAAAAGACCAATCCGGGCAAAACGGTATATATAGGGTTCGACACTCGGCCCTTAGCGCGCGAGTTCGCTGAGCTTGCGGCAGGCGTGCTTGCCGCTCACGGATTGGACGCAGTGCTCGCATCTCGGCCTGTTCCGACCCCCGCCCTTACGTGGGCGGCGGCGTATGACGGCGAGGCCTGCGGTGCGCTCATGGTGACGGGATCCCATCATCCGCAGGGGTATCTGTGCCTTAAGCTGCGCATGGGAGATGGCTCGACGGCCAATCAGGATGTCATCGAAGAGCTCGAAGAGACTATGGCCCCCGAGCCGATGGGGATCGAGGAACGCTATCGCACCGCGGATATTATTCCTGACTATATGCAGGCGGTGGCATCGTTTGTCGATGCCGAGGCCATTCGAGCCGCTCACCTGCGTGTGGTAGTTGACCCCATGGGCGGCGCGGCCCAGGGATATCTTGCCGACCTGCTGCGGGAGCTAGGCGTCGAGGTGCACGAGATTCATGCCGGACAGTCGTCCGATCAAGAGGACATTTGCCCCGACCCTGTTGAGCCGTGGGTGGACGCTTGCGAGCGTGCGGTTGTCGAGGACGGGGCGTGCGCAGGCCTGGTGACCGACGGCGATGCCGACCGTATCGGTGCGGTCGACGAACGCGGTAGATATATTCATCCGCATCAAATCATGGCGCTTGTTTTGGGCGACCTCGTTCAATTCCGCAATTTGGAGGGGCGTGTCGTCGTCAATCTCTCGTGCTCGACGCTAGTGCGTCGCATTGCCGAGGCGCTTGGCTGTCGTGTGACCGTTAAGCCGGTCGGTTTCAAATATATAGCTGCAGAGATGAAGAAGGGCGGCGTCCTCATGGGAGGCGAGGAGGCCGGCGGTATCGGCATCGCCGCGCATATGCCTGAGCGTGATGGAATCCTTGCTTGTCTGATTCTGTGTGAGCTTATGGCAAAGACGGGCGCGCCTTTGGGCGTTTTGGTCGATCAGCTCGAGGCCAGTTTTGGTAAGACGAGCTATGGGCGTCGCGATTTGCGCCTTGAGGCCGAAGACGCCGAATCGCTGCGAACGCTGCTTCCTGGCATGAATCCTAAATCGATTTGCGGCAAGGCGCCGCAGGCTGTAAGCCATATGGATGGTTTACGTTTGGCATTCGAGGATGACACCTGGCTGCTGATCCGCCCCAGCGGGACCGAACCGGTGGTTCGCGTATACGCCGAGGGGTTCTCGGTGGAGGAGCGCGATGAGTTGCTCGATGCCGGCTGTGCCTTGGCTAAGGGAGCCTATCAGCTTTAGCCATATGACGCTTCACTATAAAGAGGCCCTCGGTGAGCGGTAGAGAACGGCTGGCAAACGTAAGCAGGGTTTTAATATGTGTAGGAAATGTGTACGCCCAGATTCCCGCCCCCGGCGCCCCTCCGGTCTGGCAATATATCTCCTTGCCGCGCGGCCCGGTGGAACCGGATGAGCCGCGGGGCGTGCACCTTGAGAACCGGATACTGCGAGGATGGACACAATCAGTGTCGCATCCGGGCAGACATCGAACCATTTGAAATGGTCTAACTTGGATTTGTTTTTCGCAAGGCCGCCGAGAGGCGGCCCCGAGAAATTCCTTTTCCTATACTAAAACCATATGAATCGAACGGAACCGATCAGCTAATAGTTGTGAGGACCGGACGGGCTCGAAGCCCAACATATTTGGACGGAGAGTTCGATCCTGGCTCAGGATGAACGCTGGCGGCGCGCCTAACACATGCAAGTCGAACGGCACCCCTCTCCGGAGGGAAGCGAGTGGCGAACGGCTGAGTAACACGTGGAGAACCTGCCCCCTCCCCCGGGATAGCCGCCCGAAAGGACGGGTAATACCGGATACCCCGGGGTGCCGCATGGCACCCCGGCTAAAGCCCCGACGGGAGGGGATGGCTCCGCGGCCCATCAGGTAGACGGCGGGGTGACGGCCCACCGTGCCGACAACGGGTAGCCGGGTTGAGAGACCGACCGGCCAGATTGGGACTGAGACACGGCCCAGACTCCTACGGGAGGCAGCAGTGGGGAATCTTGCGCAATGGGGGGAACCCTGACGCAGCGACGCCGCGTGCGGGACGGAGGCCTTCGGGTCGTAAACCGCTTTCAGCAGGGAAGAGTCAAGACTGTACCTGCAGAAGAAGCCCCGGCTAACTACGTGCCAGCAGCCGCGGTAATACGTAGGGGGCGAGCGTTATCCGGATTCATTGGGCGTAAAGCGCGCGTAGGCGGCCCGGCAGGCCGGGGGTCGAAGCGGGGGGCTCAACCCCCCGAAGCCCCCGGAACCTCCGCGGCTTGGGTCCGGTAGGGGAGGGTGGAACACCCGGTGTAGCGGTGGAATGCGCAGATATCGGGTGGAACACCGGTGGCGAAGGCGGCCCTCTGGGCCGAGACCGACGCTGAGGCGCGAAAGCTGGGGGAGCGAACAGGATTAGATACCCTGGTAGTCCCAGCCGTAAACGATGGACGCTAGGTGTGGGGGGACGATCCCCCCGTGCCGCAGCCAACGCATTAAGCGTCCCGCCTGGGGAGTACGGCCGCAAGGCTAAAACTCAAAGGAATTGACGGGGGCCCGCACAAGCAGCGGAGCATGTGGTTTAATTCGAAGCAACGCGAAGAACCTTACCAGGTCTTGACATCCGATG
>CABRYP010000017.1 GCA_902475245.1 uncultured Collinsella sp. | reverse complement strand
CCAGGCCCGATTTTGCCTCTTGACAATGTCCTGCTCATATTAAAAGGAACGTCCCCAAGTGCCGACCAGCGAGAGTGGATAATCTCCCACTTTTGGCCGAGCAACAGACTCAAAACGGAAGATTTTCCACGCTCAACCTAAAAGGGCCGCAGCCGGAATCGTTCCGGCTGCGGCCCTATTGCACATGTTAGGTTGACCTACTTGCTAGACCAGTTTAAAGCCCTTGCGCTTGCCCACGGAGAGGGTGTCGCCCAGCTTGAGGGCGCTGGGATCGATGTTATAGCTCTTGGGAGCCACGGCCTTGCCGTTGATTTTGACGCCGCCGCCGTCGATATCGCGGCGGGCCTGGCCGGCGCTGGCCGAAAGACCCAGGTCCTTGAGCAGGCCGGCGAGGTAAATCTGGCCCTCGTCATTGACAGTCAGCTCAACATGCTTCTCGGGGAAGTCGGCAAGCTGGCCCTCCTTGAACACGCGGTCGAACTCGGCCTGTGCCTCGTCGCCGGCGCCGGCGCCGTGGTAGGTGTCGCACAGGTCGCGGCCCAGTGCGCGCTTGAGCTCATAGGGGTCGGCGGAGCCATCGGCCAGGGCGGCATCGATCTTGTCGACCTCGGCCGGGGCGAGCGAGCTGGCCAGACGATAGTACTTGCCGATCATCTCGTCGGGGATGGACATGGTCTTGCCGAACATATCCTTGGGAGCGTCGGTCAGGCCGATGTAGTTGCCATAGGACTTGGACATCTTGCGCACGCCGTCGGTGCCCTCGAGCAGCGGCATGGTAAGCGCGATCTGCGGCTCCATGCCCATCTTCTCCATGAGCTCGCGGCCGGCGAGCAGGTTGAAGAGCTGGTCGGTGCCGCCCATCTCGACGTCGGCCTTGATCTGAACGGAGTCGAAGGCCTGCATCACGGGGTACAGAAACTCGTGCAGGGCAATCGGCGTCTGGGACTGGTAGCGCTTGGTAAAGTCGTCGCGCTCAAGGATGCGGGCGACGGTGAACTTGGAGCACACCTGCAGCAGGCCGGCCAGGTCCATCGAAAGGATCCAGTCGCCGTTGTGCACGATGGTGGTCTTCTCGGGGTCCAGGATCTTCATGGCCTGGCTCACGTAGGTCTCGGCGTTGGCCTCGATCTGCTCCTGCGAAAGCTGCGGGCGGGTGGAGTTCTTGCCCGAGGGGTCGCCGATCAGCGCAGTGCCGTTGCCGATGATAAGGGTGACGTTGTGGCCCAGGTCCTGGAACTGACGCATCTTGCGCAGGGGCACGGCATGGCCCAGGTGCAGGTCGGGGCTGGTGGGATCGACGCCGAGCTTGATGTTGAGGGGCTCGCCCTTCTCAAGCTTCTTGCGAAGGTCGGCCTCGGGGACGATCTGCGCTGCACCCGAGGTGATGATACGCATTTGCTCGTCAACAGACAGCATTGGGTATCCTCCTTTTGCTATAGCACCCTCACCGGATACGGCGGTGCTGGAAGTTCATAAACCCACTAATAATAACCAAAACAGCGCGACGCGGCACCTACGACAGGAAAATCCTCGTCCTGCCGCACGCGTCGATAACGACCGGCAAACGCGTGCCGTCACGTTCGACCAAAAAGCGCGCCTGCTGACGGCGCGAGCAGTCACGGCAACGGACCTGCCCCGTTGCATCCGTGGCGCAGGCGCCCTCGGCAGTCAGCAAGCAGTGCTCGCACACCATGAGCTCGGGACGGTCGGCATCGACAGGCCCCAAGACACCGGGGCAAGCGGCAAGTTCGGCAACACGCTCCGCATCATTGCCGAGCAACTCGGCCGACAAGCACACCCGCCCCGCACCGAGTCCGCGCAGCCAGGTAAGCGTGGCCCGATTGGCACAGAACACCGGCGCCGCCACGTCAAACGTTGTGCCCAGCTCGCGGGCCATCGCCACTTGTCCCAGATTGCGGCAGACGACGCGCCCGGCACGCTGCATAAGCGCCCGAGTCCGCTCGGCGTCGCCCGCGCGGCACACTTCGTCGAGCACCACCGTTGTATCGGACAGATCTCGCTCATCGCGCGGACCCACATCCATCAGCTCCCAGGCAAAGACCATACGAGCAAAATCCTCGCGCTTTGCCGGCCCCGCCGACCCCGCCAACTCCGTCGACGCACCGCCATCCACCGCAGCGCCCTCAAAGGGCAGCACCTCAACGGCACGCGCAACGGGCGCAATCGCATCCGCCTCGGCCCGCATGCGCTCCAACACCGCCGCCGTCTGATCCAACACGCCGGCGCTGCGAATCAGATAGACCTCGCAGCCCGCGTCAACCTTACGTTTGCAATGCACGACGATGCGCTCCCCCGCAGCGGCATCCACGGGGCAAGGCACCTGTGGCCAGCGCTTGGGCACATCGGGACGCGCGTCGGCACCCGGGTAAAATCGGATTTCGAGCGTATCGCCCGCCGCCACGGCGGCATCAAGCTCAACCGTCACCTCTTCGTGACCCACCGCCACCAAGTGGCCCACGCGCACGCCCTGGTTGATCGCGCGCTCAAAGCTCATGAGCTCGGCACCCGAACGACCCCGCAGGTAAGCATCGGTAAACCCACGGTTAAACGACCTTCCCAGCTCGCGTTCAAGCTCTTCCACGGCACCGGAGTCCCACGCGCCGTCGCACAGCATATCGAGTGCCCGACGCCACACCCTCACCACGTTGAATACGTAATCGGGATTCTTCATGCGTCCCTCGATCTTGAGCGATGCCACGCCGGTGGCAACAAGCTCGGGCAGGTGCGCGATACCCAGATAGTCACGCGGACAAAGCAGGCGGTCTCCCTCGACGGCAACAACACTCTGCCCCGCCTCGTCCACTAGGTCGTACGCCAGACGGCACGGCTGCGTGCAGTCGCCGCGCATCGCCGAGCGCCCACGCCGCAAGGCCGAGAACTCGCACGCCCCCGAATAGCCGATGCAAATCGCACCGTGGCAGAATACCTCGATGGGCACGCCCGTGGCACATAGCGCCGCAATCTCGTCGACCGTCAGCTCGCGTGCCGTCGTCACGCGCTCGACCCCCAGCTCATCGGCGGCAAGCCGCACGGCACCCTCGCTATGAGCGCCCGCCTGCGTGGACAGGTGAATCTCGACCCCGGGAATCGCCGCGCGCAGCGCGCAGGCCAACCCGGCATCGGCGACAATCAGAGCATCGGCGCCCAGCTCCAGTGCATGAGCTCCCAACGCCACCGCGTCGGACAACTCATCGTCAAACACGAACACGTTGAGCGTTACGTACACACGCACGCCATGGGCATGCGCCACGGCGCAGCCGCGCGCAAACTCGTTATCCGTAAAGCCATGGGCGCTCACACGGGCGTTAAAGCCGCCCAACCCCGCATAGATGGCATCGGCACCCGCGGCGATGGCCGCAAGCATCTGGTCGAGTCCGCCCGCCGGTGCCAGCAGCTCGGGCAGCGCCGCACCGGCAGCATCCAATCCAGTCTCGTATTGTCCGCTCGGCCCCATCGTCCGAATCGCCATCGACAAACTCCTTACCAAGGTATGCATTCACTCTGAAAAATGCCGTCTTCCAGCATACACGAGGCCTCGCGCGCCCCGTTTGGTTTATCGTGTAATAACTTATGTCCATCCTGCCCCGACGGCACATCCACCGTCCGGCACGACATACCTGGAGGTCAATATATGGGTCCTCGCCAACGACAGGGACGCAGCCGTTCAAAGACGCATGCTCTGCCCATAATCCTGCTCTCGTTTTTGGGCTTTCTGCTGATTGCGGGCGTGGCATTTGGCATCGGCATGGTCGGCAACGTCAACCGCTGGCTGTCCGATCTGCCCGACTACACCGACGCCAACGCGTATCTGGTGAGCGAGCCCACCGAGATCGTCGACTGCAACGGCAACAAGATCGCGAGCTTCTACACGCAAAACCGCAAGTCCATCACCAAGGACGAGGTCTCCCCCTACGTGCTGCAGGGCACCGTTGACGTCGAGGACGAGCGCTTCTACGAGCACGGCGGTATCGACCTGTGGGGTATCGCGCGTGCTGCGGTGGCAACCCTCGGCGGCGGACACGAAGGCGCCTCGACGATCACCCAGCAGCTTGTGCGCAACACCATCCTGCAGGAGGAGCAATTCGACTCGACCATTGAGCGTAAGGTGCGCGAGGCCTACATCGCCATCAAGATGGAGGACATGTACTCCAAAGACGAGATCCTCATGATGTACCTCAACACCATCTATTACGGCCACGGCGCCTACGGCATCGAGGCCGCAGCCGAGACCTATCTGTCCAAGAGCGCCGTCGACCTCACCCTGAGCGAGGCCGCGCTACTCATCGGCCTTCCCAACTCGCCCTCGCAGTACGACCCCACGGTCAATCCCGATCTGGCACTGTCTCGCCGCAACAAGGTTCTCGACAACATGCTGCGCCTGGGCCACATCACCCAGGAGGAGCACGATGCCGCACAGGCCGAGCCCATCACCCTCAACGTGACCGAAATCTCGGGCAGCGGCGTCGACGTATACTCGCAGCCCTACTTTGTCTCCTACGTCAAGCAGCTGCTGGAGCAGGAGTTCTCGACCGACGTGCTCTTTAAGGGTGGCCTGACTGTCAAGACCACCATCGACCCCACGATGCAGCAGGTGGCAGAGAACGCCGTCCGCGAGCAGCTCGACACGCTCTCGCTCGACGGCCTGGACATGGGCATGGTCGTCGTCGACCCAAAGACCGGCTACATCAAGTGCATGGTGGGCGGCTACGACTACAACGCCGACGAGAACCACGTAAACCATGCCACGGCCAAGCGTCCCGTCGGCTCCACCTTTAAGGCCTTTACGCTGGCAACTGCCATCCAAAACGGCATGAACCCCAACGTCACCCTCAACTGCAACTCGCCGCTCAAGGCCAAGGGCACCACGACCGAGGTGCAAAACTACGGCAACCAGAGCTATGGCAACATCACGCTTAAGCAGGCAACGGCATACTCATCCAACACCGGCTACATTCAGGTGGCCGAAGCCATCGGCAATGACAAGATCATGTCGCTCGTCAAAAAGCTCGGCATCGATCCCGCCAAGGACAATATCGAGGACGTTCCCGTCATGACGCTCGGCACCGGGTCCATCTCACCGCTCGAGATGGCATCGGCCTACGCAACGTTTGCCAACGGTGGCTACTACCGTCAGCCCATCGCCATTACCGAGATCGACTCGCGTACCGGCTCGGTTCTGTACCAGCACACCGACAATCCCACGCAGGTGCTCACCGAAGGCGAGGCTGCCGCGGTTACCGACGTTCTATCCGGCGTCATGCAGGGCAGCGGCACGGGTGCCGCCGGCGCTCTGAGTGTGAACCAGCCCTATGCCGGCAAGACAGGTACCACCGACAACACCACCAACCTGTGGTTCTGCGGCTATACCCCGCAGCTGGCATGCGCCCTGTGGACCGGCTACTCCGCAGGCGAGATTCCCATCCAAAAGTACGGTTCGGACCTGCTGGGCGACAGCACCAACCTGCCCGTCTTTAAGAAGTTCATGAACACCGTTCTTGCGGGCACCGAGCGCGAGGAATTCCCGACCGGAACGGCTCCCACGTACAAGAACAATAACGTCTGGAAGTTCTACGGCACAAACAACAAAAAGAAAGACGAAGAGGATAAAGACGAGGGAAAAGAAGAGGAAGAGACCACGACCACCACAACGACAACGACAACCACGACCACTGAAACCCCGGGCGGCAACACCACCGGCGATAGCGGCACGACAGGTGGCGACGGTGGCACGGGTGGCGATGGCGGCACGGGTGGCGACGGTGGCACGCCGACGCCTACCCCCGATCCTACGCCCACGCCCGACCCCTCTACGGGCCAGTAGACGCAAAGCGGCATCTGGCACCAAGGCGCCCGAGCAGCACGTACGCTGCTCGGGCGCTTCTTTATTTCGGCAGATGCCACAAGATGCAACGACGGCCCCGGCTGCAGGACCGATAGAGCAACGGATGCCGACATGCAAAAGGGCGCTGACCTTCGTCAACGCCCTCGGCAATTACCTATAGCAACAATCGGCACAGCAGCAGTGCCACGCATCCCCTACTTGTGAGAGTTACTCAGCTTGTTGATGAGCGCCTCAAGGCGTTCGCCGTCCTCGGCCGTCTGCGCAATGACTAAGATCGTGTCGTTGCCGGCAAGCGAGCCAAGCACGTCGGGCAGCTCCGCGGCATCGACCGCTGCGGCAATACCAGAAGCCGTACCGGGCTGTGCCTTGATCATAACCAGATTATCGGTGCGCAGTACGCCGGTAACCAACTCGGAAACCATGCGCTGCAGATGCAGGTCCTCGGCAAGGACATAAATGCCCTCGGGGAGCTTACGCAGTCCCATGTCCGCGATATCGCGCGAAACGGTCGCCTGCGTGCAATCGAAACCCATGGCACGAAGCTCGTCTACCAAAACGCGCTGCGTACGTACGTCCTTATTGCGAACAATATCTCTGATGGCATCCTGGCGCCCATTGCGTTTTTTGGCCATACAAAACCTCACTCCAAAAGATGGTGGAGACAATCACTTAGTGATTGAATAGTTTAGCGCTATTTGAGGGTTTTAGTGAATAAGAACGCATTTCGAAACAATTCCATGCAATTTATTTCGAAAATCACGCTACTAGACAGTCCTGACGCCCGAACGATTGAAAAAGGCCGCCAGATGCGTATACAACGCACACCGCATAGGCTTGGCACCAGCTATCGAACCATAGAGCAGACCTAAACCCCGATGATTGCCTTTAAGAGCCGCAACCATCTGACGGGTACGCTGTGCTTCGAGCATATCATGCAAACGGGCCGAACGCTCTATTGAAGACACCCCATGGGGACTCAGACACAAATTTTCGATGCAGGCAACCAGGCTGGCGTAGTAATACCGCTGGCAGACCAGCTTCAACTGATCGCCACCGCCCGCGACGGCAAGCGAGTCGGCAAGCCTGTCGAGCGCCCCGATATCATCAGAAAGCCTGGCAAACATCGTGGGGTCAAACGTCTCCGTAATCGACGGCGCCACTGCATGAAAACGGGCACGGCCACATCCCGAAACGCGCTTTGCCTGCGAAAGCGCGAACGTCAAAAAAGACACCGTGCGAAACGCATCGCCATGCGCAAGGCACGCCTCAAAGAGGGCGCGATCATACAGCACGCCAGAGGTCTGTCGGATTAAACCACAGGAAACCAATTGGGTCAGGCAAGCCGCCCGGTCCTCATCTTCAGAAACGGATGTCGCGTCCAAAACTCGGGAATGACGTTCGCGGTGAACATCGTAGCGATCGAGCGAAACAGAGGGAAACACGATGTCAGCAGAAGCGTCGCAGGAGCTTTCGACCATCTGCGAAAGGGACTGCGGCGCAAACCACTCATTGGCATTCATCGCAATGATCTGGGAGCCGCGCGAAGCCGCAAAGCCGGCACGCAGGCAGGCACCAGGCGCTGGGTCCTCAACATCAATCAAATCAATATGAATGTCTCTGCCGGCAGCAACTTCGAGCGAATGGCGCACACCAGCTACCACGCCGCGGCAAACGACGACAATTTGCAAATCGTAGAGGTCTTGGTTCTGGACGCTCTCGAGAGCGCGCATCGCATAACTGGGCGAACCCTCAACAATCAGGATCACCGAAAGTCGCGGATGCGAACCACGTCGAACCAAGTTTTCCGTCCTCTCGACAGCCAGTAACAAACTGTCGTTCATGGTACACCCCGTCATTTAATGCGGATGGTCGCCCGTCGCGATGCACGTCAAGAACAGATGTTGCACACGCCCCGCCCACAGGCGCCGCACACAAAGATCGCCGTCAGGCAGTCTCATCCCTAATCGAGGACCACAAGCTCGGCGGGGTCGTAGTCCACGCCCATAAAAGTAAGACCGCATGCGGGTGCCGTAGGACCAGCTGCGGTGCGATCGCAGGCGTCAATTACCTCGCGCATCCACTCGGGATCGCGGCGATGCATGCCGATCTCGACAAGGGTGCCCACAATGGTTCGCACCATCGAATGCAAAAACGCATTGCCCTCGATGGTAAACGTGAGGATGTCCTCGCCAAAGGCGACCTCATGGCCAAACTCGGCCCGCATTACGCAACGGTGCGTAGGTTTGCCCACGGCAGAGGCGACCTTGCAAAAGCTCTTAAAGTCCTGCTCGCCCAAAAGCGTAGGGCAGGCGGCCGCCATCGCATCGACGTCGAGGGGATAGCGATGCCACCACACTGCACCGCGTGACAGCACGGGCCGCGCATCACGGTCGGCAATGCGATAGGTGTAAGTGCGAGAGCGCGCGTCAAAACGTGCAGAAAAGCCCTTACGAGCCTTGTAGACCTCGTTTATGGCGATATCTTTGCCCAGGAGGGCATCCATAGCCCTCAGCCACCTACGGCGCGTACACGCAAGCTCAGCGTCCGTTACGGGCACGCTGATGTATTGGGCCACAGCATGAACGCCGGCATCGGTACGCCCCGCGCACGTCAGATCGATTGGGCGGCGCAGCAACGTCTCGATTGCACGGCGCAGCTCGCCCGCAACCGTCGTCTGGCCCGGCTGCTCGGCAAATCCGCTATAGGAGGAGCCATCGTAGGCCACGCGAAATACAAGGGTGGCGTCGAGCTCGGGGGTCGAATTGAAATCAGACGGCGCAGTCATGGGCGCTCCCAACAAACTAGCAACGGTATTGCGACAAAAAAAGAGGGGTACGCGAACGTACCCCTCGAATATAGCCTATGCAGACAGAATGTCTACTCAGCGGTCTCCTCAGCAGCGGTCTCCTCGACAGCCTCAACCTTCTTGGGAGCAGCGGCCTTCTTGGGGGCCGGAGCAGCCTTCTTAGCCTTAGGCGTGCAAGGCTCGGTGACGAGCTCCATGATAACGATAGGAGCGTTGTCGCCCTTACGGTTACCGAGCTTCATGATGCGGGTGTAACCGCCGTTGCGGTCCTGCCACATGCCCTGAGCAGCCTTGTCAAAGATCTCGGCAACGAGCTGCTTATCGCCGAGCTTGGCGATAGCCAGACGACGAGAGTGCAGGTCGCCCTTCTTGGCCCAGGTGATGATCGGGTCGACGACCGAACGCAGCGCCTTAGCGCGGGTCTCGGTGGTCTTGATGCGGTCGTTCTCGAAGAGGGCCTTAGCAAGGCTCTTCTTCATGGCCTTGGTGTGGCTCGCATCGGTGCCGAGCTTCAGGCCCTTCTTAACGTTGTGACGCATGGTCTAGTTTCTCCTCAAATATGCGAAGCATTAAGCCTTCAGGCTCAGGCCCATGGACTCAAGCTTGTCCTTCACTTCCTCGATCGACTTAACACCGAAGTTACGGATGTTGAGCAGATCGTTCTCCGAGAACTCAACGAGCTGACGGACCGAGTGAATGCTGGCACGCTTAAGGCAGTTGTAGGAACGGACGGAAAGGTCCAGATCCTCGATCTGCTTGTCCAGCTCGGCGTTGTCGTTGGTGACCTCGGGAGCGAAGATCGAAGCCTCCTCCTCGACCTCGGGGGTCTCGGCAAGGTTCATAAAGGCGGCCATATGCTGGTTGATGATATTGGCAGCCTGGACCACGGCGTCGCGCGGGACGATGGAACCGTTGGTCTCGATCTCGAGGACAAGGCGGTCGTAGTCGGTATGCTGGCCGACACGGCAAGCCTCAACGAGCTTGGCGCAACGGGACACCGGCGAGTACAGCGAGTCGACGTTGATCACACCGATGGGATCGTTGTCACGCTTGTTAGCCTCGCCAGAGACATAGCCGCGGCCATAGCCGATGCGCATGCTCATGGTGAGATGGCCACCCTCGGTGAGCGTAGCAATGTGCTGCTCGGGGTTGACCAGCTCAAACTCGGACGGAATAAAGAAGTCCGCACCGGTGACCTCGCAGGGGCCGTCAACCGAGATGGTGGCGGTCGCCTCGTCGGTCGTGCCGAGAGCCCTGAAGACAAGACCCTTGACATTCAGGACGATGTCGGTGACATCCTCGACCATGTTAGGGATGGTCATGAACTCGTGCTGCGCACCATCGATCTGAATGGCCTCGACGGCGGCACCCTCGAGCGAGGACAGAAGAACACGACGAAGCGAGTTACCCAGCGTATCGCCGTAGCCACGCTCGAGCGGCTCGACGGAGACACGAGCAGAGGTCTCGTTGATCTCTTCGACCTGAACCTGAGGCCTAATGAATTCTGACATGTATTACCTCCAGCCTCAGCAGCCCGGATGGACTACTTAGAGTAGAGCTCGACGATGAGCTGCTCGTTGATATCACCGCTGATCTGCTCACGCGTCGGCAGAGCGAGCACGTTACCAGACAGCTTCTCGATATCGACCTCGAGCCAGCCAGGGACCTCAAAGCGCTCGGAGGAAATCAGGGCCTCCTTGATGGGGAGGAGGTCACGGAACTTCTCGCCGACAGCGACGACGTCGCCGGCCTTGACGCGGTAGGACGGGATGTCCACGCGCTTGCCGTTCACGGTGAAGTGACCGTGACGGACGGACTGACGAGCCTCTTTGCGGGTGCGGGCGAAGCCAAGACGGAAGACGACGTTGTCGAGGCGAGACTCAAGGATGATCATGAGGTTCTCACCGGTGACGCCGTTCATCTTACGGGCCTTATTGAAGTAGCCGTGGAACTGCTTCTCCAGAACGCCATAGATAAACTTGACCTTCTGCTTCTCACGCAGCTGCATGCCGTACTCAGATTCCTTGCGACGGCGCTTGGGCTGACGGATAGATTCCTTCTTGCTGCTGTAACCGAGCTCAGCGGGATCGATCCCGAGCTGACGGCAGCGCTTAAGAACAGGAGTCCTGTCGATTGCCATATTGATACGATCCTTTCAGTTACACGCGGCGACGCTTCTTGGGGCGGCAGCCGTTGTGCGGAATGGGGGTCTTGTCCTGGATGCTCGAGACCTCGAGGCCAGCAGCCTGGAGGGAGCGGATGGCGGTCTCACGACCGGAGCCGGGGCCCTTGACGAAGACGAAAACCTTCTTCATACCGTGCTCCATGGCCTGCTTGGCAGCAGCCTCGGCAGCCATCTGGGCAGCGAACGGCGTGGACTTACGGGAGCCCTTGAAGCCCACCTGGCCAGCCGACTTCCAGGAAATGACGTTGCCCTGGGGATCGGTGATCGAAACGATCGTGTTATTGAACGTAGAACGAATGTGAGCCTGGCCCACGGAAATGTTCTTACGGTCCGCGCGCTTCAGACGGGCAGCGCGAACGTTCTTCTTAGCAGTAGCCATCTATCTAGCGCTCCTTATTTCTTCTTCTTAGCACCGATCTGACGCTTCGGGCCCTTGCGGGTACGAGCGTTAGTGTGGGTGCGCTGGCCGCGGACCGGGAGGCCCTTGCGGTGACGAAGGCCGCGGTTGCAGCCGATGTCCATAAGGCGCTTGACGTTCTGGTTGCGCTCACGGCGGAGGTCGCCCTCAACCATGATCTGATTCTTATCGATATAATCGCGGATGGCGTTAACCTCATCCTCGGTGAGGTCCTTAACGCGCGTGTCCACGTTAACGTTGCACTCGACGCAAATCTTCGTCGCAGTGGTGCGGCCGATGCCGTAAATGTAGGTCAGACCGATCTCAACGCGCTTCTCACGCGGGAGGTCGACACCATTAATACGGGCCAACGTAGTCTCCTCTCTTAACCCTGACGCTGCTTATGACGGGGGTTCTCGCAAATGACGAGGACCTTGCCATGGCGCCTAATGATTTTGCACTTATCGCACATCTTCTTGACCGAAGGACGTACCTTCATCGTTCTTCCTTTCGGTAGCGCTCAAACTACTTCCCTACTATCTACTCGCCCAGCCGCAGGCGTTTAAAACTATGGCTGGTCTTCACACGCAAACCGACCGTAGGTTGAGCTAAGCCTGCAGTCGGAAAAGAGCGTGTATGCGTGTCGCTATTTATAGCGATAGGTGATGCGACCGCGGGTCAGGTCGTACGGGGAAAGCTCCACGACAACCCTGTCACCGGGGAGAATGCGGATGTAATTCATTCGGATCTTGCCAGAAATGTTGCACAGAACCGAATGACCGTTCTCGAGCTCGACCTTAAACATGGCGTTGGGCAGCGGCTCCTTTACCGTACCCTCGAGCTCAATTGCGTCTTCCTTCTTCACAAGCAATCATCTTTCTCTAGAAAACGACAGCGATTGAGTATTCTACAATACGCATGCACGTATCGTAATATCTTCGTAATGGCTCCACATCTAAGTGGAGCTTGTTACATTTGAAATGTAAATGCCGACGAATTTGAACGCGGCCTCTACATCTCGCCGCCTTGCAAGGAGCACCAAGCACCTTGGGCATCCGTGGTAAGAATCACCGGTCCGTCATTGGTAATGGCGACGGTGTTCTCGTAGTGCGCGGCGGGCAGGTGGTCGTTGGTCGTAACGATCCAACCATCGGAGCCCGTGCTCACATGATTGGAACCCATCGTTACCATCGGCTCGATGGCGATGACCATACCAGCCTGAAGGCGAACGCCTCTCCCCTTCTTTCCATAATTTGGAACGTTGGGGTCCTCGTGCATCACGCGGCCAATGCCATGGCCCACGTAATCGCGAAGCACGCCGTAACCGTGAGACTCGGCGAGGGACTGAACAGCATACCCGACGTCCCCGATATGGTTACCGGGAACAGCCTGCTCGATGGCAGCCTTTAGGCAATCGCGCGTAACCTCGCACAGGGCCTTGGCCTCGGGCGTGGGCGTGCCGACGAAAAACGTCCAAGCGTTATCGCCGACCCAACCGTCGACGACAGCTCCCGTATCGATGGAGATGATATCGCCATCGCGCAGGATCATGTCGGGATTGGGAATACCGTGGACCACGGCATCGTTGATCGATGCGCAAATGGTCCCGGGGAACCCGCCGTATCCCTTAAAGGCGGGGGTGCCGCCATGCATGCGGATAATCTGCTCCGCGAGCTGATCGAGCTCGAAGGTCGACACACCGGGGCGAACCATGGCTCCAACGTGGCGGAGCGCCATCTTAGATAGCGCTCCTGCCTTCTTCATCTGCTCAATTTGCGTTGCAGACTTAATCTTGATCATAGACCGAGAGCCTCTTTGACATCCCCGTACACGGTCTCGCGAGCCTGGTCACCGTTGACCGACTTGAGCAGACCCTGGCCACGATAGTAGTCGACGAGCGGGCTCGTGGACTTCTCGTAGACGTCGAGACGGTTCTTGATGGTCTCGGGCTTGTCGTCGTCGCGCTGATACATTTCGCCGGCGCACTTGGGGCAGGTAGCATCGGCAGCGGTGCCGGTGTAACCGCAGGCGCGGCAGGTGCGACGCGAAGACAGACGGTCGATGATGACCTCGGGGGCCACGTCGACCAGAAGGGCGCAGTCGATCTCGCGACCCATGGCGGAGAGCTCGGAATCGAGCGTCACAGCCTGGGCGGTGTTGCGCGGGAAGCCGTCGAGGATGAAGCCCTGCTGGGCGTCATCGGCAGCAAGGCGCTCCTTGACAAGGTCGATCACGAGCTGGTCGGGAACGAGCTCGCCAGCGTCCATGTACTTCTTAGCCTGAATACCAAGCTCGGTGCCACCCTTGACGGCAGCACGCAGCAGGTCGCCCGTGGAAATGTGAGCGACGCCAAACTCGGCGACGAGCTCCTGTGCGACGGTGCCCTTGCCGGCACCCGGAGCTCCGAGCAATACGAGGTTCATGAGCAATCCTCCTCTAGCCTATTTAAAGAATCCATCGTAATCATACATCTTGATCTGGCCTTCGAGCTTATCGACCGTGTCGAGCACGACGCCGACCATGATGAGGATGGACGTGCCGCCAAACGCCTGGATCAGCTGGTTACCCGTGAAGGAGAAGATGATCGAAGGCACGATAGCGATGAGCGCCAAGAAGACAGCGCTGGGAAGCGTGATCTTGTTGAGCGCGTTCTTGATGTAGGCCGCGGTAGCCCTACCCGGACGGACGCCCGGAATAAAGCCGCCCTGCTTCTTAAGGTTGTCGGCCGTGTCATCGGGGTTGAACACCATGGAGGTGTAGAAGTATGCGAAGAACACGATGAGGACAACATTAAGCACCCAGTTGAGCCAACCGGTCGAAAGCGCAGAGGCAACTGCCTGAATCCAGCCGATGCCGGGGAAGAACACAGCAATCTGAGCCGGGAAGTACAGCAGCGCCGATGCGAAGATGATCGGCACGACACCCGCGGTGTTGACCTTGATGGGCAGGTAGGTGGTCTGGCCACCCATCATGCGACGGCCCACGACGCGCTTAGCGTAGGAGACCGGAATGCGGCGCTGGCCGCGCTCAAGGAAAACAATCAGCGGGATAACCAGCAAGATGATGGCGCAGATGATCACCATGGTGATGATGCCACCGGCATTGCCCTCGGTGCTGGAGAAGATCGCCTGCGGCAGGCCGGCCATGATGTTCGCGAAGATGATCAGCGACATGCCATTGCCGATACCGCGCTGGGTGATGAGCTCACCAATCCACATGATCAGCATGGCGCCCGCGGTGAGCGTGCCGACGATCATGAGGTCGAAGATGATCTCGGGAGCGCCGGCGCCAGTAAAGCTGATGCCGAAGCTCTTAAAGAGGAAGAGGTAACCCACGGAGTTGAGGATTGCCAGAGCCAGGGTGAGGTAACGCGAATACTGCGTAATCTTGGTCTGACCGACCTCGCCCTCGCGGGCAAGCTCATGCAGGGAAGGCACAACGGCCTGGAGCATCTGGAGGATGATCGAGCTGGTGATGTAAGGCATGATGCCCAGGGAGAACACCGAAACATAGCTCAACGCGCCACCAGAGAAAAGATTCAGGAGGGCCATAGCACCTGCGGCGACCGAATTGTTATCGGTCGAGAAAAGGCCCAGCATCCCCTGGAAGGGAATGCCGGGCACAGGAACGTGCGCACCAATGCGGTACACGACGAGCATAGCTATGGTAAAAAGAATCTTTTCGCGCAATTCTTTGATGCGGAAAGCATTCTTAAGACCATTTAGCACGGCAGCTCGACCTTTCCGCCGGCGGCCTCGATCTTGGCCTGCGCAGAAGCGCTGACCTTGTCGACCTTGACCGTGAACTTCTTGGTGAGCTCACCATTGCCGAGCACCTTGACGGGCTCGAACTCGCTCTTGGTGATGCGAGCGGCCTTAAGAGCGGCACCGTCGATCACAGCGCCGTCCTCGAACTTGCGCTCGAGACGCTCAACGTTAACAGCGGTGTACTCGATACGACGGGGATTACGGAAGCCCGGAAGCTTGGGCAGGCGCATAGCCAGCGGAGTCTGGCCACCCTCGAAGCCGGCACCCTTGGTGCCGCCAGAGCGGGAACCCTGGCCCTTCTGACCGCGGCCAGAAGTGGTGCCGTGACCCGAAGAATTGCCACGGCCGACGCGCTTGCGGTTCTTGGTGGAACCGGGCGCGGGAGTAAGATCGTGAAGCTGCATTTGCTACTCCTCTACAATCTCGACAAGGTGCTTGACCTTGAAGATCATGCCGCGGACGGACTCGTTGTCAGCAATCTCGCGAACCTCGCGGATCCTGTGGAGACCGAGGGCACGGACAGTACGGACCTGGTCCTGCTTGCAACCGTTGGTGCTGCGGACCTGCTTGATCTTGATGGTGTCAGCCATGCTTAGTTCTCCTTACCGACGAACATCTCGGAGACCGTCAGGCCACGGCGAGCCGCGACGTCCTCAGGGCTGGAGAGCTCCTTGAGGCCCTCGACGGCAGCCTTGATGATGTTGAGGCCGTTGTCGGTACCGAGGGACTTGGACAGGACGTTCTTGATGCCGGCAAGCTCGAAGAGGGGACGCACAGCGCCGCCGGCGATAACGCCGGTACCCTCGACAGCGGGCTTGATGATGATGCGGCCGGCACCAAAGTGGCCGAGAACCTCGTGCGGGATGGTGCCCTGCTCGGTCACCGGCACGTGGAACATGTTCTTCTTGGCATCGAGAGACGCCTTGGAGATGGCCATGGGCACCTCAGCGGACTTGCCCATGCCAACGCCGACGTTGCCCTTGCCGTCGCCAACGACGACGAGAGCGACGAGGCTCATGCGACGACCACCCTTGACGGTCTTCGACACGCGGTTGATGTAAACGACGCGCTCCTCGAACTCGGAGGCCTCGCGCTGCTGCTTCTGATTACGAGCCATGTGCTACATACCTCCTAGAACTCGAGACCGGCGGCACGAGCACCGTCGGCGAGGGCCTTGACGCGGCCATGGTAGATACGGCCACCGCGATCGAAGGCGACCTTGGTGATGCCGGCCTCGATGGCACGCTTGCCAACGAGCTGACCGACCTTCTCCGCAGCCTCCTTGTTCGAGGTGTGGGTGCCCTTGAACTCGGCCTCGAGGGTCGAGGCAGAGACAAGCGTCAGGCTGGAGCCCTTGCTGTCGTCGATGATCTGGGCATAGATGTTGGCGTTAGTACGGGTCACGCGAAGACGCGGACGCTCGGAGGTACCCGAGACCTTGCCGCGAACACGACGCTGACGACGCTTGAGGCCTTCCAGCTTCGCCTTATGCTTGTTCATACGTAAACTCCTAAAAAGGTTGATCTTGCCAGCACCTGACGGGGTGCTGGTCTTATGCGAGTGAGTCGGTTACGACTACTTGGCGGCCTTACCCAGCTTGCGGCGGATGTGCTCGCCAACGTAGTGGATACCCTTGCCCTTGTAAGGCTCGGGAGGACGATGGCCGCGGATCTCAGCGGCGATCTGACCGACCTGCTGCTTGTTGATACCCTTGACGTTCACGTGGGTGTTGTCGGGAACCTCGAAGGTGATGCCCTCGGGAGCCTCGACGATCACGGGGTGCGAGAAGCCCAGGGAGAACTCGAGGTTCTTGCCCTTCTGCTGCACGCGGTAACCGACGCCGGCGAGCTCGAGCTTCTTCTCGAAGCCCTCGGAAACGCCAACAACCATGTTGTGGATGAGGGCGCGGGTGAGGCCGTGACGGGCACGGGTCTCACGCTCGTCGTCGGGACGGGAAACGGTGAGGACGTTGTCCTCGACGTTGATAGCGAGCTTCTCAAAGACATCGAGCTCGAGCTGGCCCTTGGGGCCCTTGACGACAACGTTGTTGCCGTTGACTGCCACTTCGACTCCGGCGGGAATCTGGACAGGCTTATTACCGATACGAGACACGGTGATCTCCTTTCCTTCTACCTACCGAGCGAATTACCAGACGTAAGCGATGATCTCGCCGCCGACGTTGTGCTTGCGAGCATCGCGGTCGGTCATGACGCCATGGCTGGTGGAAATAATGGCGGTACCAAGGCCACCGCGGACGCGGGGCATGTCGGCAACGCCGGTGTACTTACGCAGGCCCGGCTTGGAAATGCGGCGGATGCCGTTGATGACCTTAGCCTTCTTGGGACCATACTTAAGCGTGATGTGCAGAGTCTTCTGGGGAACGGTGTCCTCGACATCGTAGCCCTCGATGTAGCCCTCCTCGTGCAGAACACGAGCGATCTCGACGAGCTTCTTGCTGCTCGGCATGGAGACCGTGGCCTTGTTCACAGAGTTAGCGTTACGGATGCGCGTAAGCATATCTGCGATCGGGTCTGTAAGGTTCATACAGATTCTCCTTCGTTCTTGATGAACACGTGCTCTTGGTTCTTCGCCGCCCTTAACGGCAAAGCCTAACTAGCGCGTTTTCCCTGTTCCAAACTGATGCTTGAAACGCTGGTAGTGACTTACCAGCTGGCCTTCTTAACGCCGGGAAGCTCGCCCTTGAGTGCAAGCTCGCGGAAGCAGACACGGCACAGGCCGAACTTGCGGTACACAGAGTGCGGACGGCCGCAGCGCTGGCAGCGCGTGTACTCACGAGTAGAGAATTTCTGCTTGCGATTGCACTTGACGATCATCGATGTCTTAGCCACTTATATCCTCCTCACATAGAGTATTGTTCGCCCCAAGCGCCGCCCCCTTGTGGGAACGGCGCTCATAGGGCAGGTGAACCTATTTCTTGAACGGGAAACCGAAGGCGTCCAGAAGGGCCTTGGCCTCCTCATCGGTGTTGGCGGTGGTCACGAAAGTGATGTCCATACCACGCTGGTGATCGACGGAGTCGAAGTCGATCTCGGGGAAGATGAGCTGCTCGGTGACGCCCATGGAGAAGTTACCACGGCCGTCGAAGCTCTTGGCCGAGATGCCGCGGAAGTCGCGGATACGGGGGATCGCGACGGAGGTCAGACGATCGAAGAACTCCCACATACGGTCGCCACGCAGGGTAACCTTGCAGCCGATCGGCATACCAGCGCGCAGGCGGAAGGTAGCGATGGACTTGCGGGCACGGGTGATCATCGGCTGCTGGCCGGTGATGGCGCGCAGGTCGCGCACGGCACCGTCGATGGCCTTGGAATCGGTAGCGGCCTCGCCGACACCCATGTTCACGACGATCTTCTCAAACTTGGGGATCATCATGACGTTCTCGTACTGGAACTTGTCCTGAAGCTGCTGCTTGACCTCGTTGTTGTACTTGGTCTTCAGACGCGGCACATACTTCTCTTCTGCCATTGTTCACTCCTTCTTGGGGTTTTAAGCACGGGGCGTGGCCACGATGGGTTGTCCTCGTGCCTCCTGGCTGCATCCGCGCCGCTCATGGCATTTTGCGGTTTGGACTCGACGCAGCAGGAGCCGACAAAACAATCGGTACTATACGCGCATCGGGAGCGTATTTCCAGAAAAACCTCGTCTGCCTGCACAACTCCACAACTCCCCCGCACAAATGGATCCCAAAAAGCAGTTGCGGTGAAATACGGACTGTTTGGCGGCCTAACAGGCTTAAACAGTCCGTATTTCACCGCAACTCATATATGGGGCGTTATTTTTGGTGGGGCAGGACCAGGTTGAGGACGACGGCGACAAGCGCGGCGACGGCAATGGAGGATCCGCCAAAGACGGTGCCAACCCATGCGGGGAATCCAGCGCCAGCAAGCGCGCCGGCCGTGTGCTCGATGCCCGTGCCGAAGGCGATGGAGAGGCCCATGAGCGTGGTATCGCGCTGAGACAGGCCGTGGCGGGAAAACATGACCACGCCGTTCATGCCGATGGTCGCGAACACGCCGATCGTGGCGCCGCCGATTACCGGCTGCGGAATGGACGTGAGCACTGCCGCGCACTTGGGCAGCAGGCCCGCGATGAGCAAGATGGCGGCGGCAAGCGTAAAGACCACACGGTTGACGATCTTGTTCTCGGCGATAATGCCCACATTCTGGCCAAAGGTTGCCGTGGGGACGCCGCCCAAAAAGCCCGACAGCATACCGACCAGGCCGTTGGCGATCAAACCGCCCGAAATCTGGCTATCGGTCGCAGGGGTATCGAGCGCAGCGGACGAGACAGCGGCAAACTCGCCCATGACCTGCACGGCGTTGACAATGGCGACAACGCCCACGACGGCGCACGCGGCCGGGTCGAACACCAGGCGATGGGCGCCCAGGGCAGGCGGAGCAAACCAGCTGGCGGTCGCGATAGCCGAGAAATCGACCATGCCCAACGCTGCAGCCAAAACAAAGCCCGCGCAGATACCGGCCAGGATGCTGCCCAGCCTAAGCGCGCCCTTGCCGTAGTTACCGGCCATAAAGGTGACGACAAACGTCACGAGCGCGACGGCCCAGTTGGTGACACTGCCAAAATCGGCAGCGCCCTCCCCGCCCGCCATGGAGGCAACTGCCACTGGGCATAACGACAGGCCAATGACAAAGATGACGGTGCCAAGCACCGGGGCCGGGAACAGAAAGCTCACACGCCTAAACAGCAGGCCGAAGAGCACGACGAGCGCGCCGCCGATTACCTGGGCGCCCAGCACGGCCTCAAAGCCGAGCTCAAGACCGACCGCCTTGAGCGCCGGCACGAAGGTAAAGCTCGCGCCCATCACGATGGGCAGGCCCGAACCGACGACACCTTTTATGGGGAACTGTTGAAGGAAAATGTCGAGCGCCGAGAGGACGAGCGACGCCTGGATGACAGCGGCTTCCTCTTGAGGGGTAAAGCCACAGACCGACGCGATAATGATGGCGGGCGTGACGATACCAGCGAATGCCGCCAGCACATGCTGCAGCGCATGGGGTAATACCTGCACAAACGAAACTTTTCCCGTACGCTCGAACAGGGCATCCCCTGCTGCCGACTCTGCCATTTGCGCCTCCCATACCTTAAGCAGCGGCCCCACGCCGCTCAACGGTCGGACATTATAGGGCATATGACACAGGTAGCATTTTGACCCGCATGCGGCAGAGGGCTGGGGCAGCTCATGTGGGATGCGATTAGCGCTTGCGGGGGACGAGCTTGGTGCGGCGCAGGTGGATCATCTCGGCGGCTATGGAGATGGCGATCTCCTCGGGGTCCTCGGCCTCGATGGCAACGCCGATCGGCAGGTGCAGCTCGTCGATCTGGTCCTGCGTAAAGCCCTCCTGCTCCAGGCGGGCGCGCACAAAGGCCGTCTTGCGGCGCGAACCCAGACAGCCCAGATAGGCGGGTTTGGCGCGCATGGCCTGAATCACCACGTCGATATCGGACTTGTGGCCTGCTGTGGCAACGACCACCAGGTCGCGCGGGCCGATTGGGCACTGCTCGCTCAGGTTCTTGTAGTCGACCAGACGACGGTCGTAGACACCGGGCACCCATTCGGGGGTCAGCGTGCCGGGGCGGTCGTCGCAGGCCACGACGGCAAAGCCCGCCGCCGTGAGCACCCGCGCCGTCGCAGCGCCCACGTGGCCGCAGCCAAAGATATAGGTCAGGCCCTCGGGGCAGAGCGTCTCGATGTGCGCCGGGGGAATCTCGGAGGCGGCGTTGGTGTAGGTGACCTTACTCCCCTCCTCCACCAGCGAAAGCTCGGGGCAGCCGGCAATGGTATGGCGCGATGTCTCGCCATGGTACTCAACCACATCGCCCTCGAGCGCGCTCGCGATAAACGGCTCAAAGTCGATGACGAAGTCGCCGATGCGCCGATAGGCCAAGACGTCGGCAACCGACTGGAACAACGGTGCCTGGGTCGAGTCCAGATGCAGGTAGCACAGGCAGATGGCCCCGCCGCAGATCATGCCGGTATCGGAGTTCTCGCCGCCCATGGTGTAGCGGACCAGACGCGATTGCCCTGCGGCCAGCAGCTCGCGCGCCTCGTCCAGCGCAAAAAGCTCAATCTTGCCGCCGCCGATGGTGCCCGCTTGGCTGCCATCGGCAAAGACGGCCATCCAGGCGCCCACGCCGCGTGGTGATGACCCCGCCGTACCGGCCACGACCACGAGCTCGCACGTCTCGCCAGCACGCAGGGCGGCAAGCGCCGCATTCACAACATCGAGCTTTTCCATTGCCGCCTTCTATCCTCTAAAGACATCGGTGAGCATAGCGAGTGCCTCGAGCACGCCGCCGCCGACCGATGTCGCCTTGTCCGAAATATAGTTGATGTAGCTGGCGTCGCCGCGCGGATCGACATCGGCGCATTTAAAGCCCTCAGTCACCTGCACGCCGTTCGCCAAAAGCCCGCGCAGACAGCCATCGATCTGCGTGCACATGGGCGTATCGCCCGCGTAGCCAATCACGTCTCCGGCGCTCACGATGTCGCCGATTGCGCGGTCGGACCGAAACACGCCGGCGGCGGGGCTGTGGATAACACGTTCCTTGCCATAGCCGGCGATAATGCCCGGCACGCCCGTGTTAGGCTGGGGCGAACCTTGGGTAATGACACGGCCGAGAAAATGCCCGCGCATGGTCTCGACCACGGCGTCGCAGTCAACCGGCGCGGTAAAGCCCGGCCCCACGGCGATGACGGCGGGCGCCATGTCGCGCGTGGTGCCCAAGTTGCGCTTAGCCAAAATCGCGTCGACCACAGCCGCGGGTTTCAGCTCGCCGATCATCTTGGCCTGGGGGTCTACCACAACGGCGACGTCTCCAGCCTCGGCAATCGCAAGCGCCTCAGCCGGCGTCTGTGCCAAGCGAGCGCGAATGCCCTCGACCTGGACCTCGCCCAGGCGAATGGCCTCGCAAAAACTGATTGTGCGGCGGATGCACGTGGGAACCGCGATATCGGCCATGACAACCGACACGCCGGCGCGCACCAAACGGGCAGCGACACCCGTGGCGATATCGCCGGCGCCGCGAACATAAACGAGCATTCCCGGGGCACCTCCCTGTGCTACGGTTTGAGCAGAGCAAAAGCGGTTCGGCCGCTACTCTGATGATTATTTATTATCACAGTATTATACGGCGGTGAACAGATGGAAACGGTTAGCGGCAATCTTGCCTCCGCGCTCAGGATCGAGCCGGGCATTACCGCGATTATCGGCAGTGGCGGCAAGTCGACGCTGCTGAAGACGCTGGGTCTCGAGCTCATGCGCGCTGGCGGCGGCGTGCTCCTCTGTACCACCACGCACATGTTTCCCGTCGCCGGCGTGCCATGGGACGGGTCGAGCCGTCGCCTGGACGCCGCGCCTTGGAAGCCGGGGACCCTACATGTTCCCGGCTGCACCTGCGAGGCATGCGCGGGACTTGTCCGCGGAAGCATCTGCCAGACGGGTGTTTTGGACCCGGAGACAGGCAAGCTCTCCGCCCCCGCTGAGCCGCTCGACCAGCTGGCGCAGCGCTTTGACTATGTGTTGGCCGAGGCAGATGGCAGCAAGCGACTCCCGCTCAAGGCACATGCCGCCTGGGAGCCGGTAATTCCCGCCGCCGCGACAAACGTTGTCTGGGTCGTCGGCGCCTCGGGGCTGGGCAAGCCCGTCGCCGAGGTTGTCCACCGCCCCGAGCTCTTCTGCGAGCGCTGCGGCTGCGAGCCCACCGACGCTGCCACCCCAGAGCGCGTCGCCCAGGTGCTCAATGCCGAGCTGCAGATGCTGAACCTCAACAATGCCCGTATCATGCTCAACCAAGCCGACACGCTTGCCGACCCAACAATGGCAGATCGCTTCGAGGCAGCCCTCAACCGCCCCCTCATCGCCACCAGCCTCCAGGGGTAGCAAATTTGGGACGGGGCTCTTTTTGCTACCCCGTCCCAAAAAATCATCTCCCAAATTAGCTACCCCGGCGGTCTTCCCGTTAGCGGGGCACGTAGCGGCCGGGTTGGGCTCCGGTGGGCTCGCCGTCGCGTGCCGCCAGCACGCCGTTCACAAACACGGCCTTGGCGCGGCCATGTGCCTCAAAGCCCTCGAGCGGCGTGTAGTCCACGGCCTGATGCTGCGTCGCGGCGCTGATCGTCCAACGCGCGCACGGATCCCACACGCACACGTCGGCATCGGCGCCCTCGGCAAGACAGCCCTTGCGCGGATACATGCCAAAAACGCGCGCCGGATTCTCGCTCATCAAGCGGCACAGATCCTCGGGACCCAGCTGTCCCTCAAAGCTCGTGGCAATCGCAACGGGACGATGCTCCACGCCGGGCCCGCCGTTGGGAATCGCGCGGAAATCATCGCGTCCTCGGTCCTTTTGCCCGTGCAGGTTAAAGCTGCAATGATCGGTCGCAATAGTATCGATCTCGCCAGCCACAAGCGCCTCGCGCAGTGCCGCACGGTCACCCGCATGGCGCAGCGGCGGGCTCATCACATACTTGGCGCCCGCAAAGCCGTCCTCGCCCTGCTCCAGATAGCAGGTATCGTCGAGCATCAGATACTGAGGGCAGGTCTCGACATAGATGCTCTTCTGCCCACGCGCCTTGGCAGCGCGAATGGCCTCGAGCCCCAGCTTGGTCGAAAGGTGCACCACGTTGACCGGAGCATCCCCGGCCAAGTGCGCCAGATATAGCAGACGGCTCACTGCCTCGGCCTCGCACACATCCGGACGGCTGAGCGCATGGCCCTCGGGCCCGTGGATACCCTGCTCAAACACGCGCTTCTGCAGCTCGTTCACGAGCGTGCCGTTCTCGCAATGCACGCACAGGATACCGCCTACGCGCTTGAGCTCCTCCAGCACCTCGAGCGTCTCGGCATCGTCCAAGCGCAGGTGGTCATAGGCAAAGTAGGTCTTGAACGACGATACGCCCGCCTCGCGCATGGCCGAAAGATCGGCGCGATTGCGCTCATTCCACTCGGCAAGCGCCATATGGAAGGCATAGTTGGCGGTGCAGGTGCCGTCGGCGCGATGATGCCACTCGACCAAGGCATCGGGCATGGTCACGCCGCGATCGGCCGTCGCGTAGTCCACAATGGTCGTCGTGCCGCCGCAGGCAGCCGCGCGCGTGCCGGTCTCAAAGCTATCGGCTGTCCAATCCATGCCGGTCCAGCACTGCATGTGCGTGTGCCCATCGATAAAGCCCGGGAACACCCAGCAGCCCGCAGCATCCTCGACGGTATCGCCCTCGGCCGGCTCAATCGCCGCGGCAATCCGTACGATCTTATCGCCATCCATGGCAAGATCGGCGCGGCGAAGCCCTTGGGGCGTCACGAGTGCGCCGTTTTTGATGATGATCATAATTCCTCCTTATTGATTGATGCAGTTGGCCACGCGATCAAAATACGAGCAGGCGGCGATATGCTCCGAGACGCGGCGCTGGCCCTTGGCGGTGTCGACATCCCACAGCTCGTAGGCACGTGCCTCGACCAGCTGGACATCGGCACGGCCGCGCAGCAGCGACGATCCGCCGTCCTTTCCTTTAAGCCCCATAAGGTTGGGAAAGAAGCTCGCGGGGAACAGCACCGGAGAGGCCGGCTCGCCGTTTAGGGCAAGACGCACGGGCGCGACGCCGCCGTTGGCCTTAAAAGCACCGGCGAGCGCCTCAAAAGAATCCGAACTCACAAGTGGCTGGTCGCCCGGCAAAAAGAGGCAACCTTTCCAGTTGCGTTCGACTCCCCACGAAAGGCCCGCACGGACGCTTTCGCTGCGCAGCTCGCCATCGTGCAGCACGCACGGGCAATGCTTGTCCTCGCAAATATGGGCGACCTCGGGCCAACGCGTCGAAACCACAACATCAAAGCCCCCGAGGACCGAATCGATGGTCCGGGCAATCAGCGGCTCGCCATAGATATCGGCGAGCATCTTGTTAGAGCCAAACCGCTTGCCCTCGCCCGAAGCCATAATGACGCAACCGAGTTTCATCTCCGCAAACCTCCCCTGGCTGCCTTGGACACCATAGTTGCTATACCCACCATAGCAAGCTCACACTCCGTCGGAACAGGCACGCACTCGTTTTCCAGCGAACGCCTCTTGGCTCCCCATAGCACAAAGGAGGGCACCCCGCGACGCAGGGCACCCTCCTCAATGGTGCAGATATGCCTACTCAGCGTCGCCGGTAAACGTGGTACCGGTCTTGCCGGCAAGACCGTCACGCGCCTTCTCGAGCAGCGTGATGAGCGCCGTGCGGCCCGGCTTGCTCTCGGCAAACGTCGAGGCGGCCTGGACCTTGGGCAGCATGGAGCCGCGACCGAACTCGTTGGCCTCGGACAGACGCTTTACGTCAGCCGCGGTCAGCGTGTCGAGCCACTGCTCGTGGTCGGTGCCAAAGCCAATGGCAACCTTCTCCACGGCCGTCAGGATAATCAGGGCATCGGCATCGAGCTGCTCGGCGAGCTTCTCGGCCGCAAAGTCCTTATCGATGACGGCGGCAGCGCCCTTAAGGTGGTTGCCCTGGGCCTTGGTGACGGGAATGCCGCCACCGCCGCAGGAGATCACCACGTGGTTGGACTCGACGAGCGACTTGATGGTGTCGAGCTCGACGATGTTCACGGGCTTGGGCGAAGCCACCACGCGACGGAAGCCCTGCTTCTCGTCGTGGATGAACTGGTAGCCGCGGTCGGCCTCCAGCTCCTTGGCCTCGGCCTCGCTCATCCACGGACCGATCGGCTTGACCGGGTCGGCAAAGGCCGGGTCGTCTGCCGCAACCTCGACCTGGGTGAGCACGGTGGCGACACCCTTGTCGATATTGCGGTCGAGCATTTCCTCGCGCAGCGCATTTTGCAGGTCATAGCCAATGTAGCCCTGGCTCATGGCGCCGCAAACGGACAGCGGGCAGGGAACGTACTTCTGAGGGTTAGAGCGCGTGAGCTCGGCCATCGCGTTGGCGATCATACCCACCTGGGGACCGTTGCCATGCACGACGACAACCTCGTTGCCCTCCTCGATCAGGTCGACGATAGCCTTGGAAGTCGTCTTGACGGCCTCCATCTGCTCGGGAAGGTTGGCGCCGAGGGCGTTTCCACCCAGGGCGACAACAATACGCTTAGCCATTTCTCAGCCCAGCTTTAGGCCTGGAACCAACGGGCGGTGTTGCGCTCGTCGAGGGCCTTGAGGGTAGCGGCGGGATCGGCAACCTTCTGCAGGAACATCATGGCTGCGATGGCGTACGGCTTGTAGCTGGCCTCCTTGTACATGCCCACGCGGTGCATGTCGAAGACGTCGGCGTTGACCTCGCCGTGCTCGCAGGAGACACCGGAGATGTCGGCGGGCAGCGGATGCATAAAGATGGTGTCCTGGCCGTTGGCGGTCTTCTCCATGAGCTCGGTCGTAGAGCACCAATCCTGATGCGTGGCGTTCTGAGCGAGCAGCTCCTTCTCGAGTGCAGCGATGCCGGCGTCGTCGCCCTCGGCGTACAGGTTGGTGCGCTTCTCCATGGCGGCAAACGGAGCCCAGCTCTTCGGGATCACGATGTCGGCGCCCTCGAAGGCCTCGGCCATGGTGTTGACCTGCTTAAAGGTGGTGCCGGACTCGGCGGCATAACCCTTGGCGCGCTCGACGACCTCGGGCATGAGGTCGTAGCCCTCGGGGTGGGCCAAGGTGACGTCCATGCCAAAACGGGGCAGCAGGCTGATCAGCGACTGCGGGCAGGACAGCGGCTTGCCGTAAGAGGGCGAGTAGGCCCAGGTGACGGCAACCTTTTTGCCCTTGAGGTTCTCAAGACCGCCAAACTCGTTGATGAGGTAGAGCATGTCGGCAGAGGACTGCGTGGGGTGATCGGAGTCGGACTGCAGGGAGATGAGCGTGGGACGGTGATCCAGAACGCCGTCCTCGTAGGCCTGCTGGACAGACTCGGAGACCTCGGCCATGTAGGCGTCGCCCTTGCCGATGTACATGTCGTCGCGGATGCCGATGACGTCGGCCATGAAGGAGATCATGGTAGCGGTCTCGCGGACGGTCTCGCCGTGAGCGATCTGGGACTTCTTCTCGTCCAGGTCCTGCAGCTCAAGGCCGAGCAGGTTGGCTGCCTTAGAGAAGGAGAAGCGCGTACGGGTGGAGTTGTCACGGAACAGGGAGACGGCCAGACCCGAATCGAAGATCTTGGACGAAACGTTGTTCTCGCGCAGCTCGCGCAGGGCGTCGGCGACGATGTAGAGCGCCTTGAGCTCATCGGTGGTCTTATCCCAGGTGTGCAGGAAGTCGCTGCCGTACATGCCCTTAAAATCGAGGCCGTTCAGCTGCTCGACGAGCTCGGTAAACTTGGCGTCCATGTAAATATCCTTTCCAAAGATGAAACGATTGCAATGAGTAGATGTGCTCCGGCATGCGCGTGTGGCTAGAACATGCAGAGCACTATGACGAGGACCCGCTACCGTCGAGGAAGCATGGGAGATAACGACCGCCGGCCCCAAGTCAACAGGGGGTGCCGGGGACACGAGCTGTCCCCGGCTCAACAAGATCGAGGAATGGGACTAATCGATCTTGTTGTTGGTCAGACCGGCGCGGAACACGGTGGCGTCGCCATCGGCCTGGCTCGGATCGTAGAGGTTCAGGGCAGCCACATACATGGCGGCAGCGGTGACCAGGTCGTCCTTGTAGGTGACCTCGTTGGGAGCGTGAGCCTGAGACTCGGCACCCGGGCCGAAGCCGACGCAGGGGATGCCATAGCGGCCCTGGATGGAAACGCAGTTCGTGGAGAAGGTCCACTTGTCGCACAGCGGGCGACCGGTGCGCTTGTCCATGCTGGGTTCGCAGCCGATGCGCTCGTCACCGAACATGGCCTTGTGGGCGTCGACGAGGGCCTTGACGTGCGGAGCGGTCTCCTTGTTGATCCACGTGGGGAAGTAAGCCTCGGTCTCGTAGACCTCGCCGGTCCAGGACGGACGGTCGTACATGTACATGGAGACCTTCACGTCGTCGCCGTACTTCTTGGCGGCCGGCAGGTTACGGATCTCGTCCAGGCAGGACTCCCAGGTCTCACCGGCGGTCATGCGACGGTCGATGGAGATGGCGCAGGAGTCAGCGACAGCGCAGCGGCTGGGGCTGGTGTAGAAGATCTGGCTGACGGTGCAGGTGCCGCGGCCCAGGAAGCGGGCGTCCTCGAAGTGCTCGGGGTTGTACTTGGGGTCGAGCATCTTGACGAGGCCCTTGATGTCGGTCGACTCGTCACAGCCGTTGTTGTTGAGGGCGCGGACGTCGGCGATGATGTCGGCCATCTTGTAGATGGCGTTGTCGCCGCGGTCGGGAGCGGAGCCGTGGCAGGAAGTGCCGTGAACGTCGACGCGGATCTCCATGCGGCCGCGGTGACCGCGATAGATGCCGCCGTCGGTGGGCTCGGTGGAAATGACGAACTCGGGCTTAATGCCGTCCTTGTTGTAGATGTACTGCCAGCACATGCCGTCGCAGTCCTCTTCCTGGACGGTGCCGACGACCATGATCTTGTAGCCCTCGGGGATGAGGCCCATGTCCTTCATCATCTTGGCAGCATAGGTAGCAGAAGCCATGCCGCCCTCCTGGTCGGAGCCGCCGCGGCCGTAGATGATCTCGTCGGTTTCGTAGCCCTCATAGGGATCGGCATCCCAGTTCTCGATGTTGCCGATACCGACGGTGTCGATGTGGGAGTCGATGGCGATGATCTTGTCGCCCTCGCCCATAAAGCCCATAACGTTGCCCAGGCCGTCAACCTTGACCTCGTCATAGCCAAGGCTCTCCATCTCGGCCTTGATGCAAGCGACGACCTCGCCCTCCTCGCAAGACTCAGAGGGGTGAGAGATCATGGCGCGCAGGAAGCGAGTCATATCAGCGCGGTGAGACTCAGCAGCGTTTTTAATTGCCTCGAAATCGAGTTCCTTAGTCATAACAGTCAACCTTTCTACAAGGGTTTACCTACAGGTAGATATTTCAGATAGATCACTTGTGCCAAGCAGCGTGAGGTTGAGCACCCCACAAGCAAGTAAACGTAGGGTGGCGGAGCATATGTTTGCTCCGTCGCGAGTTCCGCACGCAAAGGAAAGCACTTAATGTGCTTTCCGTCTTGCGCAGGACTGTTCGAGCAGGGAGCAAACATATGCTCCGCCACCCGGACAGGTCAGACCTGCTAGCAGGTCGGATACTCGCCCTCCCAGACGATGCGACGGTACTGGTCCGGATCGGTGTCACCTTCCGTGGAGAAGCAGAGCACAGAGCTCGTCTTGTCCAGGCCGATGAGCTCCTTGAGCTCGGCGTACTCGGGATCGAGCATAAGGGTCTCGACCAGACCGGTGGTCACGGCGCCGGACTCGCCGGAGATAACGCGCGGGTCGCCCTTCTCGGGAGCGCCCAGGGTGCGCATGCCGCGAGCGGTGACCCAGTCGGGGCAGGACACGAAAGCGGTGGTGTGGTTGCGCAGGATATCCCAACCCAGGATGTTGGGCTCGCCGCAGCACAGGCCGGCCATGATGGAGGGCATGTCGCCGTCCACGATGCGCGGATCGCCGTCGCCGGCGGCAGCGCCCTTGTACAGGCAGGCGGCAGGCGCGCACTCGACCACGACGAAGGTGGGCGGGTTATCGGGATACAGGTTGGTGAAGTAGCCCACCACGGCGCCGGCGAGCGAGCCCACGCCAGCCTGGACAAAGACGTGCGTCGGGCGGTTGATGGCCATCTCGCGCAGCTGCTCGGCAGCCTCGGAAGCCATGGTGCCGTAGCCCTCCATGATCCAGGACGGGATCTTCTCGTAGCCCTCCCAGGCGGTATCCTGAACGATGACGCCGCGCTCGCAGGCGTCGGCCTCGGCGGCGGCCATGCGCACGCACTCGTCGTAGTTGACCTCTTCGATGGTCACCGTGGCGCCCTCGGCGGCGATGTTATCAAAGCGGGGCTTGGTGGAACCCTTGGGCATGTGCACGACGGCCTTCTGGCCCAGCTTGTTGGCAGCCCATGCCACGCCGCGGCCATGGTTGCCGTCGGTGGCAGTAAAGAAGGTGGCCTGGCCAAAGTCCTTGGCAAGCTGATCGGAGGTCAGGTAGTCGAAGGTGCAGTCGGCAACGTCCTTGCCGGTCTCGTCGGCAATGTAGTTGGCCATGGCAAACGAGCCGCCCAGGACCTTAAAGGCGTTGAGGCCAAAGCGATAGCTCTCGTCCTTAACGCACAGGTTGGACAGGCCCAGGCGCGCGGCCTGGCCGTCCAGGCGGGCAAGCGGAGTGACGGTGTACTGGGGGAACGACTGATGGAAGGCACGGGCCTTCTTCACGTGGTCGAGACTCATGATTCCCAAGTGCTTGTCATCGCTCTTGGGCATCGTGTTGCCCGCCCACTGGATCTTATCGGCCATACGGTGAACTCCTTAAGTCCTCTCTTGCCGGCCCCCGCATACGCGTTTCAGCCCGATCCCATTCACACAGCTGAACTTTTATGTGGATGCCAAACAAAAAGTTTGTTAGTAATGTTCTATCACACTTTTTGATTGGTATACCTAACAAATTGTTTGTTGTCGTAATCGGTACTTTTTCGGCGCCGAACGGTCATGAATTGCCTAGTTGATGGATTTGTTTGCGGTCATGTGTGGTTTATGGCACAGTGAGCCCAAACTAATTTTTAGGAAGGTACCCATGACCCCCGCACAGATTGAGTTTTACAAGCGCCTCGCACACGGTCTGGCGCTCCAATTTGGCCCCAACTGCGAAATCGTCGTCCACGACCTGGAGACCGAGGACGTGGACCACTCCATCGTAGTGATCGAAAACGGCCACGTCAGCGGGCGCAAACTGGGTGACGGCCCCAGCCATATCGTGTTTGAGTCCATGCACGAGGGCGCCACCGATGTACACGACCGCGAACCGTACCTCACTAAAACCACCGACGGTAAGCTGCTCAAATCGTCGACGATCTTTATCCGCAACGACGAGGGCAAGCCCGTCGGCATTCTGGGCATCAACTTTGACATTACGCTCATGAAGGCTTTTGAGCGTTCGCTCGACGCCTTTACCGGCACCGGCGGCACGGGTTACACCGAGCCCGAGCCCATTACCAAAAACATCGGCGACCTGCTCGAAGATCTGCTGCGCGAGTGCGAGCAATACGTGGGCAAGCCCGCAGCCCTTATGACCAAAGACGAGCGCATTCGCGCCATTGGCTACCTCGACCGTCGCGGCGCCTTCCTCATTTCCAAGTCGAGCGAGCGTGCCTGCGAGTTCTTTGGCATCTCTAAGTACAGCTTCTATAGCTACCTCAACGAGGCAAAGGCTGCCGCCGGCGATAAGTAGGCACTCGCCTGGATTGCCCCTCCCCTTTTGGGCGCGAGTTCTGGAAAGCACGAATCCAAGACCGAGCCGCTTGGGAAGTTCCATATAATCGATGTCATTAGTATTTCGAAAGGGTGGAACAGAATGGCGTTGAGCAAGGCATCATGCACCGGTCGCGGATTGATTCCGGCAATTGGTGGACATGTGCACCGCACGTTCGATGAGGGTGAAGACGACCTGTTTTCGCTGAGCCTTGACGACGTGATGGATGATCGCCCGTGGACCGCCGACGAACTCATGGGCGGCGGGGCTCGCCCGTCAAGCCCCAATCCCGCACTTGCGCCTAAGCCCGCATCCGCGCCGACTCCTGCGCAGTCGCTTGTTTCGACGCCCGAGGTTAAGGCCGCACCCACTTCGGCGCCCACGCCCGCTCCCCGCCCCGCAAGCGACCCGTCCGAGACGGCGGCATTTCTCGCCGCAGCGACGCAGGGCAAATCGGCCGACAGCACCGTTATGTACAACGCCCAGCAGTTGCCCGTTCCTGCGGCACGCAAGCCTCCGGTCACAAGGCTCGATGAGCCCGTTGCCCGTCAGGTCGCCTACGATTCCTGGGCTGCAACCGATCTTGATGAGACCTCTACCGGCATGCCGGCGCTCGACGTTCCAGTTAACCCGCTTTTTGCCGCCAACACGAGCGCCGCGGACTATGAGGGCGGTGCGGCATATTCCGATTATTCCGATGGCTATGATGGCAACGGTCGCATCGAGACCGAGGATTATGGCACCGCATCGAGCGATTATCTCAACGATCCGTACGCTGCCACGCCTGCACCGGAATATGACCCGGAGGCCGCGTCCGCGCCGGCGTATACCAAAAGCACGGGCGAAGAACGCTTCGCCGATTATTACGCCGAGGAAAAGGCACTGCGTTTCTCGGAATTTCCGCAGGCAGTCAAGGTTGCCTTTATCGCCATTATCATTGCCCTGCTCGGTGTCATTGCGTTTGAGGGATTCCAACTGTTCCGCGGCCCCACCGCGTCCGAATCGGCAACGCAGGAAAAAGAGGACGACAACCAGTACCTGGACATCAACACCCTCAAGGGCGACCCCAACGACGGGGACGATGAGTAGCGAGAGCTGAAGGCGGCCGCAGGATCCCGCATCCAGCGCCGGCTTCTAAGTGCTGTCTTGTCATCCAGCTACACTTTTCCGAAGTTTTAAGGTGCCTATTTCGACACTTTTCCGTACTTTTACACGGCTGATTTCGACACTTTTCCGGATGAAAGCCGAATAATCACTTGGGAAATCAAGCGCCATCCGCGCGCGCTGATAGACTCCATCGTGCCCGCAAGGAGCGGGCGCGTTTTATCCAGAGTCGGGGTAGAGAGTTGGCTCCACGATCCCGACGCCAACCGGCCAAGAGGCACGGTGGCCCTGCCAACATCGATGAAAGGAGTCCGTATGGACAATTTCTCCGTGCGCAGCGAGCGCAACTTCCACAACCTGGCAGCCAAGCCAAAACTCCGCACAGGTCCTCGGTCAGCTTGAGCCTGTTGAAGAGATCCAGGTACGCAGCGATGGTCCTCTCGTCGGGGCCCGCCTCACCGTACGAGGCGTCCTTTATGAGCGTCTTGTACGTGACAGCCTGGCTCTCGTTCATGGCAAGAGCTCGCAAAAGGCCGTGTGCAAGCTCGGGCAATCATGCGATATACGAAATTACGCCATTTTCAATGCGGATTTTACGCTACTTCCAATGTAGTTTTTACGCCGTTGCGGATGTAGTTTTTACGCTATGTTCATTGAAAGTTTTACGCTTGGCATCCTTAGCGCGACGCTCGCTCAACCCCTGACCACCGGATTGCCCGAATTCCGGGATGCTGCCTCCGCTCCAAACAAAAGGCCCAGCTCGCGATGAGCTGCCTCCCATTTCTTGAACATTAGAAATGGGAGGCTTTCCACCCCATGCCTCTATCGGAAACGGCATCCCGTCCTGAGCATCGAATCCGGGACGCAGTTTCCGCGAGGGGCCGATCCGGAAAGGCCATCCCACTCTGGAGCTATAATCTGGGACGCGCTTTCCGCCAAAGGCCGCAAGGGGAAAGCGCGTCCCATTCCGAGCATCACATCAGAGCGCTTGGTTATCTCCGCTCGCACATCTCGGCAAACGAGATCAGCTTGACGTCTCCCCTACTCTCCGCGGCATCCCGACATCCCTGCGTAAAGCCGCTTTTTGAGAAAAGCGCATAGCTTTTTCGTTGCCGTCTAAAGAGCTCGCTTCGATGAACGAGCTTTTGCAGCACGTCTTCGCCCGCCGGTTCATTGCGCCATTTGCACTCCGCAAACAGCGCAGTGCCCTCGCCATCGTCAACAATCAAGTCGATTTCTTCCTGCGTATGCGTGCGATTATCCGTCCCCCACCAGCGCCCGACGCTCGCCGGAACCACATCGAGCTGGCCCGCACGCGCGAGTTCGTACACGTATTGTCTGCATATAAGCTCAAAGACCGTACCCATGTAATCCGATATGTGCGGCTCAATGCGCTTATACGCCATCTCGGCCATATCGTTTTGAATCAGCCCAATGTTCTGCGGCACAAACTTGTACCAGAACCTAAACATCTGGTCGCTCAGCAGATACACAGCCCGCTTATTGCTCGTCTCGTTTAGGGGCAGCTCGCGCTCGACAATCCCAAGCGACGCCAGCTTATCCACATAGCTCTTTACGTTGCTCGCAGGGATTCCCGTAGAGCTCGCAATCTCCGAGATCTTCGAGCGCCCCTGAGCAATTGCTTGCACGATCGCATCATATTGCTCGGGATTGCGGCACTCTTGCAATAGCAGGTTACTCGGCTCTTCAAAGAGATAACCCGTAGGGGTAAGAAAAAGACGCTTGATGTTGTCCTTGAGCGATACGGTAGGATCGACTTTCTCGATATATGCAGGAATGCCGCCCGTCATGCCATAGCAAACCGCAGCGTCTTCGCGACCCATGCTCTGCCACAGGCCGAGGGTCGTCGTAAAATCGAGCGGCATGATCTTAAACTGGGCCGTACGCCTACCGTATAGTGGGCTCTCGTAGCCCAATACCTGTTCCTCCATAAACGAAAGAGACGAGCCGCATAGAATCAGCATGAGCCTGGTCTCTTTGTACAGGTGATCAATCTTGTCTTGCAGCAACGAGCTGATCTCGGGATTCGATTGGGCGAGATAGGGATACTCGTCAATCACGACAATCAAACGTTCCGCTCGAGCCATGGTGGCCAATGCATCGAACGCTTCGTCAAAACTACGAAACGACACGCCTGCAGCACCAACCGAGCCTGCAAGTATCGCCTGGCTAAAGCCGTGCAGGTTTGCCTCCGCATTGGTACGACGAGCTTGAAAGTAAATAGCCTTCTTGCCTTGGATGAACTCTGTGATAAGGCGCGTTTTACCCACACGACGGCGGCCGTAAATCACAGGCATTTCAAAGGAGCCCGTGCCATACAGTCGATTGAGCTCGGACATTTCCACTGTTCTTCCGATAAACATAGGGCCATCCTTCCTTTACGTTATAGCTAGCTATATTATACCTTCCTATAATATGTCTAGCTATAACGTAATCCGACAAGCGGAGCACGAAAAGGGGCGGTACACCCCCGCACGTGGACCGTTCCGGAAAATGTACCCCGTTCTGGAGCCAAAAACTGGGCCGTAGTTTCCGCCAAGCATGCCATCCGGAAAGCGCGTCCCGTTCTGAGCCTAAATTCTGGGATACGGTTTCCGCCTGCGGCCCCGTTGGGAAAGTTCATCCCGCTCTGAGGGCTCGTTCCGGGACACAGTTTCCGGTTGAGGGCTGTTCCGGAAAATGTATCCCATTCCGAGCGGCAATTCCGGGACACAGTTTCCGCAGATACAAGACAACGACCCGCAGGTAAAAGGCGACAGTCCGCCGCCCTTATCACATGCCTTCAAATATGCGATCCAGAAACACAAAACAGCAGATAGAATGCTCTTTTTCAAAAAGTACACGTCCCGAAACTTACCCAGTCTTCATAACTCGCTACCGTTCACGGTCGCCGATTACCGCCCACCGATTCAGCTTCAAAAAATGACGCCAAAAGCAGGTCATCTACCTGCATGGTTAGATTTTGGTCAGTTTTTGGTCGGCTGAGCGGCAAGTTCCAGCTGATACGTTTTTGCTACCCAAAAGGAGGCGGTAGCTCATGACCCATTGCAATGACCAGCTCATCGACCAACTGCTCACTCAAGCCGAACAAGAGGGGCGCTGTCTGATTCCCCCGAGCACGGCGATCCGAAAAGCGCTCCTTCGGCGCACCGGCGGCACGGTTGTCTCGCCCATGCCGGGGTTGTTTGCGCGAAAAACGCGCTGGGATGAACTCAACCGAGCGCAACGCCATTGCGAAATCCTCCGCGCCCTTGCGATCATCCACCCCGATTGGACGTTCTGCTCGTTTTCTGCCGCCTGTCTGCTGGGGCTCGAGGTCTCGTGGCGACACCTGAATGTCGTGCATGTCTGCAGCTCGACAAAGCCGTCGGCTCGCCCGGGCGCACATATTCAGCGGCACCAAATTGAGCCGGCCGGAGCAATACGCAGAGCCGGCATATCGGTAACGCCGCCCATCCAAACGGTCACAGATTGCCTGTTGCAGACCGGTTTTGCCGACGGCATGCCCATTGCCGATTCGACGATCTTAAAGCTCGGCCTTGCGCGGGAACAGCTGATGGAGGCCGTCGAGCAACGAGCGACCGCCCGCAATGGTCGCACGATTCGCACCGCCCTCACGACACTTCGATATGCCGACGCCCGCGCCGAGAGCGGCGGGGAATCGGTCGCCCGAGCCATCATGATCGAGACGGGCTTTGCGCCCGATTGGCTTCAATACGAGCTGACGGACCCCTTCAATTCGACCAAGCCCATACGAACGGACTTTGCCTGGGAGCGCCAGGCGCGGGAACTCACACTGGGCGAGCTCGACGGGCTCATCAAATATACCGACCAGACCATGCTGGCCGGACGCACCACCGCCGAAGCGCTCGTTGCCGAACGACAGCGCGAGGCGCACCTATCGCTCTACGGTCACCCTCTGCTGCGCTTTACCATGAACGAGGTCCGCTCGGCAGGAATGCTCGCCAAAAAGCTGCAGACGGCAGGCATCCGGCAGACCGCGCTGCCGACATGGCTCAACGACGTGGAGCTGTAGGAGCTGCTAGGCCGCGCATCGCTGGATTACATCCCCCTATCTGGGCCGCATTTTCCCAACGGCCACGCCAGCGGAAAGCGCGCCCCAGTCTGGACGCTCAAAACGGGATGTACATTCCGGATGGCGGGCCTAGCGGAAAGCGTGTCCCGGAATCAAGGCCTAGAACGGGACAGACTTTCCGGTTGAAGCGCTCAGCGGAAACTGTATCCCGGAATAGACGCTCAAACTGGGATGCAGTTTCCAAGTGAATGACAACCGGAAAGTGCGTCCCGGAATAGGAGCTCGGAACGGGATGCGCTTTCCTGACGAAGCTCCTTGCGGAAAGCGTGTCCCAGAATGAAGACTCAGAATGGGATGCAATTTCCGCCTGAAGGCGATTCGGAAAGCATATCCCGTTCTGGCATCGAATTCCGGGTCGCAGTTTCCGGTTGAGAGCTGTTCCGGAAAGCGCATCCCATTCCAGGCGCGGATTCCGGGACGCAGTTTCCGCTTGAGGCTTCAACCGGAAAGCGCATCCCACTCTGGAGCCGAATTCCGGGACACGCTTTCCGCTAGGGACTCAAGGGGAAAGCGTGTCCCATTCTGAACATCGAATCCGGGACGCAGTTTCCGCATGCGGCCCCATTGGGAAAGTTCATCCCGTCCTGAGGCTTGAATCCGGGACACAGTTTCCGCTTCAAACAAAAGGCCCCGGCTCGCGATGGAGCTGGGGCCAAAGGTGCAGCATATGTAGTTGATGCTGAGCGCGAACGGCCCGTTAGCAATGGCCGTACGCACCCTACCCTACCCGCGGTGACGGGCGCGGCTGTATGGCGTATCCACCATGGGCAGATCGGGACGCAGCTTACCGTCAAACGCGCGGTAGGCGTTCTGCACGGCGGGCGCCGTGGGGATCGTTGCGATCTCGCCGATGCCCTTGCCGCCATATGCCACAGGCAGTAGCTCGTCCTTCTCCACGTAAATGGCGTGGATATCCGGAATCTCGGGCGCACGGAACAGCCCGAGCGTGCCGTACCTTGCCTGGGGTACGCAGTCCTTGAGCGGCCAGTCCTCGGTAAGCGCATAGCCCATACCCATGAGCACGCCGCCTTCGATCTGACCCTGGATGGAGATGGGGTTGACTACCTTGCCGGAATCGTGCGCGGCATAGACCTCGCTCACGCGGCCGTCATCGTCCAAAATGACCACATGCGTGGCAAAGCCGTAGCAGATGTGGCTCTTGGGGTTGGGAACGTCGGCGCCCAGCTTGTCGGTCGGCTCCAGGTACACGTAGCCAAACTCGCATCCTTCGAGCGCCTTGATGGCGGCCGCGGGATCCTGAGGATGCATACCCTGGCCGGCGACGAGTTCCTGTGTGCGCAGCTGATAGGCGTGACCGTCGTCATACTCGATCTTGACGCCGTCGCCATGCGCACTCACGGGAGCGGCGGGCGCAGACTTGCCGGCCTCGATGTCAAGCATGGCATCGCGCAGCAGGAAGGCGGCACCGCGCACGGCCTCGCCGGTCACGACCGTCTGACGCGAACCAGACGTGGTACCGGAGTCGGGAGCGTTCTCGGTGGAGCACTCGCCGTTGGCAATGTAGCGAAGCGGCAGACCGCATGCCTCGGCAACGTCCTGCAAAAAGACGGTGTTGCAGCCCTGGCCGATGTCGGACGTGGCGGCATAGACCACGGCCACGCCGTTCTCGACGCGAATCTTACAGCGGCCGGCATCGGGCAGGCCCACGCCCACGCCGGCGTTCTTCATGGCGCAGGCGATGCCAGCGTGTCCGGGATGCGCGTAGTAGGCATCCTTGACCTCGAGCAGCGTCTCCTTAAGCGCCGTGGAGCAGTCGGCGATCTGGCCGTTGGGCAGAACCTCGCCCGGCTCGATGGCATTACGGTAACGAATCTCCCACGGGTCCAGGCCGACCTTCTCTGCCAGCAAGTCGATCAGGCTCTCGAGCGCAAACTCGGACTGGCAAACGCCAAAGCCGCGGTACGCGCCGGCGGGCGGGTTGTTGGTGTAGTAGCCAAAACCGCGAATGTCGGTGTTCTGGTACTTGTAGGGGCCGACGGCATGCGTGCAGGCGCGCTCGAGCACCGGGCCGCACAGCGACGCGTAGGCGCCGGTATCAAAGTTGATCTCGCAGTCCAGGCCGGTAAAGTTGCCCTCGGCGTCGCAACCCAGCGTAAAGGTACCGTCCATGGCATGGCGCTTGGGATGGAACGCAAGCGACTCAGCGCGCGTGAGCTTGCACTTCACGGGACGCTGGAACTTATATGCGGCGAGCGCGGCCAGGTGTTGGATGGACACGTCCTCCTTGCCGCCGAAGCCGCCACCCACGAGCATGGTCTCGACGACCACACGCTCGGGCTCGTTATCCCAGCCAAACATATGGGCGCACTCTTTGCGCGTATCGTAGGCACCTTGGTCGGTCGACTGCACCTTGACGCCGTTCTTGTACGGGAAGGCGACGGCGCACTCGGGCTCCAAGAAGGCATGCTCGGTAAAGGGCGTGGTAAAGCGCTGCGTCACGGTGAACGCGCTCTCTGCCAGCGCCTTGGCGGCATCACCGCGCGTCACATGGCGGCTCTGGCACACGTTGTCCTTGAGCTCCACCGTGTTGCCAAAGGCAAAGAAGCTGTCGTGCAGGCGCGGGGCGTCGGCAGCCCTGGCCTCGACAATGTTACGCACGGGCTCCAGCGGCTCGTAATCAATCTTTACGAGCTTCTTGGCCTTCTCGAGCGTCGCCTCGTCCTCGGCAACCACCAGCACGATGGCATCGCCCACGCAGCGGGTGATATCGCCCTGGGCGATCATGACGTCCCAGTCCTGGATAAGGTGGCCGACCTGGTTGACCGGCACGTCCTCGGCGCGCAGGATACCCACCACGCCGGGCAGGGCCTCGGCCTTTGAGGTGTCGATGGAGAGCACACGGGCGCGCGGATACTTGGAGCGCACGGCGCTGGCGTAGGTCAGACCCGGCTGATCGAGCTCGTCGATGTCGTCGGGATACTTGCCCTCGCCGAGCACCTTCTTGCGCACGTCGATACGGAAGGCGCGCTTGCCCACGCCGTAGTCGTCGCCGCGCTCTAGGTCCTCGTCGATCTGCTTTTCGCCGCGGAGCACCGCAGCGGCCAGCGAGATGCCCTCGATAATCTTTTTGTAGCCGGTGCAGCGGCAGACGTTACCGCGAATGGCGTACTTGATCTGCTCCTCGGTGGGCTCGGGATCCTCGGCGATAAGCGCCGCACCCGCCATGACCATGCCGGGGATGCAAAAACCGCACTGCACGGCGCCCACGGCGCCAAAGGCGTACACAAAGGCCTCGCGCACGTCCTCGGGCAGGCCCTCGACGGTCACGATGTTGCGGCCGGCGGCAAGAGCGGTGGTCAGTACGCACGCCTTGACGGCCGCACCGTCCACATGGATGGTGCAGGTACCGCAGGCGCCCTCGGAGCAGCCGTCCTTGGCGGAATGGATATGCAGGTCGTCGCGCAGATAGCGCAGCAACGGTTTGTTTTGGGTCGTCGTGCGCTGGACGCCGTTAACGGTAAAAGTGAATTCCTGTGCCATGGTGATTCCCTTCTACACGCCGGCGGCGATGCCGGTGCGGTCGTGAATGGCGCCATGCGGGCAGACGACAGCACACATGCCGCACGACAGGCAGTCCACGCCGTCGATATGGGCGCAGTTGTCCTCGATGCGGATAGCACCGGCAGGGCACTTTTTAGCGCACATGCCGCAACCGATGCAGCTCGTGTCGCAGATCTTGCGCGCAATGGCGCCCTTATCGGTGTTGTTGCAGCGCACCAGGATGTTCTGGTAGCCGGGAACGAAGGCAATCACGCGCTGCGGGCACGCCATGCCGCACAGACCACAGCCCGTGCACTTTGAGCGATCCACGCGGGCGATGCCATCGACCAGCGCAATGGCGCCGTGGGGGCAGGCCGTGACACAGGCGCCACAGCCAATGCAGCCTTCGCTGCAGCGGGCGTCGCCGCCTGCGGAGGTGCAACCGCTTCCGCAGGCAACGTAGGCCACGTTATGTTGAATGGATTTGGCCATAAGAGACTCGCCTATTTCTTAAGAAGGTACGAATAGTTGTCGCGCACAGCCCTGATGGTCAGGCGGACAGCCTCGGGAAGGCCGGTGTTGACGGCATCGACCGAGACGGTGCGGACCGTGCCGGCGACGCGGACCTTAAAGTGATCCTCGTCCACGGCCAGGAAGCCCTCGTTCTCGGAGTTCTCCATGTCCTGCTCGCTCCAGAACAGGGTGAGCTTGTCCTTGTAGGGACGACCCTCCTGGTAGGGGCAGAACACGGCGCAGTTGCCGCACTCGTTGCACATGCCGTCGACATGGACGACCTGATGCTTGGCCAGGCCCGGCACCTTGATGGCAACGTTGGCGCGGTTGGGGCACACGTCGCAGCAGACCTCGCACACCGAGCCGCAGCCCAGGCAGCGAGTCTTGGTGCAGTTGCGCTTGTCGCGGCACAGCGACCCCTTGCGCTCGTAACAGGTGTCCTCGCGGCCGGTTTGCTCGTTGCAGTCGGCGTACTTGTTAAAGTCCACGCCGGCGATGGCACGAGCGACCTCGGCGGCATCGGCGATAGCCTCGACCACGGTGGCAGGACCGCGACGGCAGTCACCCGCAGCCCAAACGCCCTCGACACCGGTGGAGGTGGCGGCAAGGCGACCGCGACGGTCGTGCTCGACGCCCGCGGCATCGTACAGGCTGGCATCGATGCCCTCGCCCACGGCGCAGATCACCGTGGTGGCGGAAAGCTCAACGGTCTCACCCGTGGCGACAGGGCTGCGACGGCCGCTTGAGTCCGGCTCGCCAAGCTCCATAACATCGCAGGTCAGCACGGCACCGTTGAGCGCCTTGGGCGCCAGCAGCTCGCAGAACTCAACGCCGTCGGCAAGAGCAAGATCGAGCTCTTCCTCGTCGGCGGGCATCTGCTTCTTGGTGCGGCGGTAGACCAAGCGCACGTTCTTCACGCCAGCCAGGCGCTTGGCCACGCGGGCCGCGTCCATGGCGGTATTGCCGGCGCCAATGACCACGACATCCTCGCCCAGCTCGAGCTTCTCGCCCTTCTTGGCGGCCTCGAGGAACTCCAGCACGTCGAGCTCGGCACCCTCGCCCAGGCCCGCAGAGCCGGGCATCCAGGCACCGGTGGCCACGACCACGTCGGTAAAGCCCTGGGCCTTGAGCTCGTCAATGGAATCCACGCGGGCATTGAGCTGCACCTTGGCACCAAAGGCCAGGCAGAGCTCGGCATCGTGGGAGATATCGTCGCTCGCAATGCGGAACTCGGGAATCACGTGACGGACCACGCCGCCGAGCGAATCGCGGGCCTCAAAGATGGTGACGGGCACGCCGGCACGCGTCAGGAAGAACGCTGTCGCCAGACCGGCCGGACCGCCGCCGATAACGGCAACGTTGCGGTCGCTGTCGTTGGCGATGGCCTGGGCGCGCAACTTGGGCAGTACGGCGGTCATGGCCTCGCGGGCGGCCTTGAGCTTGCTGGCGCGAATCTGGGCGCCCTCGGGCTCGTAGAATGCACGCTCGCAGGCACGGCCGCAGGGATGCGGGCAGATGGTGCCGGTAATGAACGGCAGGGCGTTGCGCTCGATGATAATGTTGAGCGCGTCCTCGTAGCGGCCCTCGTCAACAGCCGCCAGGTAGGCAGGAATGTCCTGCTGGATGGGGCAGCTCGTGCGGCACGGCGTGGTAAAGCAGTCGGAAAGCGGGCTCTTGCCGGCGACCTTGCGGTCGGGCAGCGGGCGCAGCGGCTTCTTGTAGAGCGGGTTGGTGAGCGAGTCGGTCTGGATCGCGGTCACGGCCTCGAGAGAGACGCCCGCGAACGGCTTGCCGTCCAGGTCGGTAAACTCGCCGGCCATCTGGCTAAAGCGCTCGTAGCCACCGGGCTTGAGCACGTCGGTCGCCAGGGTAACGGGCCAAATGCCGGCATCGTACAGGGCGCGAATGTTGTAGACCGTGGCACCGCCGGAGTAGCTGATACGCAGCTTGCCATCGAACTGCTCGGTAATGCGGCGGGCGGCCTCGATGGTCAGCGAGAACAGCGAACGGCCGGACATGTACATCTCGGTGGAAGGCAGCTCGTTCCTCGTCACGTCGACGGGGAACGTGTTGGTCAGCTTGACGCCAAACTCCAGGCCGCGCTCGGCGCACAGGGCAATCAGGCGCTCGAACATGGGCACGGCGTCGACCCACTGCAAGTCCTCGCGGAAGTGCGTGTCATCAAAGACGATGTAGTCAAAGCCCAGCTCGTTGAGGCGCTGGCGGGCAAACTCATAGCCCAGCAGCGTGGGGTTGCACTTGATGTAGGTGTTGAGGCCCTTCTCGGTGATCAGATAGGTCGCGATGCGCTCGATCTCGGCGGGCGGGCAGCCGTGCAGGGTAGACTCGGTGATGGAGTTGGAGACGCGTGCCGGGATGGATTCGACAAACGCGGCGTCGACATGCTCAAACTTGTCCAGGTTGGCAAGCGCCCATGCGCGGCACTCATTCCAGACGTCAGAGCCGCTGGCGTCCTTCATGCCCTCGATGTAGGCGTCGACCTTGGGGCTCTTAATACCCTCCAGGTCATAGCCCACGGACATGTTAAAGACAAAGCCGTCCGGGCTGCCCAGGCCGTACTCGCGAGCGATCAGGTGGCAGGCAAACCATGCCTTCACGTACTCGGCAAAGGCCTGCGGAACCTCGAGCTCGGTCGACCACTCGCAGTTGTAGCACTCGTCCTGCGCCACAATGCAGGGCTTGTTCACACACTTGGAGAGCTCCTCGCCGTCCATAACCTGGACGGTCTTGAGCTCAAAGAAGCGGGAACCGGCCACGTAGGATGCCACGATGTTCTGGGCAAGCTGCGTATTGGGGCCGGCGGCCGGGCCAAACGGAGTCTCGATGCGCTCGTCAAAAATGGGAAGCGCGCCCTCCTGATTGGTCGTGACCATCTTACGCACGCCAAAGATGGCGTCCTGAGTCTTGTGCTCCTCGATGATCCAGTTCATCAGCTGCGAAAACGGGATCGGCCTCATGATGTCGCTCATAGTGAGCTCCTCTCTGTAACGCCCGGCGAGACCGCGCGGCGGGCGCAAATACGGTGTAGCGCTAGCACAGCGCCGGCGACCCCGCGGAGGTCGCCTATACGCGCGTCAGATGCGGCGAAACATCCGGCGCGCGTGAATCTACTTGTAATTAGTAGGTGCGATCGTTGAGCGTGCTCCAGAGCTTCTTGGACTCAGCCATGGTCCACGCGTTGATCTTGTCCTCATCAATGCCAACGAACTCGCGATCCTTGTACAGGACGCGGCCGTTGATGATGGTGGTGCGGCAGTTTTTGCCCATCATGCCAAAGAGCATGTGGCCGTCGATGTTCTCCTCGCTCAGCGGCGTAAAGGGCTTGTAGTCCATAACGATGACGTCGGCGGCAGCGCCGGCCTCGAGCACGCCGAGCTTGCGATCGAAGTACTTGCTCGCCATCTTGGCGTTGTTCTCGAACAGCATCGTCATGGCCTCGCACCAGCCCACGTTGGGCATGGCGGCGTTGTGGCGCTGAATGATCAGGAAGACCTTAAGGCTCTCGAGCATGTCGTGGGTGTAGGCGTCGGTGCCCATGCACACGGGGATGCCGCGGCGGAAGAACTCGAGCACGGGGGCGCAGCCCACGGCGTTGCCCATATTGGATTCGGGGTTGTTGACGAGCCAGGTGCCGGACTCCTTGACGATATCCATCTCGGCAGGCGTCACGTGGATGCAGTGACCCAGCATGGTGTCGGGACCCAGCAGGTTGTGCTGCAACAGGCGCTCGACGGGGCTGATGCCGCCGCGGTTGAGGCGGGAGTCCCAAACGTCATTCATGCCCTCGCACACATGGATGTGGAAGCCGGTCAGGCCGTTGTTGGCCTCGGCCATCTTGTCCATGGTCTCGTCCGACAGCGTAAAGGTGGCGTGACCGCCAAACATGGCGGCGATCATATGGTTGTCGTTATCGCGACGCTCCTTGGCGGCCCACTGGGCAAATTCGGCGTTCTCGGCAATGGCCTGGTCGCATTTTTCCTGGCCGCGGCGATCCGAGACCTCGTAGCACAGGCACGAACGCATGCCCAGCTCCTGAGCTGCATCCTTAATGGTAAAGAGGCTTCCCGGGATCTCGCAGAAGCTCGCATGGTGATCGAAGATCGTGGTGACGCCATCGCGGATGGAGTCAAGAATCGTGGCATAGGCGCTAGCCTTGGTGCCGTCGAGCGTCAGGTTGTCGTCGATCTTCCACCACTGCTGCTCAAGATTCTCCAGGAAGTTGGTGGGATTGCAGCCCTTAATGGCAAGGCCGCGGGCCAGACCCGAGTAGATGTGGGTGTGGCAGTTGATGAGTCCGGGCATGATGAGGTTGCCCTGGGCGTCGACGTACTCGGCATCCGGGTACTTGGCCTTGAGCTCGCACTCGGGGCCCACTTCGACGATCGTATCTCCGTCAATGGCGACCGCACCGTTTGGAATGAACGGGGCCTGCGCGTTGCGGGTAAAGACGGAACCGTTAGCGACCAGAAGCATGGATGCTCCCTTCAACATCAGAGGCGGGGTTTGACACCTCTGACATGGCGGAGTGCGAAGCGCCGGCCTATACCGGAAACGGGCCCTCTCCCGTCAACGCTTCACCAAAGGGACAAACCCTTTGAAGTGCGGCTTGGCGCCGCATGACGTCGGCGGACGAGGCGATGCGTCCGCCGACGAATAGCACCGAATTGGTTACTTCTTACTCTCGGGCAAGACCAGATCCACGGCAGCGTCCTTGGCGGCATCGATGTGCTGAGCCACGACCGGCGTCTGCGGAAGGATCAAGTTAAGGACAATGGCCATGATGGCAGTGGGAGTTACGGCATTGGAGCCGATGACGGTGGACACCCAGGCGGGCATACCCTCGCCGGCAAGGCAACCGCTGGCCATCCAGATACCCAGGCCAAAGACGACGGAGGTACCGACGATGGTGGTAGTGCGCTGCGTGAGGCCCTCGCGGGTGAACATGCGCACGCCGTTCATGGTGATGGTGCCAAAGACGCCGACGGTCGCGCCGCCGATGACAGGCTGCGGGATAGCGGAAAGGACGGCCGAGAGCTGCGGGAACAGGCCGGCGATGGCAAAGACGGCCGCGATGATCACAAAGACCCACTTGTTGACGACCTTGTTGGAGCAGATGATGCCCACGTTCTGGCCAAGGGCGCTGGTGGGAAGACCGCCCAGCAGGCCGCCGACCATAGAGGTAAGGCCCTGGGACACGATAGCGCCGGAGAGCTCGCGCTCGGTGGGCATACGGTCGATGGAGCCCAGGCAGGCGGCGGAAACGTCACCGATAACCTGGATGGCAACCATGGGGAACACGACGGCGAGGGTAATGCAGACCTCGGGATCAAACTCGAGCGCGTAGGGCATAACCTTGGGAAGGGCGAAGACCTGAGCGGTGGCGACGCTGGAGAAGTCGATCATGCCAAAGGGAATCGAAACGATCATGCCAACGATCATGCCAAAGAACACAGATCCCAGCTTGAGCGTGCCCTTTCCAAAGTTGGCGAGCGCAAAGACCACGGCGAAGGTGATAAGAGCGACGCACCAGGCCTGCGGGGTGCCCCACAGCGGCGTACCCATACCGCCGGCCATATACTTGACGGCCGTGGGATAGAGAGAGACGCCAATGGAGAAGATGACCGTACCGGTCACGACGGGTGGGAACAGCCACTTGATCTTGCTGTAGGCCAGACCAAAGAGGACCGCGACGGCGCCGCCGACGATCTCGCCGCCCAGCAGCGCACCAAAGCTAAAGCCCGAGGCACCCATGGCCTGCAGGGCCGGCAGGAACGCGAACGAAACGCCCATGACGATGGGCAGGCCGCCGCCGATGCGACGGAAGGGAGCGAAGGCCTGAAGGGCCGTATCGATCGCCGAAAGAATGAGCGCGACCTGGATGATGTCGGTGCTCTGCTGGCTATTAAAGCCGTAGACGCCGGCCATGATGACCGCCGGGGTAATGATGCCGGCAAACGATGCCAGTACGTGCTGAAGGGCACACGGGATCATTTCCTTAACGGGAGGCATGCCTTCGCGAGTGAACAGGGCTTCAGTGCCGTTCGTAACCGTCTCCTGGGTCATTTGACCACCAATCCTCGAAGTAGTTGTTTTCGCATCTAACGCTCTATTGTGACGCAGTGCGGGGT
>CABRYP010000016.1 GCA_902475245.1 uncultured Collinsella sp. | reverse complement strand
TCAGGGAATTGTAATTGATGGTGAAGGTTCAAAGGTTATTTGCAAAGACTAATTTAAAATTCCAGTTTGCTGCACTCGTTCCTAGCAGGGTTTGGGGCAGGAGGGGCGCAAGAGACGGGAGGGCCTTGTACGCGTTCCTGCGCGAGGACCGCGGGGAGGGACTGCCTGGTTACGGCGCCTGTCAACTCGGTCTACGTCTTTGATGACCCGGTCGTACTCAATATCAACTTCATGGATGATGCCAAAACGGTCACCCGTGAGGAAGTGTTGGGTTCGAGTGCTGTGGACAATGTTCCAACATGCTGGGATCGAACTCGCTAGCCGGAATCACGCGGTAACCGTGGCGCAGGAGCAGGTCGACGAAAACACCGTTGCCCGCGGTGAGCGTACCGCTAAAGGTGCCGTCGTAGATGTGACCCGCACCGCACGAGGGGCTGCGGTCCTGAAGGATGCACGCGACTATCTCTTCCGGGCCGCCCGCCTGCTCGCACATATCAAGCGCGCGCTGAGCACCCTGGCGAAACTCGCGATCGACTGAGGTACCCTCGCAGGTACGGACCTCGCCGTTCACAATCTCGGACGGCTTGCGCGGCGTGGGCAGGCCCCCAAAGACCTCAGGGCACACCAAGAGTACCCCGGTCCCCGTGTATTCGCACGCTTCGACCAGCTCGCGATGGTAGTTATCGAGCCCGTTATACTTGCAGCTCTCGCCCATCAAGCAGGCACTTACCACGATCTTCATATTCAACTCTCCCCACGCAAAACGCCCCATTTGAGATGGACACTCAAATGGGGCGATTGACACTGCGCAACTAGAATTACTGCTGCTTGGGCATCAGCGGATTCTCACGCGTGAGGAGGTTCATAAACTCCTCGCCCGTGATGGTCTCCTTCTTGTACAGATAACGAGCCAGCTCATGGAGCTTGAACTTGTTCTCCTTGAGGATCTGCAGAGCGCGATCGTGCGCGTCCTCGATCAGCTTAGCGACAATCGCGTCCACACGCTCGGCCGTACCGGGGGCGCAGGTGAGCGACGTGTCCTGATTGAGATACGCGTTCTGCACGGTACCGAGCGCCATCATGCCAAACTCGTCGGACATACCAAAGCGCGTCACCATGTTGCGGGCGAGCTTGGTGGCCTGTTCGATATCGTTGGCGGCACCGGTCGTCATCTCGCCAAAGATGAGTTCCTCGGCCGCACGGCCGCCGCAGTAGACGGCAAGCTTGTCCAAGACCTCCTGGCGTGTCGTCAGGAAGCGCTCGTCCTCCTCGACCTGCATGGTATAGCCAAGAGCACCGCTCGTGCGCGGCACGATGGTGATCTTCGTGACCGGCGCAGAGCCCTTCTGGCGGGCGGCAACAATAGCATGGCCGATCTCGTGATAAGAAACGACCTGCTTCTCGTGGTCGGACAGCACCGTGGACTTGCGCTGCTGACCGGCAATGACGACCTCCACCGACTCCTCGAAGTCGTCCTGGGTTGCACGCTTGCGGCCCTCGCGAACGGCGCGCAGGGCGCCCTCGTTGATGATATTGGCCAGGTCGGCGCCCGAGGCACCGGGCGTGGCGCGGGCAATCGCGGTCAGATCGATCGGCGGCTCGGTCTTCACACTCTTGGCGTGAAGCTCGAGGATGTTCTTACGGCCGGTCAGATCGGGCAACTCGACGGGGATGCGGCGGTCAAAACGACCGGGGCGCAGCAGGGCGGGATCGAGGCTGTCGGGACGATTGGTGGCAGCGAGGACGACGATACCCTTGTGGTTATCGAAGCCGTCCATCTCGGTCAGCAGCTGGTTGAGCGTCTGCTCGCGCTCGTCGTTGCCGCTAAAGCCGCCGCCATCGCGCTTTTTGCCGATGGTATCGATCTCGTCGATAAAGACGATGCACGGGGCCTTTTCCTTGGCCTGCTTAAACAGATCGCGGACCTTGGCGGCGCCACGGCCGACGAACATCTCGACGAACTCAGAACCCGAAATGCTAAAGAACGGCACGCCCGCCTCGCCGGCAACAGCCTTGGCGAGCAGGGTTTTACCGGTACCCGGAGGGCCAACAAGGAGAGCACCGCGCGGCAGCTTGGCGCCAATTTCCTCGTAGCGCTGCGGCTTCTCCAGAAAGTCGACGACCTCCTTGAGGGATTCCTTGGCCTCTTCCTGGCCAGCGACATCCTTAAAGGTCACGCCCACATCCTTGGAGGCGATAACGCGAGCGCCGGACTTACCCAGTCCACCGCCGCCAAAGCCACCGCCGCCAAAGTTCATCGACGGGCCGTCATCGCCCATGGCCTTCTTCATACGGCGGTTGAGCCACCAACCGATCAGGAAGAAGATGGCCATGGGAAGGATGAGCGTGAGCAGGTAGTAGGTCATCAGACCCGAGTTTTTATCGGGAACGACCGACTCCAGGGACGCACCGGATTCAAGCACACGATCGGTAAAGCCCGCGTCATTCGGCACACCGGTCGTCTTGTAGGCGATGTTCTCGTCCTCGCCCTTCTTGGTGTAATAAATGGTGTAATCGTCGGTATTGTACTCGACCTTGTCGACACTCTTCTTATCGAGCGCTTTGACAAACGTCGAGTAATCGGTCTTCGTAATCTGCTGCGTGTGACCGATGTTGGGGAACAGAACGGTCGAGAGCACGAGGTAGACGACGAAGGCGATGAGCACGTAGAGGATCATATTCCGTCTACGTTTGTTGTCATCCATCTCCATCTGCTTGAACTCCATCTACTGGGGTTGATAATGCTAACTAGAATACCCAACCCGGACGGCGATAAACCGACGCCGGGCACGAAAGGACAGAGATGGCATCACTTGAAGTCGGCAAGGTTCAGATCTATACGGGCGACGGCAAGGGCAAAACCACGGCTGCGCTGGGATTGGCGATGCGCGCCAAAGGTTATGGGCTCGACGTACTCATGCTGCAGTTTGCCAAGAAGCTGCACTGCGCCGAGCACGACGCCGCGCCGCGCCTGGGACTGCGCATTGTACAGGCCGATCGCGACACACCCGAGGCCTGCGCCGAGCAGATCATGGAGCTCGCACGCGAGCAGATATCACAGGTCGACGTTCTGATTTTGGACGAACTCGGCGAAGCGATGCGCCGCGGATTCGTGACGCGCGAGGATGTGGAGGGGCTGATCGCGCTGAAGCCTGCCACCACGGAGCTCGTGCTCACCGGCCGCGGGCTGCTGCCTCTCGCGGACCTCGCCGACCTAGTCACCGAAATGCGCCCCGTCAAACACTACTTCGACGAAGGCCTCCTAGCCCGCCAAGGCATCGAATACTAATTGATCCGAAGGGGACGGAGGAAAACGGATCATCGACATCACGACGGAGAGCAATGATCCGTTTTCCTCCGTCCCCAAGGGATCATTTGGCGGTGGCGCGGCCGAGCCAGTTGCCGCTGTGGTGGTAGATGGTAAACATCGTGGCCGTGATGAGCCAGGTTACGGGGTAAACCAGCAGCAGGTGTTCGAGCGACGGATCGAACGGCATAATCGCAAACACCCAGATCACCCTGAGCACGACGGTGCCAAAAATCGTGAGCAGCATGGGCTGCAAGCTCACGCCGGCACCGCGAATAGAGCCCGACGCGTTTTCGATAATCGAGAAGATCGCGTAGAAAGGCGCGATGAAATGAAGAATCGTCGTGGTGTACGCCGCAATCGAAGCATCGTCGACAAACAGACGCGACAGAGGACCCGAGAACACCAGCAGCACGGCAGACAGGCCACCTATGAGCATAAAGGACAGCACGAGCGATGTATGGTAGCCCTTGCGCATGCGCTCGTAGTTGCGCGCGCCAAAGTTCTGCGCCGAGAACGTGGTGATCGACACGCCGAGTGCCTCGGTAACCATCCAGACAATGCCATCTAAGCGGCCCGAAAGACCCCACGCCGTGGTGACATCGGCGCCAAACGAGTTGACCGACACCTGAATCAAAACGTTGGAAATCGAATACGCAGCAGACTGAAAGCCAAGCGGCAGACCACACGAGATCATGCTCTTACAAATGCCCGGATCAATGCCGAGCTTGGACAGCGAAAGCCGCCACGCACCCGGTGCGTGCATCATGCGAATCACAATCATCGTGGCGTTGGAGCAAATGGTCAGCGCCACCGCGATGCCGCAGCCCAGAGCCTCCATATGAAGCACGGCAACGAAGATGACGTCCAGCACCGCATTAACAAGGCAGCCGGAAGCGATAATCACAGCAGGCCCGCGCGTGTCGCCCACGGCGCGCAGCAGTGCCGTTCCCATATTGAGCAGCAGCGCCGCAACCATGGCGGCAAAATAGCAACGAGCATAGGCCACGCCCTCGGCCAACAGTTCATGCGGCGTGTTCATAAGTACCAGCATGGGCTCAACGAACACTATGCCAAGAATCGAGAAAACGATACCGCCCACCAGCGCGAGCGTCATGGCCGTATGGACCGAACGACTCAGTCGCTCATCATCGTGCTGGCCAAAATACTGACCGGTAATGACCGCGCAGCCGGCGCCGACGCCAACGCAAAAGCCAATGCAGAGCTCGGTGAGCACCATCGTGGCTTGAATGCCGCCCAGTGCGAGCTTGCCGCCAAACTGACCGACGATATAGGTACCGATAAGCGTGTAGGCCTGCTGAAAAAACGAACTAAAAAAGATGGGAACGCACAGCGAAAGCAGCTGCTGCCAAATGACACCCTGCGTTACATCGATAGCCGTAGATTTCTTAGCCACACGCCCTCCCCAAAAGCGCACGTCAACCGACAAAACAGCAAATTAAGGCCAACGCCAATACCAGCTTAGCACCGACCGGCGTCGACCGAAACACCCCGAATAAGAGCCCGGTGCGAACTATCTGCCTAGTGATACAGCCCCGGCTGGTAGTGGTACTCATTACTCACGTGCGGGCACAGCTGCCAAAAGGCGACGGCACTCGCCGCTGCCACGTTAAGCGAATCGACCCCGTGCGCCATCGGAATGCGCACGGCCCGGTCGCAGCCCGCGATAGTCTTGGCACCCAGGCCGGCACCCTCGGTACCCATAAAGATTGCCAGGCGGTCAATCTCCTGCAGCACGGGATCGTCCAGCGATACGGAATCGTCCGTCAATGCCATGGCAGCACAGGAAAAACCGGCTTCGTGCAGTGCCGCCAGGCCATCGTGCGGCCACACACGAGCCTCGCTGCCAATGCGCGTCCACGGCACCTGAAACACCGTGCCCATGCTCACGCGGGCCGAGCGACGGTACAGCGGGTCGCAGCACGTAGGGCTGACCAAAATACCGTCAACGTTCAATGCGGCCGCCGAACGGAAAATCGCGCCCACATTGGTATGGTCGACAATGCCCTCGAGCACGCACACACGCACCGGACGCTCCCCCGCCGCCTCGACGACGCCGTCGAGAAACTCATCAACCGGAATCTGCCGCGGGCGACGAAACGCCGCGAGCGCGCCGCGCGTCACGTTAAAGCCCGTCAATTGCTCCATGAGCTCCATGGAGGCAACGAACACAGGAACCGGACCTGCGCCCTCGCGCACAACCAGGCGCTCAAACAGCGGCATCATCTGATCGAGCCAGCGTTCGCCCAAAAGAAAGCTCACCGGCTGGTATCCGGCACGCACCGCGCGCTCAATAACCTTGGCACTCTCGGCGATAAAGATGCCCTTTTGCGGCTCCAGTACACAGCGCAGCTCGCGTTCGGTCAGTCGCATGTAGGCGTCGAGCCGCTCGTCTTCGAGCGACTCGATTCGCAGCACCTCAACGGCATCAGTCATAACAGCAAGCCCGTACCTTTCTTACAGCAGCATCTATATCAAACGAGGCGACGCCAGGCGCCGCCCCTTACTCATTCCAACCCGATAATACCGTGGGCAAATAGGAGATTTAAGCATCAACGCGACGATACGTCACGAACTCATAATCGAGGCCTTCGTCACCCTCGCCCGCGGAAATCGTGGCAACCCCGCCAGCCTGCGAAACTTCCCATGCAGGATCGGCGTCCAAATTGGGAAAATACGTGTCCACGGGATGGACGCAGTGGTTATGCGTGACCTCGGCCTCGGCGCAGTACGGCAAAAACTGCCGATACACCTCGCCGCCGCCGATCACCCACGCAACGGGCTCATCAGCAACCGCGGCGAGCGCCTCGTCGATGCTATGCACCACGTCGACGCCCTCGGAAGCAAAGCCCTCGTCGCGGGTAAGCACGATATTGCGACGGTTCTTGAGCGGACGCCCGCCGGGAAAACTCAGCAGCGTCTTGCGCCCCATGATGACCGGGCAACCTTTGGTGCACACCACAAAATGGCGCATGTCGGCGCGATTGGACACCACCATGTCGCCCTCGCACCCAATGCCCCAATCGTCGCACACGGCGACAATGGCAGAAAGCTTACACGTCATGAGCGCCACCTACACCGCAATGGGAATGTTCTTGACCTGCGGGCCGTGCTCATAGCCCTCGACGATCAGGTCGTCGGTCGTAAACGCATAGAAATCGTGCACGTCGGGGTTAAGCGTTACCTTAGGCGCCGCAAACTGCGGACGCTCGATAAGTTCGCGGACGATATCGACATGACGATCGTAAATGTGGGCATCGGCAATCACATGCAGCAGCTCGCCGGGAATCATATCGACCGACTGCGCGACCATCATCAGCAAAATGGCGTACTGGCACACATTCCAGTTGTTGGCGGCCAAAATGTCTTGGCTGCGCTGGTTGAGAATCATGTTGAGTGTGGGCTTATCGTCCTGCGGGCGCTGCGTCACGTTATAGGTCACGCTGTAGGCGCACGGATACAGGTGCATCTCGGACAGGTCGCTAAACACGTAGGTGTTGGTCATGATGCGGCGGCTGTACGGCGTGTTCTTAAGGTCGTACAGCACGCGGTCCATCTGGTCAAAGTCACCCTCGGCATAATGGCTTTTCTGCCCAATCTGGTACCCGTAGGCCTTGCCGATGGAGCCAGTCTCGTCGGCCCACTCATCCCAAATATGGCTGTTGAGGTCGTGGACGTTATTTGACTTCTTTTGATAGATCCACAGAATCTCGTCCATGGCAGACTTAAGCGCCGTGCGACGCAGTGTGAGCGCGGGAAACTCCTCACGCAGGTCGTAGCGAGCCGTAACGCCAAAGTTTTTAATGGTATAGGCAGGGGTGCCGTCCTCCCACACCGGTCGGACCTTTTGGCCCTCGGTGGTGGTGCCATGGTCCAGAATATCGCGGCACATGGCTACAAACTGCTGATCAGCTTTGCTCATTGACCCTCCTGTCAGTCGCCTATAAGCGAGATTCATTGTAGCCCAGGCGCACGCGGCCCCACAGCCCAAACATAAGCCCTCATTTCTGACATATGCCAGAAATTCCTTGCGCAAATGCGCACGTTCGCTATTCTATTGTTGACATATGTCAGATTTGGAGAGTGTATGGCAGGAAGACGCGAAAAATTGCGCCGCGTTGGGATCATCCCCGAATATCGCGGCTTTACCCCTGACGGCCTTGCCAGCGGAGACGCCATCGAGATGACGGTCGACGAGCTCGAAGTCCTACGCCTATGCGACCTGGAAGGCCTCAATCAAGAGGCCGTCGCCCAGCAAATGGGCATCGCCCGCGCCACGGTGGCGGCCATCTGCAGCCGCGCGCATCGCAAGGTGGCAAACGCACTGGTCAACGGACGAGCGCTCATCATCGAGGGCGGCAATATCGCGTACTCCCCCATCACCACAGTAACGGCCGTATGGCCAGCAAAGGAGGTCGGCACCATGAGGGTGGCAACCACGTACGACAACGGCAACATCTTTATGCACTTTGGCCGCAGCGAGCAGTTCAAGATCTACGACATTCAGGACGGCAAGGTGCTCAACGAGCAGGTCGTGGGTACCGGCGGCACCGGCCACGGTGCCCTTGCGGGCCTGCTCGCCAACGGCGGCGTGGACACGCTCATCTGCGGCGGCATCGGCGGTGGCGCTATCAACGCGCTTGCCCAAGCCGGCATCACGGTATACGCAGGTGCCCAGGGCAGCTGCGACGCTTGCGTCGAGGCCCTTATCGCCGGCACGCTCGCACAGAACGGCGAGGCCACGTGCGGCTGCCACGGCCATGACCACGACCACGCCCACGAACATGGCGAGTCCTGCAGCTGCCACGACCATCACGAGCACGAGGGCCACGAGGGCTGCGGCTGCCACTAACGGCACGGCACCGCGAGCTCGGGACACGACGCTGCACGCAGCCAAACAATCAAAGCCAACAACAAAGGCCACCCGGTAGCTTCCGAGTGGCCTTTGCCATATCAAGCTGGAATTACAGCCCTATTTCTTATTGCGCATCTGAGCTTCCATCTGGCGCAGCAGGTCCATATCGGACTTAGGACCGCCCGTTCCCAGGCCGCCCAGGCCGCCCATGCCGCCCAGACCCATGGCATCCAGGCCGGGAATATTGGGCATGCGCATCTTTTTGCCCTTCTTACCCTTCTTGCCCTTCTTGCCGCCGGCCTGTGCCTGATTGGCCATCGTGCGCATGCGTCCCATCATCTTGTTCATCTCGCCCCACTGCTTCATAAGGCTGTTGACCTCGGTGGGGGTCACACCGGCGCCCTTGGCGATGCGGGCGCGGCGCTGGCCGTTGATGATGGAGGGACGCAGACGCTCCTCCTTGGTCATCGACATGATGATGGCCTCGTTCTTGTCGAAGATACCCTCGTCCAAATTGCCGCCCATCTGGTTGAGCGCGCGCTGGCCACCGGGAAGCATACCCAGAATGCCCTTCATGCCGCCCATCTTCTTGACGGCCTTCATCTGGTCGAGCATGTCGTTCATGGTAAAGCCCTCGCGCAGCATACGCTCGGCGGCCTCAAGCTGCTCGGCGTCGGCCGCCTCCTGGGCCTTCTCGATGATGCCGACAACATCACCCATGCCCAAGATTCGCTTGGCCATACGGTCGGGATAGAACGGCTCCAGCGAATCGGGCTTCTCGCCCATGCTCACGAACTTGATGGGCTTGCCGGTCACCTGGCGCACGGAAAGCGCGCCGCCGCCACGGGCGTCGCCGTCGAGCTTGGAGATGATCACGCCGTCAAAGTCGGTGCGCTCGGCGAAGGTCGAGACGACGTTGACGATATCCTGGCCGGTCATGGCATCGACGACCATCAGCACCTGATCGGGCTTGACGGCCTTCTTGATATCCACGGCCTCCTGCATCATCTGCTCGTCGATCTGCAGACGGCCAGCGGTATCGACGATGACCACGTCGCGCAGGTGGTCGACGGCCTCCTGGATGGCGCCCTTGGCGATATCGACCGGGTGTTCGCCGTCACCGCGGAAGACCGGCACGCCGATCTCGCCACCGAGCGTGGCCAGCTGGTCGGCAGCGGCGGGACGGTAGACGTCGCACGCGGCGAGCAGCGGCGAGCGGCCCTGCTTCTTGAGCAGGTAGGCCAGCTTTACGGCCGCCGTGGTCTTACCGGAGCCCTGAAGGCCCACGAGCATGATGACATTGGGAATGCGGTTGCTAAAGACGAGCTTGCTCTCGGTGGAGCCGAGCATCTCGGTGAGCTCGTCGAGCACGATCTTGACGACGTTTTGCGCCGGCGACAGCGACTCCATGACCTCGGCAGTCATGCAGCGCTCCTTGGTCTTGGCGACGAACTCCTTGACAACCTTGAAGTTGACGTCGGCTTCGAGCAGCGCCATGCGAATGTCGCGCATGGCCGAGGTGATATCGGCCTCGGTCAGCTTACCCTTGCCGCGCAGGCGGTCAAATGTGTCGTTGAGGCGATCGCTCAGAGAATCAAACACTAGTCACTCCTTAATTGGACTCGCCCACCAGGGCGCGGCAGAAATCTTTGGCATTGAACTCCTGCAGGTCATCGACCTGCTCGCCCACGCCCACGCGCAGGATTGGGAGCTTGAGCTTCTCGGCCACGGCCATGGCGATACCGCCCTTTGCCGTGCCGTCGAGCTTTGTCATGATAATACCGTCCAGGCCAAGCGCCTCGTTAAACTCGAGCGCCTGGTTCAGACCGTTTTGGCCTGTCGCGGCATCGATCACGAGGACGACCGAGACAGGCATGGGGCCGGAGGCCATATTGGCGGCGCGCTTACGCGTCACGTTGACCACCTTGGCAAGCTCACGCATGAGTTCGGGGCTCGTGTGCAGACGGCCGGCGGTGTCGATAAGCACCAGGTCGCTGCCGCGCTTGTCGGCCTCATCGAGCACGTCATAGCACACGCTCGCCGGATCGGAGCCGCGGTCGCGCTTGATGACGGGAACGCCGGCGCGCTGGCCCCACACATCGAGCTGCTCGATGGCGGCGGCGCGGAAGGTATCGGCCGAACCGATCACGACGTTCTTGCCGCGGGCAGCCATAGCGCTCGCGATCTTGCCGACCGTCGTGGTCTTGCCGGCACCGTTAATACCCACAAACAGCACGCAGCTCGGCGTGTCGGAGAACGGATCGCGCTCGGCGGGCACAAAATGCTGCTCGAGCTGCTCGGCCAGGGCGCGACGGAGTTGCGGAGCGGTCTTGAGGTTCTTCTTGGCCGCGGTATCGCGCAGGTCATCGGAGACCTGAATGGCGACCTCGGCGCCCATGTCACCCATGACGAGGGTGTCCTCTAGATCCTCCCAAAAATCCTCATCGACCTCGCCGCCAAAGTAAAAGACCTCGTTGAGGGCCTCGCGGCTGCGCTCAAGTCCGCGCGAGAGAGCATCGAAGAATCCCATTATGCATTCACGACCTTTCCGGTTTCGCGATCAAGTTTTTGCGAGACGACGCGACTGACGCCGTCGGCTTGCATCGAGACGCCGTAGAGGACGTCAGCGTCCTCCATAGTACGGCGCTGATGCGAGATAACCAAGAGCTGCGTATCGGAACGCAACACGTCGAGTGCGCCAATGAGCTTGGACAGGTTGGCGTCGTCGAGCGCCGCCTCGACCTCGTCCAGCACATAGAACGGCACCGTACGCGTGCGATACACGGCAAAGAGCAGGGCGAGCGCCGTCAGGCTCTTCTCGCCGCCCGACATGAGCATCATCTTGGTAATGCGCTTGCCACGCGGCTGCGCCACGACCTCGATGCCCGTCTCGGCCGGATGCTCGGGGTCGGTCATCTCCAGATGTGCCTGGCCGCCCGGGAACAGCATGGCGAAGATCTCGCGGAAGTTCGCATCGACCTTCTCAAAGGTTACCAGGAAGGCTTTGCGCATCTTGCGGTCGATGGCCACCGTGATCTTGGTGAGCGCCTTGCGTGCGCTCTCAAGATCGGCCAGCTGCTCCTCGATGTAATCGGCGCGGCGCTTGAGCTGCTCGTACTCCTCCATGGCAACCTGGTTCACAGGGCCCAGGTTGTTGATCTGGCGCACGAGCTGGTTAAGCTCGCGCTCGGCGGCATCGCGGTCGGTAGGCGCAGGAAGCATGAGCGCTTCCTCGAGCACCGTGGTGCCATCGGCGGTAATGGCCTTGATGGCCGCCTCTACCTGCACCTCGAGCTTGCCGCGTGCGACCTTGAACTCGTTTTGCGTCGCCGTGGCGGCATCGACCCGCTCCTTGGCACGAGCAACCTCGGCCTTGGCGTCTTCGATGGTCTTCTTAAGCGAGGCCGAGTCCGCCTCCTCGAGCGAAGCCTGGTCACGCAGACGCGCGGCCCAATCCGACGCGCGCTCCAGAAGGGCCGAATAGCGCTCGTGCATAGGGTCGACGCGCAGACGCAGCAACTCGAGCGAGCGCGAAGCCTGGCGTGTTCCGCGGATACGGCGGTCGATGCCCTCCAGGCGATGCTCCAGGTCGGGCACGCGGCCCTTCAACGAACGCAGACGCTCGCTCGTCTGAGCCAGGCGGACCTTGGCATCGGCGAGCTTGCCGGCTGCCTCGGAATCGTCACGACGCACGCGATCGAGCTCGTCGTTGGCTTCGGCAATCTGGAGACCCAGGTCGCTTGCCTGCGCGCGGGCCTCGTCACGCGAACGGGTGAGCTCGTCAACGCGCGGGCGCGCAGCGCGAACGGCCTCGGCGGCCTGCTCGCGACGCTTGGAAATGCGCACGCGCTCGACCTCGGCGTTGTTGGCGCTTTGCTCCAGGCGGCCGATCTCGGAGAGCAGCGAGCGGCGCTCGCCCTCAAGACGGGCGATCTCGCCGGCGGCATCGCCCTCAGCGGCACGCGCCTCCTCGACGGCCGCATTGGCCTCGACGACCTGGTCCGACACATGCTCAAACACGGCAGCCAGATCGGGCTCCAGGCCCTCCAGCTCGCGAATGCGACGCTTGCGCTCCAGGGCACCCGAAGCCTCGCCGGCATCGAGCCCCACGCGCACCAGGCCGCCACAGCTCACGCGGGCGCCGTCGGGAGTCACATAGGTCACGCCGTCAACGACAGGTGCCGCCAGCGCGGCAGCCAAGTCATCGACCACGTAATAGCCGCCGAGCAAGGCCTCGACAACCGGACCATACCCGGAGCGCACGGACAGGCGATCGACCAGACGCGAACCGGCAGCGCCCTCGGCGGCAGCAGAGCCGCTCACGCCGCGCGCCATCAGCAGCGCCTCACCTGAGGCCTTCTTTTGGTCCAGAGCCGCACGGCCGGCACGCTCAAGCGTGGCGGCGTCATCGAACAGCAGGGCATCGATATCGCCGGCAAGCAGCTGCTCGACCAAACCCTCGAGCTCACGAGGGGCCTCGAGCACATCGCCCAGACGACCCGAGACATCATCGCCCAACGCGCCCATCAGACGGCTCACCAGCGGCGAGCTGTCAGCCATGCGGGCATCGAGCTTCTTTTGGCTCGCGAGTTCAGAGCGAACCTCGGACAGCTTGTTGCGCGCCTCGCTCTCGCGATTACGCAGGTCCTTCAACGCCGCACGGGCGACCTCGGTGGCCTCACGCGCATCGACCTGAGCTTGGCGAGCCTGATCGAGCGCACCTTCGAGCTCCTCAGCGCGGTCGCGACGGCTCTCGAGCGAGGCCGTGACCTCCTCGAGCTGCTCGTCGATCTGCTCCAGGCGCGAGGCGTACATGTTGTCCTCGACCTCGGCGTTGCTCAGCGAGTCCTTCACCTTGGCAAGCTCGAGCGCGGCGTTATCGGCCGCACGCTGCACATCGCGCTGCTCGCGCGTAAGCTGCGAAATCTGATTGTCAAGCGCAACGCGACGCTCGTGGAGCTGGGCGGCGGCAGGACCGGCGGCGTCAACGTCGTCCTGGGCCTGCATGTGCGCACCGGTCACTTCCTCAAGCTGGGCACGCGCACCCTCGAGCTCCTCGACCACGCGACGACGCTGATGTTCGGAGCTCGAAATCTGGCCGCGCATGTCGGATAGGCGCGACACCATGTTGTGGCCTTTTTCCTCGAGCAGGCGCATATCGGAGTTAATGCGGCCGACCACGTCTTGCATATGGCGGCGCTGCTCGCCCAGATCGCCCACAAAAAGGCCCTTTTCCTCGAGCATGACCTGGAGCTTCTCGAGCTCGCGCTCCTTTTCGCCCAGGCGGTACTGCGCAAGCTCAAGCTCGGCAGCGCCCTCCTTGGAGCAGCTCTCCAGGTCGTTCCACTGCGACTGCAGCGAACGAAGCTCGTCGACGGCCAGCATCTGCGTAAGCTCGTTCGCGCGCGAGGACAGCTCTTTGTACTTGCGCGCACGATCGACCTGACGCTCCAGCGGCCGCAGCTGACGGGCGATCTCCTTATTGATGTCGCGGGCACGGGTCAGGTGCTCGTCCATCGATTTAATCTTTTTGAGTGCACGCTCCTTGCGGCGCTTGTGCTTGGAGATGCCGGCAGCCTCCTCGATCAGGGCGCGGCGCTCCTCGGGGCGGCTCTGCAAAATGGCGTCGAGCTTGCCCTGGCTGATGATGGAATGCGTATCCTTGCCCAGGCCCGAATCGTGCAGGATATCCTGAATGTCCATCAGGCGGCACGGGCTCGAGTTGATAAGGTACTCGCTTTCGCCCGAACGATACATACGACGGGTGATGGCGACCTCGTCAAAGTCGACAGGCAGCATATGGTCCGAGTTATCGAGCACCAGCGTGACCTCGGCGACACCCACCGGCTTGCGCGCCGACGAGCCCGAGAAGATGACGTCCTCCATGGCCTGGCCGCGCAGCTGCTTGGCGCTCTGCTCGCCCAGGACCCACAGAATCGAGTCGGAGATGTTCGATTTTCCCGAGCCGTTGGGACCGACGATGACGGTCAGGCCCGGCTCAAATGACATATGGGCGCGGTCGGCAAACGACTTGAACCCTTTGAGCGTGAGGGACTTGAGATACACGGTTCCTCGCTTAAACAGGCTTCTTGTTGAGAATCACGCCGTTGGTGGTATAGCCCATGCGGTCGAGTGCCTCGAGTGCAGCGGCTCCCTCGGCCTCCTTCTTGGAGGAACCGGTGCCGCGACCCTGGCGAATACCGTCAATGAGCACCACAGCGGTAAAGGTGGGCGCATGCGCGGGGCCCTCGGAGCCGACCAGCTTATACGCGGGAGGCTCGTGGCCGTCCGCCTGCACGCACTCCTGCAAGAACGACTTGGGGTTCGCGGGGTGCTCCGCACGCTCGGAAGCCAGGTGCGGCTTAAGCGTACGGTGGATGAACTCCGCCGCCGCATCCCAGCCGGCATCCAGGTACAGCGCACCCACGAGCGACTCGTAGACGTTCTCGAGCGCCGAGTGCAGGCCGCGCGCGCCGGTACCGGTCTCAGAAGCACCAAAGATGATGATGTCGTCGATGCCCAGCTCGTGCGATACCTCGGACAGCGTGGCGCCCGAGACAAGGGACACCTTCAGGCGCGTGAGCTTACCCTCGTCAAACTCGGGATAGGACTCAAAGAGCGAACGGGCCACCACGGCGCCCAAAATGGAATCGCCCAAAAACTCAAGGCGCTCATAGCTGGCAGAGACCGGCAGGCCCTCGACGGCCGAGGGATGTGTGAGCGCCGCGCGCAGCAGCACCTTGTTATTGAACTCATGGCCCAGAATCTCCTGGGCACGCATGAGTCGTTCAGACAAAGCCAAGACTTAGGCCTCCTTGGCGTTTTCGATCGCGTCGACGGCGTCGGCGACAGAGTTGAGCGACAGCAGGGTCTCGTCATCGATTTCGAGGTCGAACTCATCCTCGATGGCCGTCACCAACTGCAGACGCTCGAGCGAATCGGCATCGAGATCGTCAAAAGTGGTCTCGTCGCTAATGTCGGCGACATCGACGCCCAGCACGTCAGCGGCGATTTCGGCGATCTTATCGAAGATTTCGGAGCGGTCCATAGCGCTTCCTCTCGTATGTCATGGAACACAACGCAACACGGCAATCGGAGCCGCGTTGCAATACGGCTCCGATTCTACCCCACACGGTACAGGTTGAGCCACGTAACGAGGCTCTTATAAAACGATACCGTCCATGGAATTGGCAACGTCCTGGACAAGCCCGGCGCGCACGGCCTGGGCCGCGGCAAGCGTACCGTTCTTGACGGCCTCGACCGACGTGGCACCGTGGCCGATCAACACGACGCCGCGCAGGCCCAGCAGGATCGCGCCGCCCTTGGCATCGCCCGAAAGCTTGGCCTTAATCTCGCGCATCTGCTTTTTGATGAGCAGCGCGGCGATCTTGGTGCCGAGCGAAGACATAAAGGCACCTTTGAGCTCCTGCAGCAAAAACTTGGCAGCGCCCTCGGCGGCCTTGAGCGCGATGTTGCCCGACATACCGTCGGCGACCACGACGTCAAAATTACCCGACGTAAGATCGGTGCCCTCGCAGTTGCCCACAAAGCCGGGAACCGCGGCCTTCATGGCCGGGAAGCACGACTTGGTAAAGTTAGAGCCCTTCTCGTCCTCGGTGCCGTTGGCAAGCAGGCCCACGCGAGGATGCTCAATGCCCAAAACCACGCGGGCATAGGCAGCGCCCATCTGGGCGAAGCGCACCATGTCGTCCACCGTGACATCGGGATTGGCGCCCATATCGCACAGCACCGTCAGGCCGCCGGCGCGATTGGGCAGCGCGTTGGTAAGGCACGGACGGACCGGCTGCTTCTTGCCCTCCGACAAATACCTAAACGGCGTGACGTAGGCCGTGGCGGCAGCGGTCATGGCACCGGTCGAGCCGGCCGAGAAAAACGCGTCCGCATTGCCCTTCTTGATGGCACGGCACGCAAGCACGATCGAGGACTTGCGCTTGGTCATCACGGCGCGAATGGGATCGTCCTCCATGCTGATGACGTCAGGGGCCTCCAGGGCCTCCACGCGGGCATGCGCCGCGGCAAAGGGGTTGACGATTTCGGCGGGACCGACGGCCAAGACCTCGATCTCGGGATCTGCCGCAAGCGCGGCCTCGATACCATCGAGGACAACCTGGGGCTTCTCGTCTCCGCCCACAACGTCAACACAAACGCGAACGTTACTCATTTCATATGCTCCTTATACAAAAATGGCCGACTCATTGAGCCGGCCATTGTGGTTCCAGTTGGAACGGCATCGCATCCAGAGTATACAGTTACTCGGTAACGATAACCTCGCGGTCCTTGTAGAAACCGCAGCTGGGGCACACGTGGTGCGGGAGCTTAACAGCACCGCAACGGGGGCACGTGGACTGAGCCGCAGCCGAGATCTTCATGTTGGCGGAACGACGGGTATGGGTGCGGATACGACCCTGCTTTTGTTTAGGTACGGGCATAGTGACCTTCCTTATGAACTATCCAGTGTGGCGATTACGCGCAAGTAGCGATACTACCACAGTTTTACTCGTCAAGCTTGAGATTCTTCAATGCTGCAAATGGATTTTCCGTGGCAGCGGCCCATTCGGCCTCCGCCCGGGCGGCACAATCGCATTGCTCGACGTTGAGATTGATGCCGCAGGTGGGGCAAAGACCGCGGCAATCGGGCTTGCACAGGACGACGAACGGCGTGTCCATGACGACCGCATCGTTGATGGGCTCGCCCAGATCGACGATGCGGTCCTCGCCCAGCAACTCGTAGCCGTCTTCGAAGGCCTCGGGGTCCTCGGGCTCCTCAAAGAGATAGAACTCCTCGATCTCGCCCGCGATATCAAACGAGGCGGGCTCCAGGCAGCGGTCGCACTCGCCGGTGGCGTGCGCGCGAACCATGCCCGAGAGCAGAACACCGGTACCGGCGTTGGTAAAGACCACGTCGTAGGCAATGCCGTCCTGCAGCTGGTACTCCTTCTCGCCCACCGTGTAGGTGGCGACATCGACCTTGCCGGTCAGCGGATAAGAGTCTCCGGGAAACTCGAGCTGCTCGGAAAGATCGACGGTTACGCTCGGGAACTCAGCCATTACCACTGACCATTCTGCTGGGCGGCACCCTCGTTGAGCTGCTGACGGCAACGGGTGACGGTGCCGGTCAGGCTCTTGAGGTTCTCCTCGAGGTGCGTAAAGACCTGCTCGGCGTAATCCTCGGCGGCATAGCGCGTCTCGCGCTCGTACTGCTGGGCACGGTCGCGAATGTCATCGGCCTGTTGCTGCGCCAAGCGGACGATCTCCTGCTCACCGGCAATGGTGAGCGCCTGCTGCTGAGCATCGGCAATGATGGAATCGGCCTGAGCGGCGGCGGAAGCCATAAGCTCCTCGCGCTCTTTGAGGATACGGCGGGACTTCTGCCACTCCTCGGGATAGCTCATGCGGATCTCATCGAGGATATTAAAGAAGACGTCGGCGTCGATAACCTTCATCTGGGCGTTCTTGCCGAACGGCGTCTTAGCCTCTTCGATGAGCCCCTCGAGCTCGTCGACAAGACTCACGATCCTGTCGCCAGGAAAATTCTCGCCCGGCATCCGGTCTCCTTTCATAGGTAACATATCATCGAGTTAGTTTACCACATGCCACCAGGCAATAAAAAATGTCACGAAAAGCGATGTTTGAGCGCTTCGACCACGTTGGGCGGCACAAACGTCGACACGTCGCTGCCAAGCGACGCGATCTGGCGCACCACCGAGCTCGAGATATAGCCGTACTGCGGAGCACTCATGACAAAGATAGACTCCAGCTCGTTATCCAGGCGGTAGTTGAGGTCGGCCTGCTGCAGCTCGTACTCAAAGTCGGTCATGGCGCGCAGGCCCTTAACGACGGCACCTGCCCCCTGTTCACGTGCAAAGTCGACCAGCAGGCCGGTGAAAGGCAGTACCTCGATGCCGTCCAAATCGCCGAGGGCCTCGCGGGCCAGCGCCACGCGCTCGTCGAGCATAAAGGTGGTACCCACGCCGTTTTTACCCTGCGACTCGGCCACGGCGACAATCACGCTGGGAAAGATGCGGCGGGCACGGCGAATCACATCGATATGGCCAAAGGTGATGGGGTCGAAGGTGCCCGGGACGATCACGCGGTTGATGGTGTCATTCATGGGCGTCCTCCGAAGGCGCATCCTCGTCATTTTCGTTCTCGTCACCATGGTCCTTCACGTCCTCGGCCACCCAGCGCAGCAAGTCAACCGAGGTAATGCCGTAGCGCTTCTCTCGCACGGTCTCAAAACCAGCTGGATGAGCGCCCGCATCGGTTGCGGCATGCTCAAACAGGGCAAAGGCCCCGGGCGTCAGCAGCTCCTGCTGGGAAAGATTTTGCAGCAGCTCCTCGACCGGCTCGGCGCCAAAGGCATACGGCGGATCGAGCAGGACCAGATCAAAAGGACCGCCCGGCACGCGACCGCGCGAGGCACTCGCCAGCACATCGCCGGTAACGACACGCCAACGCGAGCGGTCGCGGCACAGCGACTCGACGTTCTTGGTGATCAGACGGGCGGCGTTGCGATCGATCTCGAACGTGGTGAGCGTGCGGGCGCCACGCGAGAGCATCTCGATTCCCAGGGCGCCGGAGCCGCCAAAAGCGTCCAGCACGCGAACCTCGTCCAAATCGAAGTCGAACGCCGACATGACCATGGATGCACATGCCTCGCGCACGCGATCGGTCGTGGGACGGGTGACATCGCGCCCGCGCGGCTCTTCGATCTTACGGCCGCGCCATTCACCGCCGATGATTCTCATCCTCCGCTGACCTCCTTAAAGATATGTCGATAACGCATGGCGACCGCGTCGCGCAAGGGGCGCGTCGCCACGGAGTCAAGGTTGCAAGCATACCGCAAGAGCTCGACCGCGTCCAAATGAGCCCATTCGATAAGATCCTCGTCGGCGTCCAGGTCCACAAAGCGCAGGGTCACGCCGCCGTGCTGGCGATACCCCAGGATCTCGCCCTCGTGGCGCAAGCGCAGGTCCATCTGGGCGAGCGTAAAGCCGTCCGAGGTCTTTTCGAGCGACTGAAGACGGTCTTGTGCCGCCGAAGCGCCGCCGTTGCCCTTGGAGTGCGTCATGACCAGGCAGGTGCCCGACACGCTGCCGCGGCCCACGCGACCGCGCAGCTGGTGCAGGGCCGCCAAGCCAAAGCGCTCACCGTTCTCGATGACCATGACGGTGGCGTTGGGCACGTCGACGCCCACCTCGACCACCGTGGTCGAGACGAGCGCATCGATCTCGCCACGCTTGAAGGCATCGATCACGCGGTCCTTCTCCCCCGCCGGCATGCGGCCGTGAAGGCGTTCGATGGTAAGTCCCGGCAACGCCAGGCGCAGGCGGTCGAGCTCAGTTGCCGTATCGTGCAGCGGCACGGGGACGGTCACGCGGCCCTCGTCGTCACGGGCGATACCGGGCACGTCTTCCAGCTCATCGGCCGAGTCGCTCGGCTCCACAAGCGGGCAGATCACGTAAGCCTGCTGGCCCTTTTCGTGTGCCTCGCGGATGGCGCCGTAAGCCAAGTCGCGGCTCGACTCGGTGAGCACGCGCGTCGTGACGCCCGCCCCCGGAACAGGCCGATGGCGGATGATGCTCGTGTCCAGGTCACCGTAGACCGAGAGCGCCAACGTGCGCGGAATCGGTGTCGCCGTCATAACAAGCAGATCGGCACCCGGGCCCTTGGCACGCAGGGCATTGCGCTGACCCACACCAAAGCGGTGCTGCTCGTCGATGACGACAAGCGACAGATGTTTGAACTCCACGTCATCCGAAAGGACCGCGTGGGTTCCAAAGAGGACGTCGAGCTCACCCGATTCCAGCTGCGCATGGATCTGCTCGCGCTCGGCCGCCGGCGTGGCACCCGTCAGGAGCGCCCAGGACATGCCGGCCTGCGAGAGCAAAGGGCCGGTCTTATCGGCATATTGGCGCGCCAGCACGCCCGTAGGAGCCATAACGCAGGACTGAGTTCCCGAATCGGCCGCGACGGCCAGCGCGCAGGCGGCAACGGCCGTTTTGCCGGTACCGACGTCGCCCAACAGCAGACGGTTCATCACGCGACTGCCATTGCACATGTCATGCAGGATGTCTTGGAATGCGGCCTCTTGCTCGTCGCTCAGCGAAAACGGCAGGGCTTCCTTGAGCGCCGCCAGGTGCTCGCCCGCGACGTGGGCATAGGGAGCGACTTCGACCAAGCCGCCGTCGTTGCGCAGACGCAGCGCGAGCTGCAAGCAGAGACACTCCTCGTAGGCAAGACGCCGACGCGCGATGTCGCGCTCGGCCATACTCGAGGGAAAATGAATTGAGCGCAGCGCGCGGGCATTGCTCATCAGGCGGCGCTTGACGCGCACGCGTGCGGGAATCGGGTCGAAGGGATTGCCGACAACCTCGAGCGCGCCGCTCACGATGCGGCGCATCCACGCCTGGCTCACGCCATCGCTCACATAATGGACCGGCAGGATAGTGCCCGCGGCACGCCCGCCCTCGAGCTTTTCGAAATGCGGAGAGGCCATCTGCTTAAAGCCGTAGGCAAACTCGACCTTACCCATCACGGCCAGGCGGTCGCCCTGCTTAAGCTGCTGGGCAATCCAGGGCTGACGGAAAAAGGCGACTTGCAGCACGCCCGTCTCGTCCACCAGCGAGACCTCGGTCACCTGCATACGCGGGCGAGGCTGCTTTTGAACAACGCGATCGACCGTGGCGACAATCGTGCACACGGTACCGATGGGAGCCATCTCGATGGACCAAGAGCGTGTAAAGTCGAGATATCGATGAGGGATATGGAGAAGGAGGTCCCCCACCGTCCGAATTCCCAGACGGCGAAGGGCCTCCTCACGTTTACCCGAAACATATTTGAGTCGCGCGATATCCTCGTCGAGCGCATTGCTCTGGGCAAAGCGCTCCGAGACGCGCGGCACGGAGCACAGCTCGGACATGGGCAGATGCCTACTCGATCGAGAAGATCACGGGATAGAGCGGCTGCTCGCCACGATGGGCGTCGACCTCCAGATCGGGCTGAGCCTCCTCGATGGCGTCGACGATCTCCTGGAAGGCCTCATCGGACAGCTCCTCGCCAGCCAGAATCGTCAGCGCGTCGCCCTCCTCTTCCTCCTGCATGCGGTTGATGCAGTCGAGCGTGACCTGCTTCACATCGGAGCCGACCACGTCGATGGAGCCGGCAATGATACCCATGACGTCACCAGAGTGAATCGGAGAGCCGTCAGAGGCGCTGGAATCGCGCACGGCACGGGTGACCTCGCCATCGCGAACCTCGCTGATGGCGTCGACCATGGCGGCAACGGCGTCCTCGAGCTCGGATTCGGGCAGGACCGCAAACAACGCGGAGAAGGCCTGCGGGACGGTCTTGGTGGGAACGACGGCGACCTTCTTGTCGGTGCAGGCAGAAGCTGCGGCCTCGGCAGCCATGCGGATGTTGCCGTTATTGGGCAGGATGATGACCGAGGTCGCGTTGACCTGGTCGACGGCGCCCAGCAGGTCGGCGGTCGAGGGGTTCATGGTCTGGCCACCCGAGACGATCACGTCAACGCCAAGGGACTTAAGGATGTCGGCCTCACCCGAACCGGCGGCAACGGCGACAAAGCCCAACGCCTTGGCAGGCTCGGCAGCCTTCTCCTGGTCCTCGTGAATCTTGGCAGTACGGTCATGGGCCTCCATCTCCATGTTGTGGATAAAGACCTCGTAGATCTGACCGAGCTGCAGCATGTGCTCGAGCACCAGGTTGGGGGTGTTGGAGTGCACGTGAATCTTGTAGTCGGGGTAGGCACCCACGAGCAGCTCGCAGTCGCCCATGGAACCCAGGAACTTAAGGCACTCATCCTCATCAAAGGGAGCGTCGGCCTTAAAGAGGAACTCGTTGCAGTAGCGGAACTCCGAGCCCTCCCAGTCGTCGTTAGCCTCGATCTCAACGCGACCGAGGGCCGCGTCACGGGCAGAGCCAGCGGAATCAAACGTGGCGGAAAAATCCTCGACAACGGTGCTGCGGCCAAGCGCGGCGGCGACAAAGTTCTCAAGGAAGATGGCAAAGCCAAAGGCGCCGGAGTCGACCACGCCGTTCTCCTTCAGAACGGGAAGCAGGTCAGGCGTACGGGCGACGGACTGGTAGGCCTCGACGACGATGGCATCGAGCGCGTCCTCGGCCGAGAACTTCTTCTTTTCGCACTCGTCGGCCTTGGTCGAGACATCGCGCAGCACCGTGAGGATCGTGCCCTCGATGGGCTTGCGGACGGCCTGGAAAGCAACCTTGACGGCGCGACGGAACGCATAGGCGATGTTGGCGGACGTGATGGGCTCATCGACAGAGACGAGACCCTCGGCAACACCGCGCAGGATCTGCGAGGTGATGACGCCGGAGTTGCCGCGGGCACCCATCAGGGAGCCGTGAGTGATGGCGCCGGCGATGGCCTCCATGTCGGCATCGGCGGGAAGGGTGGAAAGCTCCTTGGTCACCGAGGCGAGTGTGAGCGACATGTTGGTGCCGGTGTCGCCATCGGGTACGGGGAAGACGTTGAGCTTGTTGATCTCCTCGGCCTTGTCGGAAACGGCAGCCGCAGCGATCGGAAAACAGGTGCGAATGGTCTTTGCAATCATGGGTATTTGAATCTCCGTTTTCGGACGCTAGTTCAGACGGCTCTTGAGCGCGTCGATGTGGATGCCGATCTTAAGGCTGGCGGGATCGATCTGGGCGATCTCCTGCAGGGTAAAGGCAACGGAGCTCGAAAGATTATGGCAGACGGACTTCATGTTGACGCCGTTCTCGAGCACGACGTGAAGATCGACCGTAAGGCCGTTCTCGTCGGCGGAGACAAGCACGCCCTTGCGGAGGCGCTGGCCGGCAAGCAGGCGCACGCTCTCGGCGCCCTGGAGCTGCTCGGCCATACCGACGACGCCATAGCACGTCATCGCGGCATAACCGGCAATATCGGCAATAACGTCGTTCGAGACGCTCAGGCTGCCGTTAATGGTCTCAGACACAAGAATCTCCTTATCTGGTGCTCGCGGCACCATGTCGTGGGAGCAATCATTGCAATATTCTACAACGACCGCGCCATGTTGAGGTGGTGGGTCGCGGGATTACATCCTCGACACGAAATGTTGATATGGCAACGTTCGCGCCAGGCGATCGCGGCATGAAAAAACCCGCCGCAAAAGCGACGGGTTTTACAACCTGGCTCCCCGGGTAGGACTCGAACCTACAACAGCGCGGTTAACAGCCGCGTGCTCTACCATTGAGCTACCGAGGAATTTAAAGCCCAACGGAAAGGGCTGGAAAATTCTGGCTCCCCGGGTAGGACTCGAACCTACAACAGCGCGGTTAACAGCCGCGTGCTCTACCATTGAGCTACCGAGGAATAGGTGCGTGCTCTCAAGCAACGAAGTTTATTATACGGACGAATCAGCTCAGGGCAAGAACTTTTTTTTGAGAATTTTTCCGACCTAGTCATTGGGGGCGTCCCCAACGACTACATAAAGGCGCCCCCAAGCGGGTGTGCTTGAGGGCGCTTCTTGCTTGACTAGCTTTCGATGTAGTCTTTGAGCTTGCTACTACGGCTCGGGTGACGGAGCTTGGCCAGGGTCTTGGACTCGATCTGGCGAATACGCTCGCGCGTGACACCAAACTCGCGGCCGACCTCCTCGAGCGTACGGGGATGTCCGTCGACAAGGCCAAAGCGCAGCTCGATAACCTTGCGCTCGCGATCGGCAAGTGAGTCGAGCACCTGGGTGAGCTGCTCCTGCAGCATGGAGAAGCTGGCGGCATCGGGCGGAACGATAGCCTGGGAGTCCTCGATGAAGTCGCCCAGCTGGGAATCCTCTTCCTCGCCGATGGGAGTCTCGAGCGACACGGGCTCCTGCGAAATCTTCTGGATCTCGCGGACACGGTCGGCACTCATGTCCATCTCGGCACCGATCTCCTCGGGGGTCGGGTCGCGACCCAGGTCCTGAAGAAGCTGGCGCTGCACGCGGACGAGCTTGTTGATGGTCTCGACCATGTGCACGGGAATACGGATGGTACGGGCCTGGTCGGCGATAGCACGCGTGATAGCCTGACGGATCCACCACGTGGCGTACGTGGAGAACTTAAAGCCCTTCTGGTAGTCGAACTTCTCGACGGCGCGGATCAGACCGAGGTTGCCCTCCTGGATCAAGTCCAGGAACAGCATGCCGCGACCAACGTAGCGCTTGGCGATGGAGACGACCAGGCGCAGGTTGGCGCTGATGAGCGCCTGCTTGGCCTCGAGGCCGACGTTCTCGATACGGGTCAGGCGACGCATCTCGGCGCGGGTGAGCTCGATCTCGCCCGCCTCGGCGGCCTCGAGCTTCTCGGTGGCATCGAGACCGGCCTCGATCTTCATGGCCAGATCGACCTCTTCGGAGGCGGTCAGCAGGTCGACCTTACCGATCTCCTTAAGGTACATACGAACCGGGTCGCCGGTCAGCATTACCGTGGAGGCATCGATACCGCGCACGCGCGAGCGCGAACGGGACGTGCGCACGGTGCGCTTCTTCTTGCTCTTGGAAGAACCCATCTCGGCGTCGGCCTGACGGGCCATCTTAAGCTCGTGATCGTCGAGCGAGCCGGAATCGTGCTCGTCGTCATCGAAATCGTCGGTATTGCTATCGTTATCGTCATCGTCGACGTCAATGGGGGCGTCGTCGTTTCCGCTCGCGGAGATAATCTGGATGCCGCTGTTGCGCAGCGCGGAATACACCGCGTTGAGCTGCTCGTCAGACACATCGATATCCTTCAGGGCGACCTGAATCTCGTCCTCGGTTACCGAAGTCCTGTTTGAGCCGTTGCCCATGAGCTTTGCAACGTAGGATTCCAGCCCAGTACCCGTGCTCTCACTCTTTTTTGGCACAGATTCTCCCTTCATAGTCCACAGGACTCATTACTTTAGCACACACATTGACGTCTATACCCAAAATTCAGACTGGATATAGGCGCAAATACGCTGGTTGACCACAACATCTAGGCTTGGTCGGCGCCCGCTGTCTCCAAACCAATCAAACGAAACGGATCTGCCACGCCGCCGATCGACTTTTGGAGCTCGCGCTGGCGCTGAGAATCTTGCATCGCCTGCATCGTCAGCACACGGCGCGCCTCATCGTCGAGCGACCGGTCCTGGCGAAGCTTGGCCTGTGCGGCGCGCATGCGGCGCTTGATGGTGTAGAGCTCGAGGGTATCGAGCATAAACACGATGTTCGTCTCGGTGGGGTGCTTGCTCGTCGACGAAATGCGCCCGGCGCTGACAAGCGACGCTGCCTCGGGACACACCGCGCGCGCCGCATCCATGCACGCCGTGGGGTCGGTGCCCGGCGGCGTCGCGAGCACGGCCCACGCGATGGACTCGTGGCGCGGATCCACCCACTCGATCGAGCAGATGCGGTCGGCATACGTGCGGAACAGATCGGGGTAGCTCGTGAGCATCGTCAGCAGCTCGCGCTCCCCCGCCAAAGACTTTCGTTCCAGGTCGGTCAGCACGATCGGCATCGTCGGTGCCTCAGACGCGCCCGCTGTGTCGGCAACCGGCGCCGCGCCATCCATACCAACCGGCACATCGATCGGCGGCATATCGTCGACGACCTCGACCGGCGCGGCCCCGTAGGCCTCGAGCGGAACATAGTCGTACGGTTCTTCCTCGACCGGCGTGGACACCGACGGCGTCACCCCCGACGCCCAAGCACCGCGAGACGCCCCCTGCGAACCAGACGCTCGACCGCCCGCGCCGCCTGCACGCTCGGCCTGTGCCCGCTGGCGCTCGTAGTTCTGCTCGCGACGACGCTCGGCGTCCTCGCGTTTGGCAACATCACGAAACACACGGCCCGAGCTCGAACGCACCGTCTCCAAATCCAACCCCAGCAGGTCGGCAATCTGGATAAAGTACGTATCGATCATGTAGCTATCGCGCAGCGGATAGATGAGCGTCAGCGCATCCTCGAGCGCCTTGGCACGACCGCCCGGCGTGGTAATGTCGCTCGACTCCTGCAGTGAGCGGTACACAAAGTCCATGAGGGGCTCGGCGGCGTCGATACGCGCCTGCAACGCCTCGCCACCATGCGCGGTGATGAACTCCATGGGGTCGTTGCCGTCGGGAAGCACCACGCAGCGCAGGTCCATCGAATCCTGCTCGATAAACTGAATCGCACGGCGCGCGGCCTTTTGACCGGCGGCGTCGCCATCGAACATATACACGATGCGTTTGGCAAAGCGGGTGAGCGTCTTTACGTGATGTTCCGTCAGCGCCGTGCCCAGCGTGGCGACGACGTTTTTAATCCCCGCCTCCCAGCAGGCGATGCAGTCGGTATATCCCTCCACCACGATGGCGGTATCCTGCGCGACGATAAACTCCTTAGCCCAGTTAAAGCCGTAGAGGTTTCGCTTTTTATGGAACACGCTCGTCTCGGCGGTGTTGAGGTACTTAGGCTGTCCGTCGCCCATAATGCGCCCGCCAAAGGCGATGTTATGACCCTGTTCGTCAAAAATGGGAAACATCACGCGGTCGTAAAAACGATCGGCAAGCCGCCCGCGCCCACGGCTCACGGCCACGTTGGCGTCGATCATCTCCTGCGGGGTAAAGCCCGCCTGCGACAGATGCGACACCAGCGCGTTGCGACCCGGAGCGAAGCCCAGGCAGTAGCGGCGGCAGACGTCGCCGCCCATACCGCGGCTGGCAAAGTACTCGCGCGGACGGCTGTCCTTACCGCGCATAAGCATGGTGTGATAGAACTGGGCGGTCTCGGCGCACAGGTCATAGATGCGGGCGCGCTTGGTGCCGCGCTCGCGATAGGCGCCGGTATCGTGCAGCTCAATGCCGGCACGGTCGGCCAGGTAGCGAATCGACTCAGGGAAGCTCAGGTTCTCGCGCTTCATGATGTAGGTGAAGACATCGCCGCCCTCGCCACAGCCAAAGCAGTGCCACACCTGCGTGGCGGGGATAATGTGAAACGACGGGGTCTTTTCGCCATGGAAGGGGCAGCAACCCCAAAACTCATGGCCGCGGGGCTTGAGCTCAACCGTTTCCTGCACGATGGCAACCAGGTCGGACGCAGCGCGCACCTGGTCTTTTTCCTCATCGCTAATCACGGATGCTCACCCCCTGCTCACCCAAATGATGACGGATATCGTCAATATTACCCTCGACGGTCGCAATAAGCTCGTCCAGCAAATCGAACACGCGCGACGGGCGCAGCCAGCGCGTAAACGCCAGCGAAACCGAGGCGCCGTACAGGTCGCCCGCATACCCGATCAAGTTGGCCTCGAGATGCGCCGAAGCAGCATCGTCGGCATACGTCGGCGGCAGGCCCACGTTGACGGCAGCGGGCCATACGGTATCATCGACCAGCACCAGGCCCTCGTAGACGCCATCGGCAGGAACCTGGATGCCCTCGGGCACCTGGATGTTTGCCGTGGGAAAACCCATGTCGGAACCCTGGTGACGACCGCCGGCAACAATACCGCGCAGCATGTACGGGCGGCCGAGCAGCTCGGCGGCAAGCTCAACATGACCCTGGCACAGCTCCTGGCGAATCCGGGTGGCGCAGATTGTCTGTCCATCGACGCACAGTAGCTCGTGGCCATAGACGTCAACGCCGCGCTCGGCACCCCACGCCTGCATCTCGGCAACGCCCGAGGCACCGCCGCGGCCCAACCTAAAGTCGCTACCCACGCGAATCGAGCGGATATCGACGACGCGCGAAAGCAACTTAAGAAAGCCTACGTGGTCAAGTGCCGCCACCGCGGGCGTAAAGGGAACGGCCACGACCGCATCGACCCCGGTGAGAGCCAGGGCATGCAGACGGTCAGCCGTCGTCATCAATTTTTGAGCGGGCGAAGGGCTCACCACCACGTCCGGGTCGGGATCGAAGGTGACCACGACCGCCTTGCAGCCGTGGTCACGCGCATCGCGAACGACCGCGTCGATCAGTTCGTGATGCCCCCGATGCACGCCATCGAACACACCGATGGCGATCGACGCGGCGCCCAGGCACGCGCAATCATCAAATGCATCGGCGGCGACGATGCGGGCCTCATCCGACTCGCCCGCGAAAAAAAAACGCGCGAGCTCGTGGGAGGTCAGCATCATCGAACACCGCCGATCGCCTGCGGAAAGACATGCTCCATAACAAAGCGACCGCCCTCGATACGGGCAAGCGCCTTGAGCCCGCCATCGAGCACCAGCGCAAACGGCGCCTTCGAGGCATCGAAGCTCGCAAGCGCGCGCTCAATAGGAATACGACGTCCGCACAGCAGATCGTCGGCAAGATCGCCCGGCAAGTCGACGCGCGTGGCGCCCAGTGCCGCAATGGGATCTAAGGCAAAGCCCGCGGCGGACTCGGCAGAAAGCTCCTCGACCGCATGGCAGGCACCGATGGAAACAACACCGGAGGCCGTACGGCGTAGTGCGGAAATATGTGCCGCGTTGTCGCAGGCACGACCCAGGTCGCGAGCGAGCGCACGGATATAGGTGCCCTTGCTCACCGAAAACGCCACGGTCCAAACGCACGCTTCGCCCTCGCCGCTCACGGCAATCAGGTGAGCGGAGTACACCTCGACCGGACGCGGGGGCAACTCAACGGCGTTGCCTTCGCGCGCAGCCTTATAGGCGCGCACGCCGTTGACCGAAATGGCCGAAAACGCCGGCGGCACCTGCATCTGAGGGCCCAGCATGGCGCACAGGCGCTCGCGGGCATAGGCCGGATCGCGCAAGTCGGCGGCAATGGGCACTATGCGGACGGCCTCGCCCTCCGCATCATCGGTATTGGTCTCGACGCCAAACGAAATGTCGGCGACGTAGCTTTTGGTATCGAGCGTGAGCATGCCCAGCAGACGCGTTGCCTGGCCTACGCCCACCACCATGACACCCGATGCCATGGGGTCGAGCGTTCCGGCATGACCGACGCGCCGCTCATGGAGGGCGCGTCGGCATTGCGAAACCACGTCGTGGGACGTGCAGCCCACCGGCTTATCGACGGCGAGCAGCATATTAAGTTGAGAAGGTGTACGACGAGCCATGTACCATCCAAAAAGTTAGAGCTCGACGGTCACCGAAGCGGGGTCCTCCCCTACCAGCTCGGCCAGCATGGGAAGTGCCGCGGTGAGCGTCTCGGAAATCGTTCCGGCGTTGGTAAAGCCGGCGGCAGCGTGGTGCCCACCTCCGCCAAAGTTGGCCGCAATCTCGGAAACATCAAGATCGCCCTTGGAGCGCAGGTTGCCGCGCACCTTAGAATCGCCCTCGATGCCCTTAAGGAACAGGCAGACCTCGACGCCCATCACCGAGCGCACCACATCGACCAGGCCGTCGCACTCATCCGAGGTGACGCCACATTCCTTAAGGTCACTTTCGTACGCATAGCTATACGCCACGCGCCCGTGCGCGACCGTCTTGATGCGACCCATGACGATGGACTTAAGGTGCAAGAACTCGACACGCATGCTCTGGTAGACCTCGAGCGCGACGCGCGCCGGATCGGCACCGTGCGCCACCAGACGCGAGGCGGCATGAAACGCGGCAGCGTCGGCGTTCTGATACTGAAAACGACCGGTATCGGTGACCAGGCCGCACAGCAGACAGGTGGCGATGCTATCGCTTGCAGTAATGCCGCAATCGGCCAAAAAGCGATCGATAATCATGGCGCAAGCAGCGGCATTGACACACCTAAGGCTGACCTCGGCAAACTCCTCGCGCGCCGGGTGATGGTCAAAGCACGCCACGTGAGCCGAACGACGCAACACCTCGGCGGAATAATTGAGACGCTCGACGACCGGCACGTCCACTGAGATGAACAGGTCCGGATTGCCGGTATACGCAGGTGCCGGCACCAGACGGTCGGCACCCTCCATAAAGCGGTAGATGCGCGGAACCGGGTCATCGTCTGCCAGCAGCAGGGCAATGTCCTTGTTGGGGAAAAACTTCATAAGCGATAAGCCCAGACCCAGCACGGAGCCCAGGGCGTCACCATCGGGAGACGTATGTCCCGAAATCGCAATGGAGGACGCACCCTCGATGAGCTCGAGGATGCGTCGCTGAATATCTGCAGACTCGCACGATGCGAGGTCGGCGGAATTACTCATCTAAAGCTGCCTCCTGGGCGGCATCCGCTATGGGATAGCCGTCCTCGTCCTTTTCGATCGCAAGCGTGGCGGGAACGTTTTCCAGCGCGCGCGTGATGCGTTCGGCCTCATCGGTCGAGCGATCGATGCGAAAATCGAGCTCGGGCGTGACGCGCCAATCGAGCGAGCGGGCCAACAGGCTACGAATGCGGCCCTTGGCGCTGGCGAGCGCCTCCATGACCTCCTCGTAGCGGCTCGCGTCGCACGACACGTACACGCGCGCGAACGAACGGTCCACCGCGACCTCGACCGCGGTCAGGGTGACCAGGTCGAGACGCGGATCGGAAACCTCAAAGAGCAGGATATAACCGAGCTTCTCGCGAAGCTGCTCGCCTAAACGGCGGGTTGCCTGCGTTTGCTTCATAGCGCTACCCCCTACTCGGTACGGGCAACCTGGTCGATGCGGTAGCCCTCAATGGTGTCGCCAGGCTTGATGTCCTGGAAGTTCTCCAGGCCAATACCGCCCTCGGAGCCGCTCTTGAGGCTCTTGGCCTCGTCCTTGTAGTGGCGCATCGAGGCAATCTTGCCGTTGAAGACCACGATGCCGTCACGCACCAGGCGCACGGAATCGGTCGCGGCGATCTCGCCCTCCTCCACGCGGACACCGGCGGCGATACCGACTTTGGGCACCTTGAAGGTGTCCAGGACGGTCGCGGTACCCGTGGAGACCTCGACCTCGGTGGGCTTGAGCATGCCGATGCGGGCAGCATCGAGCTCCTCGAGGCACTTGTAGATAACGTCGTAGCAACGGATCTCGACGCCCTCGCGCTCGGCGGCGGAGCGGGCCTTGCCGTCGGGACGCACGCCAAAGCCGATGATGATGGCGTTGGAGGCATCGGCCAGGACGACGTCGGTCTCGTTGATGGCACCGACGGCGGAGTGGATCGTGTTGATGCGGACCTCGGACTGATCCATCTTGTCGAGCGAGTCCTGAAGGGCCTCGATGGAACCCTGGACGTCGGCCTTGATGATCAGGTTGAGCTCCTTGACCTCGGCATCGGCGATGGTCTCGAAGAGGTTCTCGAGCGTGACGTGCTTCACGCGGCTCTGCTCCTCGATACGGGCCTTGAGCGAACGCTCATCCGCCAGGGCGCGAGCCTCGCGCTCATCCTCGAACACGCGGAACTCGTCACCGGCGTTGGGCACGGACTGCAGGCCCAGGATCTCGACGGCGTCGGAGGGGCCGGCCTCGGTGACGGCATTGCCCTTAGGATCGAGCATGGCGCGGACGCGGCCGTAGGTAAGGCCGGCGACCAGCGTATCGCCCACGTGCAGGGTACCGCGTGTCACGAGAACCGTGGCAACCGAACCGCGGCCCTTGTCGAGCTTAGCCTCGAGGACGTTACCGGAGGCAAAGGTGTCGGGGTTGGCCTTGAGCTCGAGCACGTCGGCCTGGAGCAGCACGGTCTCGAGCAGGTCGTCGATACCGATCTTCTGCTTGGCCGAGATGTTGACGAACATGTTCTGTCCGCCCCACTCCTCGGGGATGATGCCGTACTCGGTGAGCTCCTGGCGCACGCGGTCGGGGTTGGCGCCCGGCTTATCGATCTTGTTGACGGCGACGACGATGGGTACGCCGGCGGCCTTGGCGTGATTGATCGACTCGATGGTCTGAGGCATGACGCCGTCGTCGGCGGCCACGATTAGGATGACGATGTCGGTCACCTTGGCGCCGCGGGCACGCATAGCCGTAAAGGTGGCGTGGCCCGGGGTATCGATGAAGGTGATCTTGCGGTCGTTGATCATGACCTGCGAAGCGCCGATGGCCTGAGTGATGCCGCCCGCCTCGCCGGCAGCGACACCGGTGTGGCGGATGGCGTCGAGCAGGCTCGTCTTGCCGTGGTCGACGTGACCCATGACGGTGACGACCGGGGCGCGGGGCTTAAGGTCGGCGGGATCGTCGTAGAACGAGAAGGTGTTCTCCTCCTCGGGGGTGATGATCTTGATCTGACGGCCCAGGTCGTCGGCAACGAGCTCGACGAGGTCGTCGGACATGGACTGCGTCATCGTAAGCGGCGTGCCCAGCAGGAACAGGCGCTTGATGATGTCGTTGGCCGGAACGTCGAGCGCCTCGGCGAGCTCCTGGACGGTAACGCCCTGGGAGACCTTGATGGCGTCGAGCTCCTCGGGGTTCACGCCCTGGGCCAGCGCCTCCTCAATCTTGCGCTCCTCCTGAGCCTTAGCAGCCTCGCGCTCGCGCTTCTCCTTGCGCTTCTTGCGGCGACCGGTGGACTCGCGAGAGGCCTCCTCGACGGCGGCGCGGGCCTCCTCGAGCACCTTCTCGCGGCTGTACTCTTCGGCCTCGCGAGCCATGCGGCTGTAATGGTCCTCATCGTTGCCGTGACCGCCCTTGCGCTTCTTGCCCTTGCCCTGCTTATCGGGGTTGGGGAAGTCCATGCCGGCAGCGACGTTGTTGCTAGCGTTGGTGCGATGGCTGCGCGGACGGCTCTCGGAGGCGTTGCGCTCGGAGTTGCTGTCGGAGGCGTTGCGATCGTTACGACGACCACCGCGACGGTCGTTGTTGCCGCCACGACGGTTGCCGCGCTCGGAGGCGCGCTCGGCCTTGGCCTTCGCCTCGGCGTCCTTCTTCTCCTTGAGCACGGTCTCCTGTGCGGCAATCTGGTCGAGCAGCGAACGGAAGCGCGAACCGGAGTCGGAAGCGGGGACGGCGCGGCGCTGGGCCTCGCGGGCAGCCTCCTCCTTCTCGCGGGCAAGGCGCTCCTGCTCGGCCTTCTTCTTGGCCTCGGCCTCGGCGCGGGCGGCCTCCTCGGCAGCCTGGGCGGCGGCGAACTGGCGGCGCTCCTCCTCGCGTGCCTTCTCGGCGGCGATGCGCTCACGCTCGGCCTCGGCAGCGCGCGCTGCCTCCTCGGCGGCGGCTGCCTCCTCCTCGGCCTGCTTGGCGGCCTCGACTTCCTTGGCGCGGGCCTCGATCACCGAGGCGAGCTGCTTGCGGACCATGGCGACGTAAGCGTCCTCCAGGGCGGAGGAAGCGGACTTAGCGGGAATCTTCATTTCGGCGAGATGACCCATCAGTTCCTTGGAGGTCATGCCGAACTCTTTGGCCAGGGTGGACACACGGACTTTTGCCATATGACTTCACCTACCCTTTCTGGCACCTTGGGTGCCTAGAGACTGAACGAGCGTGGGAGATGCGCCGGGACCTGTCCGGCGCGACCGCGCGCTAGATCAGGTCCTCCGCATCATCGAAGGCGTCGGTGTCGTGGACACCGCAGAAACGGGAGCCGGGACGGGCCTGGTTACGGCACTGGATGCCGTCCTCGGACACGTACTCGCAGCGACGGACGTCGTCGTCCTCCTCGTCACCGATCAGGTCGGCGGCGGGCTCCTCGTGAACGGGAACGTTCTTGAGGATGTCGGCGGCAAGGGTCTCGGACTTGATGTCGATGTGCCAGCCGGTCAGGCGAGCGGCGAGGCGGGCGTTCTGGCCCTCCTTGCCGATGGCGAGCGAAAGCTGGTCGTCGGGCACGATGACGCCGGCGTAGGCCTTCTCCTCGTCGATGAGGACGCGGGTGACCTTGGCGGGCGACAGGGCGTTGGCGACGTAGACGGCCGGATCGGCATCCCACAGGATGACGTCGACGCGCTCGCCGCGGAGCTCGCCCACGACGGCGCGAACGCGGCTGCCCTTGGGGCCGACGCAGGCGCCTACGGGATCCAGGCGGTCGTCGAGCGAGTGGACGGCGACCTTGGAGCGCTGGCCGGGCTCGCGGGCGATCGACTTGATCTGGACGGTGCCCTCATAGATCTCGGGCACCTCCTGCTCAAACAGACGACGCATGAGCTCGGGGTGGGTTCGGGAGATGACGATCGGCGGACGGCTGTGCTCGCCGCGAACCGGCTGCAGGTTGGAGTTGGGATCGCGGACGTCGATGATCACGGCCTTGATGTGCTGGTTGTGCAGATAGCGCTCGCCCATCGGGCGCTCGTTGCGCTCGTTCTCGTAACGGCGCTGGTCAAAATGCGGCAGCTCGGCCTCAACGCCATCGCGGATCTTGACGATCGTGAAGTCGGGCGTGGACTGCAGCACGGTACCGCTGATGAGGTCACCGATACGGCCGGAGAACTCCTCGTAGATCTGCTCGCGGGCGGAGTTGCGCACGATGGCGTTGATCTCGGCCTTGGCGTGCTGGGCGGCGATGCGGCTCGTGTTCTTGGGGGTGACGTCGATTTCCTCGAACTCGGTGAAGTTGCCCTCCTCGTCCATGGAATCGTCGATCGGCTCCAAGCGGTAAACGTAAATCTTACCGGTGGTGCGGTCGATGGTCACCTTGGCGCCCCACTCAAGATGCAAGATCTCGGCATAGCTCTTGGCGAGCGACTGCTCCAGGCGGTCGATCAGGTAGAGCTGGTCGATGTGCCTCTCCTGGCAAAGCTCCATCAGGGCGGACATCATGTCGGATGCTGCCATGTTAGTTTCCTTCCTTCGCGGGCTTGAAGTCGTAGGTGGGCTTCAACTTACACTTTTTAACATCAGAGAAATCGAGGGTGACGGACTCGCCGTCCTCGAGCTCGAGGGTCACGTTCGTCTCGGTCGCGGCGGCAATCTTGCCGGAGTACTTGCGACGGCCCTCGGTGGCGGTGGAGGTGAGCTCGCAGTCCTCACCCACAAAGCGGGCAAAGTCGCGCGGGCGGCGCAGCGGGCGCGCCATACCCGGGCTCGACACCTCGAGCGTGTAGCTCGAAGAAATAGGGTCGAGCTCCTCGATCACGTCGCCGACCCACTTGGTATTGGTCGTGACGTCGTTGAGCGACAGGCTCTGACCCTCGGCACCCTCGATACGCACACGCACGCAGGGGGCCTTGGTGGCGCCCACGAGCTCAACGTCGACAATATCGACATCGTGCTGGGGAGCGACGGCCTCGAGCGCGTCGATGATCGCCTGCTCGGTCTTGGTCTTAACCATTGCGGCACCTCCATCCATACAAAAAAGAAGCGGGGTCGAAACCCCACTTCTTTCAATTACTACTTCATTTGCAAGCAAACTATACCAATACCTGCGAAAACGTGCAAGCGTCAAAGAAATTCGCAGGTCAGCGCGCCCACAGCTTCTCCACAAGAATAGGGCAATTAGGCGAGGACTCCTGTGCGGTGCTCCCCAAAAGCCCCAAAACGGGCCATGCGTCCCAGCGCGCCGACCGAATCGGGCCCTATGGGCATTCCATCCCTGGACGCGCATCGGCCAGACTGCTCGTAAGGGACATTCTGGAACAGATAAGCCGTATTCACGCATAGACCGCACAACCTTCCGGATCCTCTACGGCAAGGAGACACCATGAAACGCCCAGGCACCCTCTGCGCGACCGCGCTCGTCGTCGCCGCCTGCTCGTTCGCTCTGGCGGGCTGCAGCAACGTCGATGGTAAAACCGGACCATGCAGGCCGGATCTCGGCAGCACCAAAGCCATCGAGAAAACGACGCCATCGGAGCGCTTCGACAAAATAGACGAAGATGTAGTCGACCCCCAGGGCTTAGGTCCCGACCCTCAAGAACAGTTCCCCATCGACCTTGAGGCAGACGAGAACGTCCATGTTACCTGCGTGGGCAAGGACACGGATGGCTACGGCGACGCCGTGTTGGTCTTTGCGGTGACAAACAACACCGATGCCGACATGATGTTTGGCGATGTTGATGCTTATGCCTACGTCAACGGTGTCGTCCGCGACGTGCGCATGCGCCAGCCCGTCGCCGCAGGCGAAGAAGCGACCGCGATGCTCACCTTTGTAGGCACCTTCGACGATCCGGACTTTGACGTGAACAACGACCTCAACGACATCTACCTCAACATCTGGATGTTCGAAGAGCAGACGGGCAACGTCTACTTTAGGGACCTGGTGCACATTCCGTAGCGGGTGACGCTCGGCACAAGCCAAGCGGGGCATACAACGCAAAACGAGGGACGACCCCATCGGATCGCCCCTCGTCTTTTATGCGTCAGTTATGCTCGCAGTGCTTACTTGACCACCAGGTTGACCAGCTTGCCAGGCACGCAGATGGCCTTGACGACCGTCTTGCCCTCGAGCCACTTGGCGACGGCGGCCTCGGCGGCAGTCTGCATTTCCTCATTGGAAGCATCGCGGGGCACGTCGATGCGGCCGCGGACCTTGCCGAGCACCTGGACGACGATCTGCACCGTATCCTCGATGGACTCGGCCAGATCGAACTCGGGCCAGGCGGCGGTGTAGGCGTTGCCCTCGCAGCCGAGCGCCTCGTGCCACAGCTCGTCGGCCCAGAACGGGCAGATGGGGGCAAGGACGCTCACGATGTCCTTGGCCACGCCGTAGCACAGGGCCTTGTCGCGGTCAGCACCCTCGGTGGCGTTGAGGTAGGCGCTCGCCGCATTGACGAGCTCCATGACGGCCGAGATCGCGGTGTTGAACTGGCCGCGATCGAAGTCCTCGGTGCACTTGGCGATGGTGCGGTGACGCTCGCGGTAGAGCTTCATCGCGGTCTCGTCGAGCACGGACTTGTCGAAGGCCACGTTGGCGTCACCCGACTGGACGAGCTGCCACACGATACGCCAGGCGCGCTTGATGAAGCGGTTGGCGCCCTCGACGGCCTTGGGATCCCAGTCGAAGTCCTTCTCGGGCGGGGCGATAAACAGGATCGCCAGACGCATGGTGTCGGCGCCGTAGGGCTCGATGACCGAGCTCGGGGGCACGACGTTGCCCTTGGACTTGGACATGGTGTCGCCGTTCTCGTCCTTGACCATGCCCTGGCACAGCAGGTTGGTGAAGGGCTCGTCCACGCTCAGCAGGCCCAGGTCGCGCAGCGCCTTGGTGAAGAAGCGGCTGTAGAGCAGGTGCAGAATAGCGTGTTCGATGCCACCGATGTAGTTATCGACGGGCATCCAACGGTCGGCCGCCTCGCGGGAGAAGGGAAGCTCAGTGTTGTGCGGATCGGTATAGCGCAGGTAATACCAGCTGGAGCAGGTGAAGGTGTCCATGGTATCGGTCTCGCGCTTGGCCGGGCGGCCGCAGACCGGGCAGGTGGTCTCGTAGAAGTCCTTGCACTCGGCAAGGGTCTCGCCGGCGCCCAGGTCAAGGTTCTCGGGCAACGTCACCGGCAGCTGATCTTCGGGCACGGGCACGATGCCGCAGTGCTCGCAGTGGATGGCCGGGATGGGGTTGCCCCAATAGCGCTGACGGCTGATGAGCCAGTCGCGCAGGCGGAACTCGACCTTGCGACGACCGCAGCCCATGGCCTCGAGGTCGGCCACGATGGCAGCCTCGCCCTCGGAGTGCTTACCGCCGCGCATGCCGGTGTACTTGCCGGACTGGACCAGCGTACCCTCGGCAGCGTGGGCGCAATCCCAGTCGACGGTCTCGGCATGGAAGGTATCAATGGTCTCACCGCTGGCCTCGACGGCAGCGCGGTCGTCGTCGTCCAGGATGATCGGCACGATCGGCAGGTCGTACTTGCGGGCGAACTCAAAGTCGCGCTGGTCACCGCAGGGAACGGCCATGACAGCGCCGGTACCGTAGTCGGCAACGACGTAGTCGGCAACCCACACGGGGACCTTCTCGCCGTTGACGGGATTCACCACGTAGCGGCCGGTAAAGGCACCGTGCTTCTCGAGGGTGCCCTGGGCACGCTCGACGGCAGAGATATGCTTGGAGTCCTCGACGATCTTGGTGACGGCCTCCTCGTACTCCGTGCCCTCGACGAGCTCGTGCAGACGAGCGTACTCGGGGGCCAGAACAAAGAAGGACACGCCAAACAGGGTGTCAGCACGCGTGGTGAAGACGGTGATCTTACCCTCGTCGCCCTCGATGGGCTCGCCATCCTGGTCGCACAGGGTAAAGTCGACCTCGGCGCCCTCTGAGCGGCCGATCCAGTTGGCCTGCATCTGCTTGACGCGCTCGGGCCAGCCGGGGAGCTTCTCCAGGTCGTCGAGCAGCTCCTGGGAGTACTCGGTGATCTTGAAATACCACTGCTCAAGGTCGCGCTTCTCGGGCTCGGTGCCGCAGCGCCAGCACTTGCCCTCGGTGACCTGCTCGTTGGCCAGAACGGTCTTGCAGGTGGGGCACCAGTTGACCGGGTTCTTCTTGCGGTAGACCAGGCCCTTTTCCCACAGCTTCTCAAAGATCCACTGACCCCAGCGGTAGTAGTCGGGGCTGCAGGTCTTGACCATGCGATCCAGATCGTAGGAGAAGCCCATGCGCTTCATCGTGGCGAGCGCCTGGTCCATGTTCTTGTACGTCCAAGCTGCAGCCTGCGTATTGTGCTTGATGGCGGCGTTCTCGGCAGGCAGGCCAAAGGCGTCAAAGCCGATGGGATGCAGCACGTCGTAGCCGCGCATGCGGGCCTGACGGGCCATGGCATCGCCGATGGTGTAGTTGCGCGCGTGGCCCATGTGCAGGTCGCCCGACGGATACGGGAACATCTCGAGCACATACTTCTTGGGCTTGCTGTCGTCGGTGTCGACGGCAAAGAGGTTGGAGTCCTCCCAGGCCTTCATCCACCTGGACTCAATGGCCTGCGCGTCGTAGGCAGGGATCTCGTCCTTATGATCTGTGCAATCGCACATATCAGCTCCTTTAATCTTAGCTGGGGTCGGGCGGCTTGGCTTTGTTCGCTACTGCGGACAGTCCTGCGCAAGACGAAGAGCACATTAAGTGCTCTTCTTTGCGTGCGGAACTTGTAGCGAACAAAGCCAAGCCGCCCGACCCTAAGGTTAACTTGACTGATGATAGCAAATACGACAAGCGAGATGCCTGCAACTTGCAGGCATCTCGCTTTATCTAAATAACGTGGTTGTGAATCAACCGTTAAATGTTACCCGCCCATGTATGGTCGGGTTTTCCGAGTGCCGCAGATTGCCGTGAAAGAGGAGCGACGCGTACTTTGGTACGCGAGCGACGGTTTGAACGGCAAGGTGCGGTGCTTGGGAAAGCCGTTTAGCGGTAGCTGACGCTCTGCTGAGAGTCCTTGACGACTACGTCGTGGGCGCCGCCTTCGACGATGGAGGTGGAGCTGACCAGCGTTAGGCGTGCCTTTTCCTGGAGCTCGGGGATCGAGAGGGCACCGCAGTTGCACATCGTGGACTTGACCTTGTAGAGCGTGCCGCCCACGCCGTCCTTAAGGGAGCCGGCGTAGGGAACGTAGGAGTCGACACCCTCGACGAAGCTGAGCTTCGCGGCGCCACCCAGGTCGTAGCGCTGCCAGTTGCGGGCACGCGCAGAACCCTCGCCCCAGTACTCCTTCATGTACTGGCCATTGACGTTGACGCGCTCGGTCGGGCTCTCGTCGAAGCGGGCGAAGTAGCGGCCCAGCATCATAAAGTCGGCGCCCATGGCAAGGGCGAGCGTCATGTGGTAGTCGTAGACGATGCCGCCGTCGGAGCACACGGGCACGTAGACGCCGGTCTCCTCGTAGTACTCGTCGCGAGCGCGACAGACGTCGATCAGCGCGGTGGCCTGGCCACGACCGATACCCTTGGTCTCACGGGTGATGCAGATGGAACCGCCGCCGATACCGACCTTGATGAAGTCAGCGCCGCAGTCTGCCAGGAAGCGGAAGCCCTCGGCGTCGACGACGTTACCGGCACCGACCTTGACGTCCTCGCCGTAGTTGGCGCGAATCCACTCGATGGTGCGCTTCTGCCACTCGCTGAAGCCCTCGGAGGAGTCGATGCACAGGACATCGGCGCCGGCCTCGATGAGCAGCGGCACGCGCTCGGCATAGTCGCGGGTGTTGATACCGGCGCCGACCATGTAGCGCTTGTCGCCGTCGAGCAGCTCGTTGGGGTTGGTCTTGTGGCTGTCATAGTCCTTGCGGAAGACGATTCCCATCAGGTGATCGTTGTCGTCGACGATGGGCAGGGCGTTGAGCTTGTTGTCCCAGATGACGTCGTTGGCAACCTTGAGGCTGATGTTCTTGTCGCCCACGATGAGCTGCTCACGCGGGGTCATGAACTCGGAGACCTTCGTCTGGTGGTCATCGCGACTGGGGCGATAGTCACGGCTGGTGACGATGCCCAGGAGCTTACCCTTGGGAGTGCCGTCGTCGGTAACCGGCATGGTGGAGTGACCGGTCTTCTCCTTGAGCTCGATGACCTGCTCCATGGTCATGTCGGGGGTCAGCGTGGAATCGGACTGAACGAAGCCAGCCTTGTGATCCTTGACGGCCTTGACCATAGCGGCCTCGGACTCGGCGCTCTGGGAACCGTAAATGAAGGACAGGCCACCCTCGGTAGCGAGCGCGACACCCATATCGACGCCCGAGACGGACTGCATGATGGCGGAAACCATGGGGATGTTCAGGGTGATTGCCGGCTTCTCACCGCGCTTAAAGCGGGTTAGCGGCGTCTTAAGAGAGACGTTGTTGGGAATGCACTGCGAGGACGAGTAACCAGGGACCAGCAGATACTCCGAAAACGTGTGGGACTCACCGGGAAAGAACGTAGCCATGTTTCTCCTTTTTCCATGCGACCGGTCGGCTGCAGGCCTCGTAGGACCCAGCCCAACCTTGGGCGCCCAATACTGGGGAAGTATCTTAACGCACTTTGACTGCTACAATGCATGATTTAAGAAGAGCACACGAGGGTTTGACGCATGCTTTGCGTTTGCCCAGCAAACACTTTAGCGGGGAGATGCGGAGCACATGGAGTACAAGACGACGGCAAAGTTGGTCATTCAAGCGTGCGACAAAGATCTGCCGGGCGTGTTCGGTCACGGCTGCGTCTTGCTGCTGCAGGGTATTGCCCGTGAGCACTCGCTCAACCGTGCCGCTAAAAGCATGGGCATGGCATATTCCAAGGCCTGGCGCATTGTTAACGAAGCCGAAGGCCAGCTGGGCTGCAAGCTCATCGAGCGCGACGGCGCCCGCGGATCCACACTCACCCCCGCTGGCGAGCGAGCCGTAGCGGTCTACGAGGAGCTGCAGGCAGAGATCAACAACGTCATTGCCACCAAAGCAAACGACCTCATCGCCAGCATCAAAAAGTAGCCAATTTTGGACAGGGCTTTATAGCCACACGACCCATTCTCATAAGTTGCGGTGAAATAGGGACTGTTTATGCGATTAAAGCCGTAAAACAATCCCTATTTCACCGCAACTTATGGAGTTGAAGATGATTTAGCTAGTTGCGGAGGGCATTATCTAGGGTGGCGGCCACGATCAAGGGGTCGTCGGTGCCGGCGAAAAGGCGAATGGTGCTCCCCTGCTTGCCGCGTGGAGCCGAAAGGCGCGTCGTTGCGCCGCCGGCGGGCGATGTACGAAACTCCCCCGGCAAAGCGTCGAACAGCTCTCCCGCGCTACGCTCAATAAGGTCAAATTCAACTGCCGGGCCAAAGCCGTGCTCGAGGATTCCCGTTGCAACCACATGGTCGGGATGCGAGCTCAGTCCGGGATAGCGCACGTTGCGCATCATCTCGTTGGCGGCCAGATACTCGGCCAGCGCACGGGCGCGGTCGAAGTGTGCCTGCATGCGGGTATTGAGCGAGTCCAGCCCGCGCTCCAGCGCACCGGCCTCCTCGGTAGAAAGGTCGAGCGCCAAAGCACCGCATCCCGCAAACAACGCATGCGCGCACTCGGCAGCAGCATCCACGCGATGACGCTTGAGCTGCGAGCGCGCCACCGAAGCGGCAACGAGCTTGCGTGGAGCTTTGCCGGCGCACACGCGATCGAGCGCCTCGAGCGACAGTGCAGCACCCAGCCGCAGCGGATCGCAGCCAAAAGCCGACGCCACGGTGTTGTCCACAACCAACAGCGCGCGGGCATCGCGAGCCGCGCGACCCAGGGCGCGAAGATCGGGCACGCGCAGACCAAACCCGCCGATGGAGTTGACAAACCACCACAGGTGCGGCCCCTCGGCATCAAACGAAGCATCAAAGTTCTCGGACGCGGCGACAAACGCTGCAACCGACGGCTCACCCACCATAGCCACGTCGCAGGCATCAAAGCCGTGCGCAAACGCATCGGCAAAGTCGCCCGCAAAGGCCAACAGGCGGTCGCCGGGGTGCACAATCCCCAATTGCGACAACGCTGCTGGCACATGCGAGGCCGCGAGCAACCGTGCTTCACGCGCGCCGGTCCTCAAAGCCCAGGCCTCTTCTAGCTGCTGTACGCCCATACGACAACCTCCCTACATAAACATAAACCCACGATGCGGATGTTTCCCGCATCGTGGGCAACGGCTGCAGTATAGCGCCGATATGCGACGAATCGCCTAGATGTTGAGCGTGTGATAGGTCACGCTCGCACCCGGAGCTTCAACGGTCACGCCATAGGTCTCGGGATAGATGCGCGTCGAAAACACGAGCGCGCCATCATTCACAAACACCTCGACCGACGAGACATCGCCAACAATGCGCACGTTACGAACCTCGTCGACGGGCTCCCAGCGCACGGTACGACCGCAGCCGGCAGAAGCGCGACCTTCATCGGTAAATCGCATCTCAAAGCGCGCGGGCAGCTCGCGCTCGGCGGGCACAAACGCCAGCTTCAGCTCGCCATCAACGGTCGCGGTAAATGCGCCGTCGATACCGCTAGAAATAACGTCAAAGCAGGTATCGCCGGCAACCTCCAACGAGCCCTCCCCCACACGCACCGAGGCATAATGACGCTCAATCTCGCGCGCCGGATGCTGCAGTACCACACCGCCGTCACCGACCGCAAGCTCGCGCGGCACCGTCATGCAGTGCTGCCAGCCACACGCCACGGTGGGTGCGTTGCCATAGGTCGGCTCATCGGGCATGCCCATCCAGCCGACCAGAATGTGGCGACCGTCCTCGGCCGTGAACTCCTGCGGAGCATAGAAGTCAAAACCGGCGTCCCATAGGCGGAACTCGCCCAGCTCATAAGCGTCATTGCCACCGGTAATGTCGCCCGTTACAGGCATGTAGCCAGCAGCGTATACGTTGCCGCGGTCCCAACGACCGCCCTCGAGCCCCTGGGGAGAGAAGGACAGCCACTTCGCCGGTACACCGCCATCCGCCTTAAGCTCAAGATACCCCGGGCACTCCCACATAAAGCCGAAACGCTTGGGCGTAGACACACGGCTCTCGAGCTCCCAGTTCAGCATATCCGCCGAACCGTACACCAAGATCTCACCCACATCGCGCCCGGCACCCTCGCCGTGCATGGCGCAAAATCGACTATCGACATGCGGACCATCCACGCGACGACGCGCGCCCAGCACCATATGGTAACGCCCATCGTCATCGCGCCACACCTTGGGATCGCGCACGTGGCAGGTCAAATCCTCGGGATAATCATCGGACGCCAGCACCACGCGCTTTTGGTTGAACTCCCGACCGGCAAGGCCATCAACGCTCTCCACATAGACGGTATCGGCGCGGCGGCCGGTATTGACGTAGTCGTACGTACCGTCAGCATCGGAAAGCTTAACGTTGCCCGTATAGAGCACGCGAATGCGACCGTCTTCGGCAAGCGCGGAGCCCGAATACACACCATGGCAATCGAACGGCTCGTCGGGCAGCAGTGGGGCGCCAACGTAGTCCCACGTCATAAGATCGCGACTCGTCGCATGGCCCCAGACCTTAACGCCGCCCTCGACATCAAACGGCGTATACTGAAAATAGGCATGGAACACGCCGCCTGCCTGGCAAAGACCGTTGGGGTCGTTGAGCCAGCCCGCCGGCGGCATAATATGGAAGCGCTGGCCATACACGCCATGGCCGCACTCAGAGGCGGCAGCGTCAACAGCGGCAACCAGCTTTGCAAGATCGCGCCCAAGGGCATTAGACATATCAAAGTCCTAACGGATCGAAAGTAACAAGGCGCCAGAGATCGACACCGGATACGGGAAACGCCCGCGAGCATACAACCCGCGGGCACCCCTCAATCAAAAGCTCTTAGGCCTGCTCGGAAGCCTTGGGCTCGTCCTTGTACAGGACAAACGAGACGCCAAAGGAAACCAGCGCGGCGACCGCAAACATGATCGCGTACTGCACGGGCTGGGCCAGGCACAGCAGGATACCGAAGATACCCGTAACGCCCGTACCGGAAGCGGCAAGCGAGGTGAGCGCGCAGACCAGGGCGCCGCAACCGCCACCGATGCAGCCGGCGATGAAGGGCTTAAAGAAGCGCAGGTTCACACCAAAGATGGCCGGCTCGGTAATACCCATGAAGGCGGACAGGGCCGAAGGAAGTGCCAGACCCTTGATCTTGGCATCGCGGGTCTTAAAGGCAACGGCGAGTGCGGCACCACCCTGGGCGATGTTGGCAGCGCTGGCGATGGGCAGCCAGTAGGTCACGCCGTACTGGGCGAGCTGACCCAGGTCGATGGCGGTGTACATCTGGTGAATACCGGTAACGACCGTGGGGGCATAGAACAGGCCGACGATAAAGGAACCGATTCCGAAGGGCAGGGTCAGCAGGGCTTGGATCAGACCGAGGATGGCGTTCTCGGCCCACACGAAGATGGGGCCGACGGCAACGAGCGTCACGAGAACGGTCACGAACACCGAGACGAGCGGAGTCACAAAGAGGTCGAACATCTCGGGAACGATCTTGTGCAGGCGCTTCTCGAGGAAGGCCAGAATGGCGCAGGCGATAACGATGGGGATCACATGGCCCTGATAGCCGACCCACTCAAAACTGTACACGCCGGGGATGACGGTGACCATGGTCTGCACGCCCTCGGAGGCAACCGTGTAGACGCTCTGCAGCGAGGAGTTGATGAACGCACCGCCGACGACGGCACCCAGGTACGGGTTGGCACCAAAGGCCTTAGCGGCGGAGTAGCCAATCAGGATCTGCAGAATGCCAAAGGACGTGCCCGAGACCAGGTCGGCGATCTTATAGATAAAGTTATTGGTGTCGAGCGCGATAAAGCCGTTGGAGGCCATAAAGTTGAGGGCGCTCATAATGCCCAGCAGCAGGCCCGAAGCCACGATGGCAGGGATGATGGGGACAAAGACGTCGCCGAGCACCTTAATGGCACGCATAAAGATGTTCTGCTGCTGCGCCGCGGCCTCCTTGACCTCGGCCTTGGTGGCAGCCTCGACGCCACTGAGCGCGATGAACTCCTCGTAGACCTTGTTGACGATGCCGGTGCCAAAAATAATCTGCAGCTGGCCCTGGGCCTCAAAGACGCCCTTGGCGCCGTCGACATTCTCGATGGCCTCCTTGTTAACCTTGGTGTTATCGGCGATCACCAGGCGCAGACGCGTGGCGCAGTGTGCGGCCGAAACAACGTTGTCAGCGCCACCGATGCTGTCGAGCACCTCTTGGGCTGATTTGCGGTAGTCCATGACTTCCCTTTCCTCCAACGGGCGCATTTGCACCCGGCCATCTTTGACACTTACACTGTAATCGTTTTCAGTTTCATATGTCTGTAATCGTTTTCATAGTAGGGTGAACGGTAGGAAATAGCCGGCGAATGGTAGTTTTGAGATAAACACAAGGGCTCAGAGGCATGCAGACGTGCCCAAGACCTAGACATTCATAAGCTGATGGCCGAGCTTGAGCGTCTTGAGGCCGCTCTCCCCCTCCACGCCATCGAGCGTGTTGAGCAACATATTGGTCGCCTCGATGCCACTGGTCAGGTAGCCATAATGCACGGTGGGAATACCGCCCGTCAGCGCACGCAAAAACGCGTTGTCGCCAAAACCACTCACGCGGCGCATGCCCTCGCCAAACCCACGAACCTCATCGATGGCGCGCAGCGCGCCCGCTGCCATGGTGTCGGTCGCGCACGCGATAAACGAAACATCGGGAGCGACAGAGAGCAGTTCACGCGCCGCACCATAGCCCGAATCGAGCGTAAAGGACCCCTGGCGAATCAGGCTCGGATCAAGTGCCACGCCCGCGGCGCGCAAGCCGGCCTCAAAACCACGACGGCGGCCGTAACCAGCAGCGCGGTCCTCATCGGTAACTCCAATATAGGCAATCTTGCCGTCCACGCGACCCGCAAGTGCATGGCCCAGCTCAAAGGCGGCCTCGTAATCGTCGTGATAGACGCACGCCGCGCCCACAACATTCTGGCCGATCAGCACGATGGGCACGCGGCACGATTCAATCGCCCGACGGTGCTCGTCGGTAATCATAGTTGCCACCAGCACAATGCCATCGACCGGGTGGTTTTGGAATAAATCGAGGTATTCGAGCTCACGATCGGCCGCGTTGTCGGTGTTGGCAAGCAGCATCTGGTAGCCACGGCGACCGAGCACCTGGCCAATGCCGGCGGTAATGCGGCTCACGGACTCCGAGTTGATCTTGGGCACGATGACGCCGATAAGCTTGGTGGAACCGGTGCGCAGTGCGCGAGCCTGGCTGGACCGCACGTATCCGGTCAGCTCAATCGCCTGCTTAATGCGCTCAGCCTTGTCCGTCGATATGTAGCCACCGTTGAGGTAGCGCGAGACGGCGGCGCTCGAAACGCCCGCCAACTCGGCCACATCTTTCATCTTTACCACGAGTACCCCTGTCATTGAAATCGCTTTCACTATGATACCCGTGCGGAGCTACATGCGTGTCGCAAGTCAGGATGTCACGGTCAATTTAGCTGTCGTAGCACGGGCATCGCAGGGCTTCAACTAGAAACTTCGAAATATAAGTACCGAATCAGTCCAACTACCGATTCGGCACCCCGTTACATTTGCACACAGTGGCAGGCATAATCCAAATCGAGAACAGCTTACTCACTTTGGAAAGACGCATCGCTGTCCGCTGCCAATTCCGAAGGAAGAATTGCCGGCAGCGTCAAAGCCCCCATGGGCGAAAGTCCAGTAACGACCATCAGATAGCTCTTAGCATGACCATACGCCATGGAAATCGCATTAGAGAGAAGATAACGGCGCGCTT
>CABRYP010000015.1 GCA_902475245.1 uncultured Collinsella sp. | reverse complement strand
CAATGGTATACGGGTGCATCATCGACGTCTTCAATACAGAAGATATCAGTGCGGAATGTTCCGGAGAGAAACCCCCGTCACGCCCCCGGATCCCCTGCGTTTACGGCCTTGAGGTCGGCGTGGGCGGAGATCGTGGCTGATGGGGATACATGTCCCGGTCGCTGTTTCGCGCTTTGCGCGAAAGGCGCGTTACTTTGGGATGGGTGGGGAACGTGGTTGTTGCGGCAACTGATCCCCGCCATAAATTACCCTCGGCATACTTGCGCGAAAACCTGCCCGTGCTACACTTGCAATTGCTGTTTCAGGGCGGGGTGAAATTCCCCACTGGCGGTAAATCGGGCGGTGCCAAAGGGGTGCCGTGGCGCAGACGAGGCGTCTGCGACCGAGCCGATGAGTCCGCGACCCGTGCGTGTGTTGGTTCGCATGCCGGCTGAACTGGTGAGATCCCAGTACCAACGGTTAGAGTCCGGATGAAAGAGGCAGGTGATCTTATGTCTGAACAGTCGCAGCATATCCATTTTGAGAACACGAATAGGTGGAGCACCAAACAGCTCGTTACCATGGCGCTGATGTGCGCCTTGGGCGCCCTGTTTATGTATGTGCAGCTGCCCATCCTTCCTTCGGCGCCGTTTTTGACGTATGACCCGTCGCTGGTACCGGCGATGGTGTGCGGTTTTGCGTATGGCCCCGGCGCCGGCACTGCTGTTGCCGCCATGGCGATCGTTATCCATGCGCTCACCACGGGTGACTGGGTCGGTGCGCTTATGAACCTGGTGGCTACGCTGGGTTATATTCTGCCCGCGGCTATCGTCTACCAGAAGATGCATACCTATAAGGGTGCCGTGATTGGCCTAGCGCTCGGCGTCATTGCCGCTACGGCGTTGTCTATGGTCGCAAACCTTACCATTGGTGTTTGGTTCTGGTATGGCTCGGTCGATGTGATCGCCCCACTCATGATTCCTGCCGTGCTGCCGTTCAACCTTATCAAGACCGTGCTCAACTCGGTGTTGACGCTCGCGGTGTACAAGGCGGTCTCTAATCTCATCACGCCCAAGAAGGACCAGGTCAAAGGCCGCGCATGATTGAGTGTCGGGGCGTTTCCTTTAGCTACGATGGCGCTGCGAAAGCGCTCGATGGTATCAATCTGAACATCGAGGATGGCGAGTTTTTCTGCATCCTCGGTGGCAATGGGTCGGGCAAGTCGACGTTTGCCAAGCATCTGAATGCGCTGCTGCAGCCCGATGCGGGCACGGTGCGCATCGATGGCATGGATGCGTCCGACCCCGAGCTGGTCTACGACATTCGTTCGACCGCGGGCATGGTATTCCAGAATCCTGATGATCAGCTGGTGGCAACGCTTGTCGAAGATGACGTTGCGTTCGGTCCCGAAAACCTTGGCGTGCCATCGGCGCAAATTGCGCAGCGCGTACGCGAGGCGCTGAAGGGCGTGGGGCTGGTGGGCTTTGAGCGCCACGAGACCCATGCGCTTTCGGGTGGCCAAAAGCAACGCGTGGCGCTTGCCGGCGTGCTCGCCATGGAGCCGCGCGTGCTCATATTGGACGAGGCGTCCTCGATGCTCGATCCGCGTGGACGCAAGGGCCTCATGAAGGCTTGCCGCGCGTTGCACGATCGCGGCATGACCATCGTGATGATTACGCACTTTATGGAAGAGGCTGCCGAGGCCGATCGTGTCGCGGTGTTTCGGGCGGGGCGCGTTGCCATGCTCGGTACGCCCGAGGAAATCTTGACGCGGGCGGATGAGCTTGCGCAGTTCAACCTGGATATGCCGGCGTCGTGCTGCCTAGGTAGGGCACTTCGTGAGAAGGGCGTTTCCGTTTGCGCGCAGGTGCGCGAGGCGGATATGGTCGCCGAGATTGCACAGGCTTATGCCGAGCGGAGTGGGGCGGACATAGCAGGGCAGCCTTCCGCATCCGATTCACATGTGCTTGACAATGGATCCTCTGCGGCCGACGGGATAGCCGCGTCGGAGCCCGTTATCGAGATCTCGCACCTCTCGCATAGTTACTCGCTGAGCGCCCGCGAGCGCCGTCGATGGCGCAAGCGCTCGACCACTGCGGACGCATCGAGCAAACAAGCTCTTTGGGGCAACGATCCAAACAGCCCCTGGGCGCTACGTGATGTTTCGTTGACGGTGCGCCGCGGCGAGTTTCTGGGATTGGCGGGTCATACCGGCTCGGGTAAATCGACGCTGGTTCAGCATCTCAACGGGTTGATTCGTCCGCAGGAGGGAAGCGTTTGCGCGCTGGGGCTCGACCTATCAAGCAAGAAAGACGCCGCCGCGGTTAAGGCCAAGGTCGGCGTGGTGTTTCAGTATCCCGAGCGCCAGCTATTTGCCGAGACCGTGGCGCAGGACGTGGCGTTTGGCCCGTGCAACCTTGGCCTGCCAGAAGACGAGGTTGCACGCCGTGTCGCATCATCGCTTGCGCGCGTGGGCCTCGACCTTGCCGCGATAGGCGACAAGAACCCCTTTGAGCTTTCGGGCGGCCAGCAGCGCCGCGTGGCGTTTGCCGGCGTGCTCGCCATGGAGCCCGAGGTGCTGGTGCTCGACGAGCCCATGGCGGGGCTCGATCCGGCTGCGCGCAGGGATTTCCTGGGGCTCATCGATCGGCTCCATCGCGAGGGCCTGACTGTTGTCATGGTTTCGCATAGCATGGATGACCTGGCAAATTGCTGTGACCGTATCGTTGTGATGAACGAGGGCGCCGTGTTTGCCGAGGGAACGCCCGCACAGGTTTTTGCGCACGCGAACGAGCTCAAGTCAATCGGCCTGGGCGCCCCTGCCGCTCAGCGCATGGCATTATCGCTCGTGCAAGCCGGTGTGCCGCTCCGCTGCGACAAACTTTATACGGTTGAGGCACTGGCCGACGAGCTGGCCGGCTTGCTGCTGGGCTGCGCGGAAGGGCCTTTGAGGGCTCCGTGTCAGGCCGGTTCCAAGGCGCCCACGCGAGAGGAGGGCTGCTGATGGAGGCGTTCTCATTTGGCAGCTACTATCCCGGGGATAGCGCGGTGCATCGCCTGGATCCGCGTACTAAGTTGCTCCTAGGTTTCGCCTTTCTGGTCACCGTGCTCACCGTCGGAAGCTTTTGCGGGCTGGTTCCGGTCGCAATGTTTGTGGTCCTGGTCTATGTCGTGGCCCGGGTGCCGTTGCGTCGGGTCCTATCATCGATGGCACCACTGCTGGCGATTGTCGTGGTAGTCGCGGTGCTCAACTTGTTTTCCGATCAGAGCGGCCGCATTTTGTGGCAGCTTGGCTTTTTGCAGGTGAGCGAGGGCTCGCTGCGTTCTGCGGCGTTTGTGGCGTGCCGCCTGACGTTGATGATGGCCGGCATGAGCGCCATTACACTCACCACGCCGACGCTCGACCTCACCGCGGGCTTTGAACGTCTACTCGCACCATTTGCGCGCGTGGGGCTTCCGGCGCACGAGCTCGGCATGATTATGGGTATCGCGCTGCGGTTTATGCCGCAATTTGCCACCGAGATGAAACAGACGGCCGATGCGCAGGCAAGTCGCGGCGCGCGCGTGACGGGCGGTCCGCTCGGCGGTGTCCGCATGCTCGGCAGTGTGGCGATTCCGCTGTTCACCGGCGTGTTCCGTCATGCTGAGACGCTTTCGGCCGCCATGGATGCGCGCTGCTATCACGGCGAACAGGGACGCACGCGTCTGCATACGCTTGCGTTTGGCCGCGGGGATGCACTGGCCGCGGTGGCGATGGCGCTGCTGGCGACATGCGTTGTCGTTATCAATCTTCAACTCGTCTAAGCTCGATTCGAGCGCAGGAAAGGGGTCTCTATGACCGACATCGATCGCACGGCTCAGCTCGAGCGCGCCTGCTCGTATCTCAGGCGCATTCCGGCGTGGTATCTTGCCACGACCGATGCGAGCGACGGGCATCAGCCCCGCGTGAGGCCGTTTTCGTTTGCCATGGTCGATGATGGCAAGCTGTGGTTTTGCACGTCGCGCGACAAGGACGTGTGGGCGGAGTTGAGCGCGAATCCCAAGTTTGAGGTATCGGGCTGGAAGCCGGGGGAGTGCTGGATCGTGTTAACTGGCGAGGCCGCGCTCGAGGACGATGCATTCGTGAGCGACAAGGTGCGCCAAGCGGGCTTTAAGCACATGGTGGGCATTGGCGAGCAACACGATAGCGCCAACGATGGCCGCCTTGCATTCTTCTCGGTCCGCAACATCGCCGCACGGTTCTGCGATATCGACGGCAGCGAAGAGCGCCTCGAGCTCTAATTTCCCAAATTGACTACCCATTCCAAAAAGACTGGTCAGGCGTCAGGAGGACACATGGACGGATTGAATACGGTGTTGGAGTATCTGACGTCGGTGCCGGCGTGGTATCTGGCGACGAGCGTGGGCGGGCAGCCGCATGTGCGTCCGTTCTCGTTTGCGCAGATTCAGGACGGCAAGCTGTGGTTTGTGACGGCGCGCACCAAAGATGTGTGGCAGGAGCTGCTGCAAAACCAGCGCTTTGAGGCCACGAGTTGGTGGCCGGGCCATGGTTGGTTGATCCTGCGCGGGCGTGCGGGGCTGGAAGACCGGGCTTCGAGCGAAATGCGCGAGGCCGGATGGAAGCATCTTGAGCGCTTGAGCGAGCACTATGAGGGGCCTAACGACCCCGCGCTCGTCTTCTTTAGCGTCGAGGATCCCGAGGCATTTATCTGCAATCATGACGAATGGGTGCCGGTTGAGCTCTAGCCAGCTGGCTCATCCTAACAACTTAGTTTTCGCATGGGCGGGTCCCGTGTTGCCTGGCACCGTAAGGAGTGCCGGTCAATACGGGGCCCACTCTATTTGTCAATTCCTTCAAGCGAATGTGTCGGGAATGTTTCAATGCATGAACATGCAAGCTATTTACGTATTCATGCATCTTTTGGTGCTAAAGTTTCAACCCATCTCATAACGACTGCTGCGAAATGCGCATCGGTGCATAAATCGCAGACAAGGAGTCTGATATGTCTTTGAAGGTTGGAATCGTCGGCGCGGCTGGATATGCCGGAGCCGAGCTCATTCGCCTCGTACTCGGCCATCCCGAGTTTGAACTTGTTGCCATTACGTCCAACGCCGATGCCGGCCAGCCGCTGTCCGCGGTGTATTCGAGCTTTGCTGGCGTGAGCGATCTGGTTTTCACCACGCATGACGCCCCCGAGCTCAAGAGCTGCGATGCGGTTTTTCTTGCCGTGCCGCACACGGCTGCCATGGCGCAGGTGCCCGCGCTCCTTGCCGCGGGCGTTTCCTGCTTTGATCTTTCGGCCGATTACCGTCTGAGCGACCCGTCCGTCTTTGAGGCATGGTATGCCGCCGAGCACACGAGCCCCGAGTTGCTCAAGACCCGCGCTTTTGGCCTGCCCGAGCTGTTCTGCCAGGACTTAGAGACCGCTGCTTCCAGCCATGCCGCCGGAAAGCCCGTTTTGGTCGCTTGCGCCGGCTGCTATCCCACCGCAACGAGCCTCGCTGCCGCTCCTGCCGTGCGTGCGGGCTGGATGGCAGAGAACGGCCCCGTAATCGTCGATGCCATTAGTGGCGTGACGGGCGCCGGTAAGTCCTGCAACGCTCGCACCCATTTTTGTAGCGCAGACGAGAACTTAGAGGCCTATGGCGTAGGCAAACATCGCCATACGCCCGAGATCGAGCAGATCCTGGGCCTGACCGATCGCGTCGTCTTTACTCCGCACTTGGCACCGCTCAAGCGCGGCCTGCTTTCCACGGTGACGATGCCGCTCGCGCCGCGGGCTCTCGACACGTTGACCCTTGAGGACGTCGTCGACCATTACAAGAAGTTCTACGCCGGTCGCACCTTTGTGCGCGTGCTCGATGCCGGCCAGCAGCCCAAGACGGCTTCGGTCGTCGGCACCAACGCTGCCCAGATCGGTCTTGCGCTCAACAAGCGCGCGGGCGTGCTGGTGGCGACGGGTGCTATCGACAATCTGTGCAAGGGTGCAGCAGGCCAGGCGGTCCAGTGCGCCAACATCGTTTTTGGCTTTGACGAGCGACGAGGCTTGCCCACAGTGGCGTGCCCGGTGTAGCACATTCGATTGTTAACGATTTGGTAGTCGGGTATCGAGTTGGGCGCCACTTTTAAGCTGGTCTACTAATTGCGACCGGTATGGCGTGCCAGCCGATACCCGCTTTTTTATTTGATATAGGGAGTCGTAGGGACGATGAATACCGACCTGATTGATATTAAGATACGCGCCGTCGAGGGTGGCGTTACGGCAGCGGCCGGCTTTAAGGCCGCAGGCATCCATGCGGGATTCCGGAAGAATCCCGAGCGCTTGGACTATGCGCTCGTCGTGCCCGATAAGCCCTGTCCAGGCGCCGGTGTGTTTACGACCAACCGCTTTTGCGCGGCGCCCGTGCAGGTGAGCCGTGCCAACCTGGGCGGTGCGGACAAGGGCTATGGCATCGTCGCCGGTGTTTCAATCAACTCCGGCAACGCGAACGCCGCCACGGGCGAGACTGGCCTAGCCTGCGCGCGCGAGACATGCAACATCGCGTCGCAGGTCATCTGCTGTGAACCCCAGCAGATCCTAGTTGCATCCACAGGCGTGATTGGACAGATTCTGCCGATTGACACGTTTGAGACGGCCGTCCCGTCCGCCTACGAGGCACTCTCTGCCCATGGCGGTGCCGATGCGGCCCGTGCCATCATGACGACCGATACGCACTCCAAGGAGTATGCCGTTCGCTACCGCAGTGAGGCTGCGGGTCATGCGGGCAACGCTTATACGGTGGGCGGCATGTGCAAGGGCTCGGGCATGATCATGCCCAATATGGCCACCATGATCGCGGTCATTACTACCGATGCCCCCGTCGAGCCGTCGGCGCTCCACGCCCTGTTGCTCTCGACCGTTAAGCAGACCTTCAATAAGGTGACGGTCGATTCCGATACCTCGACCAACGACACCTGCATCATGCTTGCTTCTGGCGCTGCTGCCGCTGAAGCCGAGGCTATCGTCGAGGGCACTGATGCCTTTGACGAACTGTCCTTTGCCGTGCACGAGGTGTGCGAGAGCCTGGCGCGCAACATTGCGGCCGATGGCGAGGGCGCGTCAAAGCTCGTGACGGTTAACGTCACCGGCGCCGCCAACGACGAGGAAGCCGATATCGCCGCCCGTGCCGTCGCCAACTCGCCGCTCGTCAAGACCTGCATCGCCGGTCACGACTGCAACTGGGGCCGCGTCGCCATGGCGCTCGGCAAGTGCGGCGTGAAGTTTAACCAGGAAGACGTTTCCATCGACATGATGGGCATGCCTGTCTGCCGCGATGGCCTGACCGTTCCCTTTGACGAGGATGAGGCTCTGCGACGTTTTGAGGCGCCCGAGATCGTGATCTCGGCCGACCTGGGCGCAGGCGACGCGGCAACGACCGTGTGGACCTGTGACCTCACGCACGAGTACATCTCCATCAACGGTGACTACCGTTCCTAGATTCCAGGCACGCTGCGCATCTTGCCGCATTGCGGACAGCGGAGCACGGCGTGATAACGATACGAAAGACGAGGCAGATTATGAAATTCGCACGCGATTGTCGTTCGAGCGAATCCAACGAAGCAACCGCGCAGCTGCTGTTCGAAGCGCTGCCGTGGATTAAAAACCTGACCGGCAAGACGGTCGTTATCAAATATGGCGGAGCAGCCATGGTTGACGAGCAGCTGCGCCGCGACGTGATGAGCGACATCGTTTTGCTCAAGATTATCGGCATGCGCCCCGTCATCGTGCATGGCGGCGGCAAAGCTATCAACGAGGCACTCAGCCACTATGACATCCCTGTCGAATTTAAGAACGGGCAGCGCGTGACTACGCCGGCGACCATGGATATCGTGCGCGAGGTGCTGGGCGGCAAGGTTAACCAGGAGCTGGTCGCTGCCATCAACCACCACGGTAATTTGGCCGTAGGCGTGTCGGGCAGCGATGCCGGCACGCTCATCGCCGAGCCGCTCGACCCCGAACTCGGTCGCGTGGGCAAAGTGACGCACGTCAACACCGACTATATCGAGCGCTTGCTCGATAGCGAGTACATTCCCGTAATCGCTACCGTCGCGGCGGGGGAGGACGGCGGCTTCTTCAACATCAACGCCGATACCGCCGCCGGCGCCGTTGCGGCGGCGCTTCATGCGCACAAGGCGATTTTTTTGACCGACGTCGACGGTCTGTACAAGGACTTTAGTGATAAGGACTCGCTCATCTCCAACCTGACGCTCGACGAGGTCAACGAGATGCTCTACGGCGGTGAGGTCGATAAGGGCATGATTCCCAAGCTGCGCGCGGCCGTCGATGCGCTTGCCGGCGGCGTATTTCGCGCCCACATCATTAACGGTACCACGCCGCATTCGCTGCTCCTGGAGCTGCTGACCGATGCCGGCGTCGGCACCGTGATTCATTCCACCGAGACGGCCTACGAGTTCGATACGCACCCGCACCCGCTTTCGACCTTTGCGGCGCGCCTGGCCGAGAACCTCGACGAGGTCGAGAAGCTTCAAACGGTCTAGCCGGCTCGAAATTGCTACGCCATTACGCCTACAGTCCGCGCTACCTGGCGCTTAACGAAAGGTATCTCATGTCATTTGCAGCACAACAATCGCTCGAATCCCACTACGTCATGCACACCTTTGGTCGCTCGCCGGTCGAGTTCGTCGAAGGCCACGGCATGAAGCTCACCGGCGACGATGGTCGCGAATACCTCGATTTTCTTGCCGGTATTGGCGTGTGCAGCCTGGGCCACGGCAATCCGGCAGTGCTGTCGGCGCTCGAGGATCAGACCAAGAGGCTCCTGCATGTCTCCAACTATTTCTACATCGAGCAGCGCGGCCAGGTCGCGGCGCTGCTGTCCAAGCTCGCTAACGATGATGCGGACGGTGCACGCGTGCTTGCCGACGCGATTGCCGCTGGCGACGAGACCACGGCGGCGGCACTTGGCGCTCCGGCTGCGGGCGAGCAGGTGTGGGAGACGTTCTTTGGCAATTCCGGTGCCGAGGCCAACGAGGGCTCGATGAAGCTCGCGCGTCTGTACGCCAAGCGTGCCGGCAACGGTGGCAACACCATCGTGTGCATGCGCGGCGGCTTTCACGGTCGTACGCTCGAGACCATTGCCGCGACCATGCAGGATTGGCTGCAGGACAGTTTCCGCCCGCTGCCGGGTGGCTTTGTGGCCTGCGCACCCAACGATGTAGATGAACTGCGTGCAATTTTTAAGCAGTTGGGCAGTGAAATTTGCGCCGTGATGCTCGAGCCGATTCAGGGCGAGAGCGGTGTGCACCCCATGACCGAGGAGTTTATGGCTACGGCGCGCGACTTGGCGCACGAGGTGGGTGCCGTGCTTATCGCCGATGAGGTCCAGTGCGGAATTTTTCGCACGGGTAAGCCGTTTGCGTTCCAGACCTATGGTGTGGAGCCCGACATCATGAGCCTTGCCAAGGGCATTGCCGACGGTGTGCCTATGGGTGCCGTGGTGGCAAAGAAGGAAATCGCCGACGTCTTTAAGCCCGGCGATCATGGTTCGACCTTCGGTGGTAGCTGCTTGGCCATCGCGGCATGTGCCGCGACGCTCTCCGCGCTTGTGCACGGCGATTATGCCGAGCATGCTGCCAAGGTTGGCGCCTATATGGAGCAGGCGCTGGCTAAGCTTCCGCATGTGGTAGAGGTGCGCGGTCGCGGCCTGATGCTCGGCTGCGATTTGGATGATGCCGCGGGTGATGCACACGACGTTGTAGCCCGTGCACTGGGGGCTGGTGCCGTGATCAACGCTACAGGCGCACATACGCTGCGCTTCCTTCCGCCGCTCGTGTGCGAAGAGGCCGACGTGGACAACCTGATCGAGATTCTGTCGGACGTTTTGGCTTAGCGCCATCAGACATAGCAATTTGGAGCGGGTTTCAGGCTGTCACGTGCCGTTTGGCGCACGATTGGGCGAACTGGAGCCCGTTTTGCTATCGATTTACCATGGCTGGGATAGGCCGTGTGCAAAAAGTGGCAAATATGAGTACGGGCACTAACTTCGTAACATATAAATTAGGCACTTTTAGATGAGTTGGGCCACATATGTCCAGTTTTGTAGTTGGCAAATTGGCTTAACTGGACTATCGATCGTCGTTCTAATGCCGGATTTGCCTTTTATGACTTCGAAAACGCTGCTACTAAAAAGGTAGCAGTACTCATATTTGGCATTTTTTGCACACGGGTATTCGCCAAGGGTCCATTTCGCCGCCCGAGCCCCGCTTCGTCGCTTCGCTCCTCGCGTGCTGCGCTGGAAAACGCTTCGCGTTTCCTCAGCTCCGCACCCTTGCGGGTTCGAATCCCATGCACCGGGCCCAAAAAAGAAAGGCCTCCATCGCTGGAGGCCTAACAATTCAGTGGTGGGCGATGAGGGATGTCCGCGTGCGGCTGGCGCCGTCCGCGCCCCGCTTCGTCGCTTCGCTCCTCGCGTGCTGCGCTGGAAAACGCTTCGCGTTTCCTCAGCTCCGCACCCTTGCGGGTTCGAATCCCATGCACCGGGCCCAAAAAAGAAAGGCCTCCATCGCTGGAGGCCTAACAATTCAATGGTGGGCGATGAGGGATTCGAACCCCCAGCCTTGTGCGTGTAAAGCACCTGCGCTAACCGTTGCGCCAATCGCCCGCAGGGACTGAGTATAGCGGAAACCCCGTGCTGTTCACCGCTAATTCATAACGAAATCTAAGCGGCGACTTCGGTGCCCTTGTTCTCGTCGATAAAGAAACGCTTGTACCAGATGAGGAACGTCAGCGTGGTATAGATCTTGCGCTGGTTGAGCGCGCGACCCTCAAAGTGATCGTCGAGCAGTTTCATGAGCGCATCGGTGTCAAAGAAATCAGCAGCCCACGGTGCGGTGAAGTATTCCTTTACGTAGTCGTAGTACTTTTGCTCGCGCAGCCAGAACTTGACCGGTACGGGGAAGCCCACCTTCTTGCGCGTTGCCCACTCGTCGGGCAGCGTGCGGTTGGCAGCGTGACGCAGAACGAGCTTGCAGCCTTCTTCGTTAACACGGTAGTTGGCGGGAATGTGCTCGGCAAACTCCATGACCTTCTTGTCCAGAAACGGGACGCGAAGCTCCAGAGAATGCGCCATGCACATCTTGTCGGCCTTGAGCAGAATGTCGCCCGGTAGCCACATGTTCATATCCAGATACTGTTTCTTGGAAAGCTCGCAGCAGTTGGGAACCTGCTTGTAGTACTCGGCGCACATCTCGGCGGCGTTCTTGCCGGTGTCATAAGCGGGCTTGAGCACCTCGTCGACTTCGGAGGGATCGAACACCTTTGCCTGACCCACATACCAGCGCTCGGGAACCTCGGCGCATTTCGTCAGGAAGTTGTGACCCTTAAAGTAGGGGAGATGCTGAACGAGTGAGCCCAGGGCGCGACGTATGCCGAGCGGCACGCGCTTCTTAAAAGTGCGCATCTCGGGGGTGTCCTCGTACCACTCATAGCCGGCAAACAGCTCGTCGGCACCCTCGCCCGAAAGGACGACGGTGACCTCCTTGGAAGCCATCTGCGCCAGATAGTACAGCGGCACGCTGGACAGGTTCGATTGCGGCTCGTCCATGTGGTACTGGATATCGGGCAGTGCATCAAAGAACTCGTCGGCGGTAATCATCTTGCGCACGTTCTTGATGCCCAGCTTGTCGGAAAGCTCGGCGGCGTAGTTGGTCTCGTTGAAGTTCTTGTAATCGAAGCCGACAGAATACGTGGTGTCGGGCATGAGACAGGCAGCGATGTAGCTGGAATCGACACCGCCAGAAAGGAACGAGCCCACCTTAACATCGGCGATTCGGTGCGCAGCGACGCTTTCGTGCACGACCTTGTCGCACTCGTCCACGTACTCCTCGAAGGTCTTGGAGTTGTCGTCGGTGAAGTCACAGCTCCAGTAACGCTTGATGTCCATGGTGTTGGTCGTTAGGTCATACGTAAAGCAATGCGCCGGGGCAAGCTTGAACACGCCCTTAAAGAAGGTCTCCTCCGTGGCAGGGAATTGCAGCGTCAGGTAGGGGCGCAGCGCGTCGTGGTTGACAGCCTTCTCAAACTTGGGATGGTCCAGGAAGCTCTTGATCTCGGAGCCAAACAGCAGCGAGCCATCGGATGCCTGGTAGTAATAGAACGGCTTGATACCAAAGATGTCACGAGCACCAAAGAGTTTGTTCTTGTTCTGGTCGTGAATCACGAACGCGTACATGCCGCGCAGACGGTTGACCAGGTCCTCGCCCCACTCCTCGTAACCGTGTACCAGGACTTCGGTATCAGCGTTGCAGTGGAAGGCGTAGCCGGCCGCCTCCAGCTCGGCACGAAGCTCCTGGAAGTTGTAGATCTCTCCGTTGAAGACAATCGTGACCTTGCCGTCGTCGCTCGACATGGGCTGGGCTCCAGCTTCGGAAAGATCGAGAATCGAAAGACGACGAAAACCAAGGGCAACGTTGTCGACGATATGCTGGCCGCCCATATCGGGACCACGGTGGATGATGCGATTCATCATGGCCGTGAGAACCAGCTCACTCTGTTCATCTGTACCGGTAAAACCGACAAAACCGCACATGCAAGATCCTTTCTGCTGACGGCTCAGGTGTACTGCCGCAAGGATTGCGGCAGCTGATGTCAAATAATCTTTACTATCATGCCAATCTTTTGTTTCGTGATAGGGCATAAGCGCCGAGCGAACCGAAAAAACCACGTCCCGATCTTCAGGCGAAGCGGCGGGACGTGGTTGCGAACGCTATGTTAAAGAACAGCACCCAGATTTCCTTGGTTTTACACGGGGTGAACACTGTTGCCATTTATTAGACCACGGCACAGTCCATGCAATTTTTTAGAAGGCTGTGATGCGCGCAAGGTCAGGTGGCATATTAGGATGGTTGATAATACAGAATGTTTCATCGTTTCTGCCGCGGGACGCCTTCTGCCCTTTAAGGCTGAATTTAGCGAGAGAGGTCTTTGTATGTCGAGTCCGACACAAGAGAAGCTAACTCTGATGCGCTATATAGAGTTGCTCGAGGAAGATGACCTTGTTGTTTCCAGACCGAGCGCTTCGTGCGACCAGCGCATTGAGTTTGCGACTGATGACTCGCGCCAGGTGCGTCCGGGCACGTTGTTTGTCTGCAAAGGCCGTGCGTTTAAGCGCGAGTACCTGCTTTCGGCAATCGCCGATGGCGCCGTGGCCTACGTTTCCGAGGTCGATTACGATGTTGATCTTCCCGCGGTGATTGTGAGCGATATTCGTCGCACGCTCGCCGTGGTGGCAGATGCCTTTTATGGGCACCCGTCGGGTAAGGTGAAGGTCTGCGCCTTTACAGGCACCAAGGGCAAGTCGACCTGCAGCTTTTATCTGCGCGGCATCCTCGCCAACGAGGCCAAGCTTACGGGCTGTCATCGACCCGCTCTTAATACGGGCATTGAGTTCGACGACGGCATCGAGACGGGCCCTTCCAAGCTGACGACCCCCGAATCCTTCCTGCTGCAGTCTCGCATCGCGCATGCTGCGGAGGCGGGTGCCCCGTGGCTGGTTATGGAGGCATCGAGTCAGGGCCTCAAATACGAGCGTACGGGCAAGATTGACTTTGAAGTCGGCGCCTTTACCAATATCGGCGAGGATCACATTTCGCCGATTGAGCATCCGACGCTCGAGGATTACTTTGCCAGCAAGCTCAAAATCTTCTTGCAGAGCCGTTTTGCCGTGGTCAATCTCGATATGGATAAGGTCGATCGCGTGCTCGAGGCGGCATCTCGTTGCGAACGTACGGTGACGTTCTCCCTGACCGACGAGCGTGCCGACGTGCTTGCGCTGGCGATTCGCAATGGCGACTGCGGCGTGGTGGCAACGGTGCGCACGCCCCGTTTTACGCGTGACATTGTGATTCCCACGCCGGTTAAGTTCAATGTGTCCAACGCGCTTGCCGCTATTGCCTGCGCCGAGGCCCTGGGCATTTCCGAAGAGGGTATCGTCCATGGCTTTGAGGGCGTCTTCGTTCCCGGTCGTATGGAGCTCTATCCGTCCGTATCGGGCAAAATCCTGGGCATCGTCGATTTTGCACATAACGGCATGAGCCTCGAGACACTCCTGCGCGACTTGCGCGAGAACTATCCCGAGCGCGAGCTGGCGGTTGTATTTGGCGCTACGGGCGGTAAGGGTGTCGATCGACGCACCACGATGGGCATCGCCGCTGGCAAGTATGCCGACCGAATCGTGATTACCGAGGATGACCCCGGCCCCGAGGATGTCGAGGACATCTGCGCCGAGATCGCGCGCAACGTTCAAGCGCAGGGAAATGATAACTGGCAAATCGTGACTGATCGCGTTGCCGCTATCGAGACTGCCGTGCGCGAAACTGTCCGTCCTGCCGTGGTCATCGTGACCGGTAAGGGCGAGGAAGAGTGTATGCTGCGCAAGAACGGACCCGAGCCTTGTGAGCGCGACGGTTCGATTCTCAAGCGCACCCTTGCGGCGTACGACGCCTAGACCAGCCCCTTCTATGTAAACGGAGTGACCATGTCCCACAACATCCTGCCGACCGTTGCCGAGCTTTCGGGCGAGATGCGCGAGCGCCTTGCCAAGGTCAAGTATGTCTTTACCGATCTGGACGCCACGATGCTCGCCCCCGGCTCGTGCGTGCTGCGCGATAACGACGGCAATCCCTCGACCAAGCTCGTCGAGGCGGTTGTCGCGCTCGCCCGTGCCGGCATCCAGGTGGTTCCCACCTCGGGTCGCAATCGCACCATGATCCATGAGGACGCCCGCGTGCTCGGCCTCAACTCCTACATCGGCGAGATGGGCGGCCTGGTCATGTACGACCTCAAGGCCAACGACTGGGAGTACCTGACGGGCGACATGCCCTACGACCCCGCCTGCGGTCTCACGCCGCACCAGGTGATCGAGCAGACCGGCGTGTGCGAGAAGATCCTTGCCCGCTGGCCGCACAAGATCGAATACCACAACGACATGTCGACCGGCTACAAGTACCGTGAGGTCACCGTCGGCATGCGCGGCGATGTGCCCGACGATGAGGTCCAGGCCATCCTGGACGAGGCCGGCTGCGGTCTGGTCTGGGCTTGCAACGGCCATCTGACTCACCTGTCCAAGCCGACGACGCTCGAGCTTAATCGCGTTGAGGACGGCCGCGCCTTCAACATCAATCCGGCGGGTCTCAACAAAGGCGTTGCCATTGCGCGCTTCTGCGAGCACCTGGGGATCGAGCGCGAGGAGACGCTTGCGCTCGGCGACTCCGAGTCCGACTTCTACATGGCCGACCATGTTGGCATGTTCTGCCTGGTCGAGAACGGTCTGACGAGCGCCGGTGCCCCGGAGTTCTTGGATGCCTGCGACAATGCCTATATTACGCGCGGCAAGATTGTCGACGGTTGGGTGGCAACGGCCGAGCTGTTGGTCGCGGCCCGTTCGTAGCGCGACGCATCACGCATGGTCGCATTTTTCGAGAGAGAATCTGGTGAGGTAATGTCCGATATCGATAATATGGCCGGGGACACGCGTCCGATCGGCGTGTTCGACTCGGGCTTGGGCGGCTTGACGGTCGCGCGAGCGATCGCAACGGCACTTCCGCACGAGTCCGTCTACTATTTCGGTGACACTAAGCGCTGCCCTTATGGCACCCGCACCGAGGACGAGGTTCGCTCGTTTGCGCTGCAGGCGGGCCGCTGGCTATCGAGGCACGACGTTAAGATCATGGTCATCGCCTGCAACACGGCGACCGCCGCGGCCTTGCGTTTGGCTCAGCAAGTGCTTGACGTTCCCGTGATCGGCGTGATCGCCCCGGGCGCACGCGCCGCCATCAACAGCACGCGTACGCGTCGCGTGGGCGTGCTCGCCACCAACCTCACCATTCGCTCGGGCGCCTACACGCGCGCCATCCAGGATTTGGATGCTGGTGTCGATGTGTATGGCTGCCCGGCTTCGAGCTTTGTCGAGGTCGTCGAGCACGAGCTCGCCTCGGGCGCGCATCTGCAGGAGCAGTGGCTCGAGAACGAGGATATTTTTGATACGCCAGCCGTTCGCGCGCTGGTCGGCGCCACAGTCGAGCCGCTGCACGATCGTGGCATTGATACCGTGGTACTCGGCTGCACGCATTTCCCGCTGCTGGTGGGTCCCATCCGCCATGCGCTGGGTCCCGGAGTGCGCGTGGTGAGCTCCGCCGAGGAGACCACGCGCGAGCTGACCGATATTCTCACGCGCCGCGAGCAGCTGGCGGGCGACGCAGCCGAGCCGCAGCATCGCTTTGCCACCACGTCTGACAACATTGCCGAGTTTGCGGTGGCGGGTAGCTTTATCTTTGGCCAGCCGCTCAAAAGCATCGAGCATGTCGATATCGACGAACTCGGTTAGGTTCGCAATGTCGCCGAAGCCCTCGCCACATCTTTTGCCGAAAGGATAGTTCCATGGAATACATGCAGGTCAACCGCGCCAACGGCCGCGCCGCCAACGAGCTGCGCCCCGTTAAGCTCACCCGCGGCGTCATGAAGCACGCCCACGGCTCGTGCCTGGCGGAGTTCGGCGACACGCGCGTACTGTGCGCCGCCACCATCGAGGAGGGTGTGCCGGGTTGGCGCAAGGGCGCCAAGGCCGGCTGGGTAACGGCGGAATATGCGATGCTGCCGGCCTCGACTGGTAAACGCTGCAAGCGCGAGCATGCCAACCGTAAGGGCCGCTCCATGGAGATCGAGCGGCTTATCGGCCGCAGTCTGCGTACCGTCGTCAACATGAAGGCGCTCGGCGAGTACACCGTTACCGTCGACTGCGATGTGATCCAGGCCGATGGCGGCACGCGTACGGCGAGCATTACCGGCGCCTGGGTGGCGCTGCACGACGCCCTTGCCATGTGGGTCGAGGCGGGCAAACTCGAGCGCATCCCGCTCACGGGCCAGGTTGCCGCCATTTCCATGGGCGTCGTCGACGGCAACACCCTGCTCGACTTGGATTATTCCGAGGACAGCCACGCCGAGGTCGACATGAACCTCGTCGCCACCGATTCCGGTGAGATGATCGAACTCCAGGGTACCGGCGAGCAGGCGCCCTTCGACCGCAAGCGTCTCAACGCTCTGCTCGACCTGGGTGACAAGGGTATCGCCGAGCTCATCGAGCTTCAGCGCCAAGCCCTCGCCTAACCTGCCAAAAAGGGACAGGTTTATTTTGGCAGGTTTTATCTGGGAAAACGTCGAAGTATAAGACTGCCGTTGATGGAGACGGGAGAGAGACCGAAGTCCTCGTCGTCCTCAACTCGGCATTGCTATAGAGACAAAGGAGGCCGACTATGGCACTTGAGAAGATTGACATCGACACTCTCGACCCGGCGGCGACCATCGTCGTGGCAACCGGCAACGCCCATAAGCTCACCGAGATCGAGGCCATTTTGGGCAAGGTCATGCCCGAGGTGCGCTTTGTGGCGCTCGGTCAGCTGGGCGATTTTGAGGACCCCGAGGAAAACGGCACGACGTTTTTGGAGAACGCCATCATCAAGGCGCAGGCTGCGGTCGAGGAGACGGGCCTTATGGCCATCGCCGACGACTCCGGCTTGGTCGTCGATGCGTTGGACGGCGAGCCGGGCGTGTATAGCGCGCGCTATGCGGGCGTGCATGGCGACGATGCCGCCAACAACGCCAAACTTCTCGTTAACCTGGAAGGCGTGGCAGACGAGGACCGTACCGCGCGCTTTATGAGCGTCGTCGCGCTTATCGATACGGACGGCTTGGTCACCTATGGCGAGGGCGCCTGCGAAGGCGTTATCGCGCACGAGGGCCGCGGCGAACACGGTTTTGGCTACGACCCGCTGTTCCTGCCGGTCGATACGCCGGGCAAGACCATGGCCGAGCTCACGGCGGACGAGAAGAACGCCATCAGCCATCGTTTCCATGCGCTCGAGCATCTGTCCGCTAAGCTGACGGGCGAGGAGTAGGCCGTGCGTGCGGTGGTACAGCGCGTGCTCAACGCCGGCGTGACAGTCGACGGCGAGTGCGTGGGCCGTATTGGACGCGGCTACCTGGTGCTGCTGGGCGTGGGCCACGGCGACACACGCGCCGAAGCCGACAAGCTGTGGGGCAAGCTCCGCGGGCTGCGTATCAACGAGGATGAGAACGGCAAGACCAACTTGGCGCTGGCGGATGTCGACGGCGAGGTGCTCGTGGTGTCGCAGTTCACGCTGTTTGCCGACTGCCGCCACGGCCGCCGTCCGTCGTTTACGGACGCCGGCGCGCCCGATGTCGCTAACGAACTTTACGAGTACTTTCTGACACTCGTCGCTCAGGACGTTGAGCATGTGGCGCACGGTATCTTTGGCGCCGATATGAAGGTCGACCTGGTCAACGACGGTCCGTTCACCATCGTCCTCGACACCGATAGTCTGTAAGTAGTCAATTTGGGACCGGGCTTTTTTAGCTGCTTGCGTATGGCTGCAACAGGGTGCTATATTATTAGAGTTTTGTCTATCTTAGGGGTATTATCCCCTTTTTGAATTGCACCCTCTGGAGGCCCTATTCATGGAAGAGATGGAAGTCAATCACGTCGACGACATCCACGAGAAGCTGACCGATATGGTGGGCGATCGCGTCAAGGTTAAGGCCAACATGGGCCGTACCCGCGTCATCGAGCGCATGGGCACCATCAAGAGCGTCCACCCCGCTGTCTTTATCGTTGAGGTTGACGAGCGTCGCGGCCGCAAATCGCGTCAGTCCTACCAGTACATCGATGTCCTTACCGGCCAGGTCGAACTGTTCGACCCCGAGAGCGGCGAACATATCTTTACCCCGCTCGGCAACCAGCTCGAGGAGCACTAACGGTGACCGATCGGTCCCTCATCCTTACCGCGCCGGCAAAGATTAACCTCTATCTGGGGGTTCATACCGAGCGCGACGCCCGCGGCTATCACAGGGTCGATTCCCTGATGGCAGCCGTCGGTCTAGCCGATGCCGTGACGGTCACGCCGGCGCAGGCGTTGACCGTCCAGACGGTTCCGGCATCCGATTTTCCCATGCAAAAAAATACGGCCTATCGGGCGGCAATCGCTATGGCCGAGCGTTACGGTCGCGATGCCAACGTGTGCGTGACGATCGAAAAGCGTATCCCGCTGTGCGCCGGCCTGGGAGGCCCCTCGACGGATGCCGCTGCGGTCATCGTTGCCTTGGCCGAGCTGTGGGGTATCGACCGTGCCGACCCCGCGCTCGATGACATCGCTCGCGGTATCGGCGCCGACGTGCCGTTCTTTTTGCACACGAGTCCCGCACTCTACGTCGGCGGGGGAGATGTGCTGGCCACTGAGTATCCTGTGCTTCCGGCGACACCTGTCGTATTGGTCAAACCGCACGAGACGAGCGTTTCAACGGTTGAAGCGTATCGACGATTTGATGAGAGCCCGGTGCCCGCGGAAAAACCCGATGCGATTGCTTCTGTCTTACGCGCCGGCGATGCCGAGGCGGCATATGCGCTCGTTCATAACAATCTGGGCGTCATATCCGCGCAGATGGAGCCGCGGATCCAGGCGGTTCTCGACTGGCTGCGCGCACAGGAGGGAACCGTTGCCGTGGACGTGTGCGGTTCGGGTGCCTGCTCGTTTGCCATTTGTGATACCGTCGCTGCAGCAGCCCATCTTGCGGGAGCTGCCCAGCAAAATGGCTGGTGGGCCTGCACGACTGAGCTTATTCCCAACACGGTTCAAATCGACGCGCCAAAGAAATAAAAATTTCTCTAGCACGCGGCGAAAATCTTTGTTACTATAGTCGAGCTAACGGGTTGTGGCTCAGTTTGGTAGAGCACTGCGTTCGGGACGCAGGGGTCGCTGGTTCAAATCCAGTCAACCCGACCAGAGCATGAGGAGGGACCGCTTCTTGCGGTCCCTTTTTTTAGCTATTGTTGTGATACCGCGGCACCCGCGGTATACTCATTCGAGCTTGTCTCGCTGTATTGTGGAGGTCTACATGTTTGGACTGAGGGCTCCTGAGCTCATCATTATTCTCGTCGTTGTCTTGATCATCTTCGGGCCTAAGAACCTGCCGAAGCTCGGCAAGTCCCTCGGCTCTACCGTCAAGAATATCCGCGAGGGTATGGAGGGCGACGATAAGGGTGAAACCAAGCAGGCCGAGGACGTTGTGGTCGAGGAGTCCAAGGAGGACAAGGAGATCGCAGAGCTCGAGGCCAAGCTCGCTGCTGCCAAGAAAAAGCAGGCAGAGGACAGCGACGCGGACGCAGAGTAGTCCCATCCCTTTGGGGTGAGCACCTGACCGGCTTGCCCGCAGGCTAGCCGGTCTTTTTCGTTTTGTTGACAGTTGATCGTTACATCATAGTTGGGGAGATATCCGTATGGACGCAAGCCAGATCGTACTGACCGCTGAGGGCCGCCAGAAGCTCGTCGAGGAGCTCGCTTGGCGTGAGGGCGATTACGCCAAGGAGATCGTCGAGGACATCAAGGAAGCCCGCGCGTTCGGCGACCTTTCGGAGAACTCCGAGTACGATGCCGCCAAGGACAAGCAGGCCCAGAATGCTGCTCGCATTGCCGAGATTCAGGCCATCCTCGCCAACGCTCAGGTTGCTGCCACCACGGGCGATCTGACCGTCTCCATCGGTTCCACCGTTTCTCTGATCGATCCCAACGGTGAGGTCATGGAAGTCACACTCGTCGGTACCACCGAGACCAACTCGCTCGAGCACAAGATCTCTAACGAGTCTCCGGTCGGTCACGCCATCATCGGTCACGGCGAGGGCGACTCCGTTGAGGTCGTTACGCCTTCTGGCAAGACCCGCGTCTACACCATCGCCAAGATCGCACGCTAGACCACGGTCCCGCGTAAAGGTATGTTTTCGCTCCCTGGGACCGAATCCTGGGGAGCGTTTTAGTTTGAGGAGCTAACTTATGGCAGAGAACCAGAACGTCGCCGATCAGGCCTCGACGCTCAACGACGAGCGCGCCACGCGTCTGGCAAAGCGCGCCGCCCTGTTCGAGGCGGACCAGAACCCCTATCCCGAGCACTCCGAGATCGAGGACTATGTCGTTGACATTGAGGCCAAATATGCCGATCTTGCCGATGGCGAGGATACTGAGGACGTCGTGAAGATCGGCGGCCGCGTGGTCGCCAAGCGCGGTCAGGGCAAGATCATGTTTATCGTCGTGCGCGACGCTACCGCCGAGATTCAGCTGTTCTGCCGTATTAACGACATGGACGAGGCGGCCTGGAGCACGCTTAAGGCCCTCGACTTGGGCGATATCCTGGGCGTGACCGGCGTGGTCGTGCGCACCAAGCGTGGCCAGCTTTCCGTCGCCCCCAAGAGCGCGACGCTGCTCTCCAAGGCCGTTCGCCCGCTGCCCGAGAAGTTCCATGGCCTCTCCGACAAGGAGACCCGCTATCGTCAGCGCTATGTCGACCTGATTGCCAACGACGATGTTCGCGAGACCTTCCGCAAGCGCTCGCAGATTCTCTCCACCTTCCGCCGCTTTATGGAGTCCGACGGCTACATGGAGGTCGAGACCCCCATTCTGCAGACTATCCAGGGTGGAGCTACGGCTAAGCCGTTCATCACGCACTTCAACGCGCTCGATCAAGAGTGCTACCTGCGCATTGCTACCGAGCTGCACCTCAAGCGCTGCATCGTCGGTGGCTTTGAGCGTGTCTTCGAGATTGGCCGCATCTTCCGCAACGAGGGTATGGACCTCACCCACAACCCCGAGTTCACCACGATGGAGGCCTATCGTGCCTTCTCCGATCTCGAGGGCATGAAGGCACTCGCCCAGGGTGTCATCAAGGCTGCCAACAAGGCCATCGGCAACCCCGAGGTCATTGAGTACCAGGGTCAGACCATCGATCTTTCCGGTGAGTGGGCAAGCCGTCCCATGACCGACATCGTCTCGGACGTGCTCGGCAAGCAGGTCACCATCGACACGCCGGTCGAGGAGCTTGCCGCCGCCGCACGCGAGAAGGGCCTGGAGATTAAGCCCGAGTGGACTGCTGGCAAGATCATCGCCGAGATTTACGATGAGCTGGGCGAGGACACCATCGTCAACCCGACCTTCGTATGCGATTACCCCATCGAGGTCAGCCCGCTTGCCAAGCGTTTTGAGGACGATCCGCGCCTGACGCACCGCTTTGAGCTGGTCATCGCCGGCCACGAGTACGCCAACGCATTCTCCGAGCTCAACGACCCGGTCGACCAGGCCGAGCGCTTTGCTGCCCAGATGGCTGAGAAGGCCGGCGGCGACGACGAGGCTATGGAGTACGACGAGGACTACGTGCGCGCCCTCGAGTACGGTATGCCTCCCGCGGGCGGCATCGGCATCGGTATCGATCGCGTGGTCATGCTGCTCACCAACCAGGCTTCCATTCGCGACGTCCTGCTGTTCCCGCACATGAAGCCCGAGAAGGGTTTCCAGTCCGGTGCCGCCGCTGCCAAGGCTGCCGAGGCCGGCAACGCCGCAAGCCCGTTCGTTAAGCCGCTCAAGCCCACGCTCGATTACTCCAAGATCGCCGTTGAGCCGCTGTTCGAGGAATTCGTCGACTTTGATACCTTCTCCAAGAGCGATTTCCGCGCTGTGAAGGTCAAGGCATGCGAGGCCGTCAAGAAGTCCAAGAAGCTGCTGAACTTTACGCTCGACGACGGCACCGGCACCGACCGCACCATCCTCTCCGGCATCCATGGCTACTATGAGCCCGAGGACCTGGTCGGCAAGACCTTGCTCGCCATCACCAATCTGCCTCCGCGCAAGATGATGGGTATTCCCAGCTGCGGTATGCTGATCAGCGCCATCCACGAGGAGGAGGGCGAGGAGCGCCTCAACCTGATTCAGCTCGACGCTTCCATCCCCGCCGGCGCAAAGATGTACTAACTAGTTACGCGGTTTTACCAAACCGCGTAACGGCTCGACGCTGCGCGGGCCGCATTTGGACAATCTGACGTTCAACTTCAAGGGCGCGACCAGAAGGTCGGCGCCCTTTCGTTTCACGTCACCTTGTCACAAATGCGGCCCGCTCGCTGACTTTTGCTCAACCTATGGTGTCATCTCGCCCCAAAAGGACCTTGCTCGCTCTGGCGGGCTTTCGCTGTTGTTGCCAGGGCATCGGCGTTGCCTTGGCCGTCAATAGTCATTGGGGGCGTTTTCAAACGACTACCCAACGGCTATTGCACACATGGCTCGCATGACAGTCGTCTCTTTTATGTTTCCTTTAGCCGTTGCTGCTTAGGATGGGGGTTAGTCGGGAGGAAGGGAGTGTCTATATGGACGACGCGAGCGAGCGTGCAATCGAAGAGGACATGCTCGATCAGTTCAATTACTTTGACGATGAGGATGAGGAGCTAATCGATCGTCGCGAGCCAGCATCGCTTGACTCATTTGATCTGGTCGATGAAGAGCCCGACGAGGACGAGGGCGAATCGGCGGAGCCCCCACGGTCTTCGCGCCTTGACTCGCTGCTTTCGAGAGCCCCCCTACACCACGGCGTTCGTGCCGGCGCGCTCCATATGAAAACTGACTGGCGTCAGATCGTGACTTCAGGCAATGAACTTGCCGTCGATGCGCCGCTCACCGATAAGTCATCCATTATCTGCCGCACCGGCATGCTCATGCTGGCAAGCGGAACAGGTGCCTGGCGCGTGCGCGATACCATGAATCGTGTTGCTGCCGTACTCGGCGTCACGATTCATGTCGACCTGAGTCTTCTGTCGTTTGAGTGCACCTGCATCGAAGATGGCCACTGCTTTAACGAGGTCGTCAGCCTACCCACAACGGGGGTCAATACTCATCGCATTTGGATGATGGAGAGCTTCCTAAAGGAAATCGAGATTTACGGGCGCCGGTTTACCGTGCACGAGTACCACGAGATGCTCAAGACCGTTGAGAGCTCAAAGCCCGATTACGCTCTCTGGCAACAGGGCCTTGCGGCAGCCTGTGCTTGCGGCGCCTTCGTCTTTTTGCTCGGCGGCGGTCCTATCGAGATGGCCTGCGCGTTCGTGGGCGCCGGTGTCGGCAACTTTGCTCGCTCCCATATTCTCAAGCAGGGTCTTGGCCAGTTTAGCGCGCTGACGATCGGCGTTGCGCTCGCTTGCGTTTCGTATCTGCTGGCATTGCTCGGCCTTGGCCAGGTCGTACCGGGGGCAATGTCGCACCAAGAAGGCTATATCGGCGCCATGCTCTTTGTGATTCCCGGCTTTCCCCTCATTACGGCAGGCCTCGACATCGCTAAGCTCGATATGCGAAGCGGTATCGAGCGTCTTTCGTATGCTGTATCGATTATTGTGATGGCGACCCTCGTAGGTTGGATGGTTGCCGAATGTGTGGGACTGGCGCCGGATGACTTCGCCCCGCTCGGCCTCTCACCGTTGGCTCTTACGCTCTTGCGCATACTGATGAGCTTTATCGGTGTATTTGGCTTCTCGGTTATGTTCAACAGCCCGGTAAAGATGGCAGCGGCGGCAGGGCTCATCGGCGCTGTGTCCAATACCTTGCGCCTTACGCTCGTCGATGCGCCGACGATATTTCCTTTCCTGGGCCTGGGCACAGGTATGCCTCCCGAGGCAGCAGCGTTTATCGGCGCACTGGTATCGGGGTTGCTCGCGAGCTTAGCCGAAATCAAGCTCACCTACCCGCGTATCGCCCTCACGGTGCCATCGATTGTCATTATGGTGCCGGGCTTGTATCTGTATCGCTCGATGTATTACATGTGCACCTTCGATACGGTCAATATGCTCGGCTGGTTTGTGCGTGCAGTACTCATCGTGGCGTTTTTGCCCGTTGGTCTGGGTGTGGCGCGTACGCTCACCGACCCTCGCTGGCGCCACACCAGCTAATTGGTACAAGGGGGACAGGTTACTTTGCACCAAATGAGTTGCGGTGAAATAGGGACTGAATTGCTGCTTAAAGGGTCAAAACAGTCCGTATTCCACCGCAACTTATGGGGTCGGGGGATTATCGGTGCCCTGCATCTTCATAAACTCAACGCTTACGAAGCGCATGCGTTTCGTGCTAGGCTGGTTCCACCACATAAGTAGTCGCAGACGCGCGTACCACGGGCGGGCGAGATGAAGTCCCAACAGCTCCATCTCGCCCGCCCGTTTTTGTTGTGCGCCGCGGCGCAACACAGAAAGGACCATGCCCTTTATGCCTATCAACAAACGAGAGAGCCTGCTGTTCACCTTTATCATGTGCTTTTGCATGGTGCTCTGGATGAGCATCTACAACGTTGCCCTGCAGCACGGGGCCATCAACGGCGAGGTCGTTGCCGCTGCGTGGCTCGGCTTCCCCGTTGCCTATATCTTTGCCATGTGCTGCGACTGGTTCGTCGCCAGCCCGCTCGCCAAGGGTTTCGCCTTTAAGTACTTGGTCACGCCGGGCAAGAGCTCGCCGCTTGCCATGACGCTCGCCGTCAGCTCCTGCATGGTCGTTCCCATGGTCATCATCATGTCGCTGTACGGTGCCTGCGAAGGCCTGTTCCATATGCCCGGCGGCCCGCTTGCCAATTTGCAGGCGCTGCCGATGATGTGGCTCGTCAACATTCCGCATAATTTTGTGATGGCGCTGCCGTGGAACCTTTTGGTAGCCGGTCCGATTTCCCACTTCGTCTTCCGTCGCGCCTTCCCTGTGGGGACGGTTTTCGAGGAGGAGCATGCCGAGCTCTTGGAGCAGGCTATGGCTCCTGAGTGCGAGTAGCTCGCTTAGGGATCTGCTGAGCGCGGGCGACTTGCTTGGTTGGAGCCCTAAGCGTGGATAGCTCTCTCGGCGACATCGCGGGCGTGAGCGGTGCGCATGACTGGAGGGCCCGTGCTGCTCCGTTGCCCGACGTGCTAGCGCGCAGAACAATCTGTTGGTGCATTCGGCGGCTGCTGAAGCGTTTCGGCAGCCGCTTTTTATACGGAGTTTAAATACAACAGTCTGTTGTATTACGTAGAGTGGTATATCTCTAGCAGGAAAAATGCGAGAGACGGAGCATTATAGCGTTGCTAGTAGGACTGGACGTAGGGTCGACGACGACCAAAGTTTACGCGATGCACGAGGATATGACCGAGGCGTGGTGGGGATATCGCCGCCACGGGGCGTGTCAGACAGCGAGCGTGCGCGCCATGCTCGGCGAGCTCGCCGAGCGCTTTCCCCATGAGTCGCTGCGCGTTGCGGTGACCGGCTCGGGTGCGCGCGATATCGCGACCGCGCTGGGCGCCTCGTACGTTCAGGAGGTGGTCGCCAACGCGCTCGCGATCAGCAGGTTCTATCCGCAGACGCGCTGCGCCATCGAGCTGGGCGGCCAAGACGCCAAGATGATCTTCTTCCGCACCAACGATAAGGGAGACATCGAGGTTGCCGACATGCGCATGAACGGCTCGTGCGCAGGCGGTACCGGTGCATTTATCGACGAGATGGCAAAGCTCATGGGGGTCGGCACCGAATCGGGCGAGTTCGAGCAGCTCGCAAGCCGGGGAACGACCGTCCACGAGGTCTCGGGCCGCTGCGGCGTGTACGCAAAGACCGATATCCAGCCGCTGCTCAACGAGGGCATTCCTACCACCGACCTGGCGCTTTCGGCGCTTCACGCGGTCGCCCGCCAAACGATCGGCGGTCTGGCCCAGGGTATCGACATCGAGCCGCCGGTAATCTTCGAGGGCGGTACGCTCGCCTACAACCCCACGCTGGTCCGCGTGTTCCGGGAGCAACTGAATCTATCGGACGATCAGGTTATCGTCCCGCGCGATCCGCAGATCATGGTCGCGCGCGGTGCCGCCCTGTCGCTGACCGACATGTTCGCATCGTCCCAACCGATCGACCTTCCCGACGCTTTTGTCCGGCTGGATAAGCTCGAGACGGTCGCGCCCGCAAGCGGGGAGGGACGTCTTGCCCAGCCCTTTTTTGCCACACCTGCCGAGCAGGCGGATTTTACGGCACGCCATGGCAAAGAGACGCCGGCAAAGGGTCCGGATGCGTATGCGCCCGGAGAGACGGTGCGTGTGGCGCTCGGTATCGATTCGGGGAGCACGACGACCAAGTTCGCCCTGGTCGATGAGGCGGGTGAGCTTGTCGATTCGTTCTACGCGTCTAATAACGGCAGACCGGTCGACGTCGCCCAACAGGGTCTTGTCAGCTTGAAGAACCGCTGGGAGACAGCGGGAGTCACGCTTGCGATCGATGCCGTGGGCACCACGGGATACGGCGAGGAGCTTTTCGCGCGCGCGTTCCACGCCGACTACCATACGGTCGAGACGGTCGCGCACGCCCGCGCCGCGTGCACATGCGTTCCCGATGCGACCTTCGTGCTCGACATCGGCGGACAGGATATGAAGGCCATCTGGCTCAACCACGGCGTGCTGACCGATATCGTCGTCAACGAGGCGTGCTCTGCGGGCTGCGGCTCGTTCCTCGAGGGTTTTGCCAAAAACCTCGGAATAGCCGTTGAGGATATCGCGACCGAGGCATTTTCGTCCAAAGCCCCCGCCGTTCTCGGCAGCCGCTGCACGGTGTTCATGAACAGCAGCGTCGTTTCCGAGCAGCGGCGCGGTAAGGGTCCGGGCGACATCATGGCCGGTCTCTGCCGTTCGATTATCGAGAACGTGTTCACCAAGGTCATTCGCGTTTCAAATCTCAACCGTCTGGGCGACAAAGTCGTCGTCCAGGGCGGCACGTTCCGAAACGACGCGGTGCTGCGCGCATTCGAGCAGTATCTGGGCAAACCCGTCACGCGTGCGCCCCACCCGGGGCTGATGGGCGCTATCGGTATCGCCCTGCTCGCGCGCGAGGAATGCCGCAAGGGCGACGCCGGCACGTCGTTTATCGGGCTCGATGCCGTGGAGCGCTTCGAGCATCGCGAGTTCGGCGGCGTTACCTGCCGTCGGTGCAACAACCGCTGCCAGCGCGCGGTCGTGGCATTTGGCGACGGCTCGCTTTACGTCACGGGCAATCGCTGCCCGCGCGGCGGCGCCATCTCATGGGATGAGCTCGTGCGCGAGGTTCCCGCGGCGGAGGAGCTGCGTCCGCAGGGTACTTGCGAGGCACAGGCACCCGGCACGGGGCGCGACCGGACCGCGGCTGCCCCCAATCTCTTTGTCGACCGCGAGAAGCTGCTGTTCGAGTCGTACCCCACGGTTCCCGTCTGCGGGGGGCGCGATGTCACGATCGGCATTCCCCGTGTGCTCGAGTTCTGGGACACCATGCCGTTCTGGTCGACGTTCTTCAGCACGCTCGGCTTTAAGGTGCGCGTCTCGGGACGCAGCACCAAGGCGATGTACGAGCGCGGTCTGGCGCACGTCACATCCGACACCGTGTGCTTCCCGGCCAAGCTCGTCCACGGGCACATCCGCAATCTCGTCGACGCCGGCGTCGACCGCATCTTCATGCCCATCATCACGACGGTGCCCACCGAAAACACCGCCTCTACCAGCGAGTGGATGTGCGCCGTCGTAAAGGGATACCCCTACGTGATGCGCAATTCCGATAACCCGGAGGAGCGTTTCGGCGTTCCGTTCGATACGCCGCTGTTCCACTGGTACGACGAGGGCGACCGAAACCGCCAGCTCAAGGCGTGGTGCAAGGAGACCTTCGATATCGATGCCGACCTGGTTGCCAAGGCGACCGAGCAGGCGGACCGCGCGCAGCAGACGTTTGAGAACCAGCTGCAGCTGCGCGGCAGGCAGGTGCTCGAGAACGTGCGCGAGGACGGCGGCTACGCGGTGGTGATCGCTTCGCGCCCGTACCACAACGACCCGCTGGTCAACCACGGGCTGCCCAAGCTCTTCTCTGAGCGCGGCATCCCCGTGCTGACGCCCGATGCGGTGCCGGGGGTCTACAACGTCGATCTTTCCAACAGCCGCATCGACATCGTGAACAACTACCATGCGCGCATGCTGTCGTGCGCGGTCATCGTCGCATCGACGCCCGAGCTCGAGCTCGGGCAGATGAGCAGCTTCGGCTGCGGCCACGATGCGTATCTCACCGACGAGATCGCGCGCATGATGGGCGAGATGGGCTCCAAGGTTCCGATGATGATCAAGCTCGATGAGAGCGACGTCGCCGGTCCCATGGGCATTCGCGTGCGTTCGTTTATCGAGTCGGTCAACCGTCGTCGCGCGGAGGAGCGTGCCGAGGGCGCCCGGGTGCACGCGGTCCATCCGCTCGACGACCCGTATAAGGTCAAGTACACCAAGCGCGACCGGCACGACAAGATCGCGCTGGTCCCCAACACCTCCCATGCGTTCTGCAGGCTCATGACCGCGGCGATGCGCAATCAGGGCGTGCGCGCCGAGGCCCTTGATATCGGGCGCGAGGATGCCATCCGCCTGGGCAAACGCTATGTGCACAACGACATCTGCTTCCCCGCGCAAATCGTGATCGGCGAGGCGCTCGCGGCACTCGAGAGCGGTAAGTACGACCCGCACGACGTCGCCGTGGTGACTGGCAAGTATATCGGCGACTGCCGCCTGACGCACTACATGCCCCTGCTGCGCCGCGCGCTCGACGACGCGGGATACGACTATGTCCCGGTGCTCACCAACGACGACGTCGATGCCCACAATGCGCATCCGGGCTTCAAGCTCGGCCTTGGCCCGAGCATCCAGATCGCCTACGGTCTTCCCATGATCGATGCCCTCGAGGCCATGCTTAGGCGCATCCGTCCCTACGAGCTCGAGAAGGGCGCGGCGGACGCTGCGTTCGACCGCGCGCTCGATGAGGTTATCGAGGGCATGGAGCGCTCCGGGCTGAGAGGCCAGGCGACGGGCTTCAAACGCGCGCTTGCGATCATGGACGCCGTTCCGTACGACCGCTCGAACCCGCATCCGACCGTTCTCATCGTGGGCGAGTACCTGCTCAATTTCCATCTCGGCGCCAACCACGAGATCGAGCGCTACCTCGAGGACAACGGGCTCGAGGTCATCGAGGCGCGCATGACCGACGTGATCCGCAAGACCTATTTCTACAAGCATGCGCAGTCGCGCGAGTTCCACGTCGACCTGTCGCTGCCCGAAAAGGCCTGGTACGCCACGGCGGACAACCTGTTCGAGCTCGCGCACGACCGTTGCGACCGCCTGGGCGCGGCGAGCCCGCTCTACGAGCCGCCGACGCGCATGCCCGAGCTCGTGCGCGCGAGCGATAAGATCCTGCACCATACGTTCGATGCGGGCGAGGGCGTGCTGATTCCGGCGGAGATCCTCGAGCACGCCAAGCGCGGCTGCCGCAACTTCGTGATCCTGCAGCCGTTCGGGTGTCTGCCCAACCATGTCGTGGGGCGCGGGCTCATCCATGCGCTCAAGGAGCAGTATCCCACGGCGCAGTTCCTGCCGCTCGACTACGATCCCGACGTGAGCTTCGCCAACGTGGAGAACCGCCTTCAGATGCTCATCATGAACGCCAAGGCGCAGGGGTGCGGTGAGGCGCATGGCGAGACCGCGTAAGGACGCCGATGCGCCCGATGCACGCACCCGTATCATCGAGGCGTTTTGGGAGCTCATCGAGAACAGCAGCATCTTCGAGCTGTCGGTTGGCGAGGTGACCCGCGCCGCCCAGTGCAATCGCGGAACGTTTTACTACTATTTTCACGATTTCGATGAACTCGTCGCCATCGCCATAGCCCAGCTGCTGCAGGATAACGAGCTCATCACCGATGCCCTCTGGCATTTTTCGAGCGAGGGCGACCTTTCGGCGTTCGACCGGCGCGACGTCCGCTGCCTGCTGCGGCGCATCGTCATCACCATGAGGGCGGGTGCCGCCGAGCAGGTCGTGCAGGGCATCCATACGATCATCATCGACCGCGTGAGAGAGATCGTCCACCCCGACGGAGAAGAGCTCAAGGCAGATTCGAGCTTTGCGGTGGGCTTTCTGGTCTCGGGCATCATGGGCTTTGTGATGGCGGTCGGCTTTGCCCGGGAGGGCGGCGAGGAGATAGACCTCGAGCAGCTGGGGGACAGCGCGTGCGCGTACCTGAGGGCGGTCGCCATGCAGACGGTGGAAACGGTCGCGCAAGTCGAGGGCGTCGATACATCCGAGCTGCTCGAACGCGTCTCCAAGGAGGCCGATGCCTATCGCGCATCGCGTGCGACGAGTCCCGACGTGGTGAAAGACGCCTAGGGTTTCTCTTGCGGGGCGCCTGTCGCGCATCGCGCGGTGAGTCCCGCGATGCGGTCATAACCTGCATTCATGTGGGCCGGGTTTATAGATATTCCTCCAGCTGTTAACATAGACAACCTGTGGGTAAAGAGACAAAAGCGCCGCCGACGGGCGGGCGTTTTGATTTCGATGAACTCATGTAAGGAAACGAGCATGTTAGATAGATTTACCGATCGCGCGCGCAAGGTCATGTCCATGGCCAAGCAAGAGGCGCTCGATCTTCATTCAAATAAGGTGGGTACCGAGCATCTGCTGCTCGCGCTCGCCAAGGAGGACGAGGGCATTGCCGCCGAGGCGCTGCGCTCGCTCGATATCGCCTACGACGACATCATGGACACACTCAAAGAGGTCCAGACTACCGTTCCCGAGCCCAGCGAGGAGACCGAGGCCGCTAAGCTCGCCTTTACGCCGCTCGTCATCAGCGTGATGGAGCGCTCCTTCCGCGTGGCACGCGAGAACAACCAGACCTATGTGTCGACCGAGCACCTGCTCATCGGTATCGTCGAAGAGGGCAACGGCATGGCCATGGACATCCTCATGCGCCTGGGTGTGTCGTCCGCTTCCATTAAAAAAGCCATCGAGAAGCTTACCGCCAAGGATCAGGACAAGAAGCGTCCGCTCGCCGGCGCCGGCGCCGGGCGTCCCGGTGCGGGCCTGCCGTTCTTTAGCGGCTCGGATGCCTCTCAGCAAAAGGGGAGTGGCACCGATACGCTTAAGCAGTTCGCGACCAACCTCACGCAGAAGGCGCGCGATGGCGAGCTCGACCCTGTAATTGGTCGCGAAAAGGAAGTCCAGCGTATGATGGAAATTCTTTCGCGCCGCACCAAGAACAACCCGCTCATTCTGGGCGACCCCGGCGTGGGCAAGACGGCCATCGTCGAGGGCCTGGCTCAGCAGATTGCAGCCGGCAACGTGCCCGAGAACCTCATGAACCAGAATATCTGGACGCTCGACCTGCCGGGCCTCGTGGCGGGTGCCAAGTATCGCGGCGAGTTTGAGGAGCGCCTCAAGAACGTGATCCAAGAGGCCACCGAAGCCGACGACGTCATCCTGTTTATCGACGAGATGCACACCATCATCGGTGCCGGTTCTGCTGAGGGCTCCATCGACGCGAGCTCTATGCTCAAGCCCGTGCTCGCGCGCGGTGCCTTCCAGATTATCGGCGCCACCACGGCCGAGGAATTCCGCAAGTACCTCACCAAGGACCCGGCCTTCGAGCGTCGCTTCCAGACCATCGATGTCGAGGAGCCGAGCGTCGAGGACACGGTCAAGATCCTGACCGCGCTCAAGCCGCGCTACGAGGAGCACCACCATGTGCGCTATACGCAGGGTGCTATCGAGGCCGCCGCGAACCTTTCCAACCGCTACATCCAGGATCGCTTCCTGCCCGATAAGGCCATCGACCTCATTGACGAGGCCGGTGCCCGCGCTCGCATCGCCGCGAATCGCGCGCCCGAGCCGGTGCGCGAGGCCGAGCATCGCATAGAGGAGCTCAAGGCCGCCGCGCAGGAGGCCACCGAGAGCGACGACATGAACAAGGCCGCCGAGATTACCGAGCGGCAGAAGGCCGCCGAGATTGAGCTCGCCGAGGCCAAGGCCGCCTGGACCGCCGAGCTCGACGCCAGCCCGCTCACCATCGATGTGAGTCAGATCGCCGATATCGTGTCCGTGACCTCGGGCGTGCCGGTGTCCTCGCTTACCGAGAGCGAGAGCCGTCGCCTGCTACAGGCCGAAAGCGTGCTCAAGACCCGCATTATCGGCCAGGACGAGGCCGTCGAGGCCGTTGCCAAGGCCGTGCGCCGCAGTCGCTCGCCGCTCAAGGATCCGCGTCGCCCCGGCGGCAGCTTTATCTTCCTGGGCCCCACCGGCACGGGCAAGACCGAGCTCGCCAAGACGCTCGCCGAGTATCTCTTTGGCAGCAAGGACGCGCTCATCAGCTTCGACATGTCGGAGTTCGGCAGCGAGTTCGAGGTCTCCAAGCTTATCGGTAGCCCCCCGGGCTACGTTGGCCATGACGAGGGCGGTCAGCTCACCAAGGCCGTTCGTCGTCACCCGTATTCGGTCGTGCTGTTCGACGAGATCGAGAAGGCGCACCCCGATATCTTCAACATTCTGCTGCAGGTGCTGGAGGAGGGCCGCCTGACCGATAGCCAGGGCAAGACGGTCGACTTCCGTAATACCGTGATCATCATGACGTCCAACGTGGGCGCCCGCGAGATTGCGCAGGATGCGAGCGTTGGCTTCGGCACCACCGGCGAGCAGGGCCTTACCTCGAGCGAGATTAAGGGCCGTGCGATGGGCGAGCTCAAGCGCCTGTTCCGCCCCGAGCTGCTCAACCGTATCGACGACATCGTGGTGTTCCAGAAGCTTTCGGGCGAGAACCTGACCAAGATCGCGCACCTGCTGGTGGACGACCTGCGTCAGCGTCTGATTGCCAACGGCATGAACATCAAGCTCACCGATGCGGCCTACGACAAGATCGTGGCCGAGGGCACCGACCTCACCAACGGTGCGCGTCCGCTGCGTCGTGCCATCCAAAAGCTCATCGAGGATCCGCTGTCCGAGGAGCTGCTGGCCGGCGAGTGGGGCGAGGGCGATACCGTCCTGTGCGATGTGGCCGACGGCAAGTTTGTCTTTAGCCATGGCACGGGCGAGATCCCGGCACCGCGTCCGGCGGGCACGCTCGGTGGCGATACCGCTCCGGCGGCGCCGCACACCGGCAACGCCGCGCCCGTGAGCGGCGGCGTGACCTCGGGCCCCGGCGGCATGATGCAAGCCGGTTCCGGCGCGCTGTAGGGTGTGGCGACAATTTGATCTGTGCAATCGAGGCGTTCCGGCAAGGGCGCCTCGATTTGTAGAGCTGTGAAGTTGTGACCGTTACGCTATGCGGTCCACCGTTAGCCGATGATGCGAGGGCGCTCGGCGTTTTCGAGTGGTTTATGCAAACGAAGTCTGGGAATATACAAGGCGCATGTCTTATTGTCTAACCAGTTGCGCCAAGGAGGCACCATGGACTACAAGATTACTGGCTACGAGCCCGCCCAGCTGTTCCATTTCTTTGAGGAGATCAGCGCGATCCCCCGTGGGTCTGGCAACGAGAAGGGCATCAGCGATTTCTTGGTTGCGTTTGCCAAGGAGCGCGGCCTCGACGTGTATCAGGACGAGGTCTACAACGTCATCATTCGCAAGCCCGCATCTGCCGGCGCCGAGAATGCCCCGACCGTGATGCTGCAGGGTCACATCGACATGGTGTGCGACAAGCTGGGTTCCGTCGAGCACGACTTTACGACCGACGGTATCGACCTGGTCGTCAAGGACGGCGTCCTCACCGCTAACGGCACCACTCTGGGCGCCGACAACGGTATCGCCGTCGCGCTTATGCTTACCGTGCTCAACGACGATTCGATTGCCCATCCGGCCCTCGAGTGCGTATTCACCACCGACGAGGAGACTGGCCTGGTCGGTGCCGAGACGCTCGACAAGTCCCAGATTAGCGCCCGTACTATGATCAACCTTGACTCCGAGGAAGAGGGCGTTGCCACCGTCAGCTGCGCCGGCGGCGTCGTCGTTACCTACACCTGCCCCATCGTGCGCGAGCACAAGACCGGTAGCACCCTCACACTCGACATCTCCGGCCTGCTGGGCGGTCACTCCGGCAGCGATATCAACCTGGAGCGCGGCAACGGCAACCTCATCATGGCCCGCATCATCGACCGCCTGATGGTCGCTGGCGAGCCCGCCATCGTCAGCTTTAACGGCGGCACTAAGGACAACGCCATCAACCGTGAGTGCAAGGCCGTTCTGGTCTATGCCGATCACGCTGCGGCCGAAGCCGCGGCGCAGGTCGCCCGTGGCATCATCGCCGACGTCACCGCCGAGCTCGAGGTCTTCGACCCCGGCTTTACCTGCACCGTCGAGATTGCCGACGACGCCGAGGTCGAGGCCATGGACCAGAAGTCCGCGCTTGCTCTCATCCGCGCTCTGCGTCTTGCCCCTAACGGCGTGATTCGCCGCAACGTCGCCACCGACGGCTCCGTCGAGGTTTCCTCCAACATCGGCGTGGTTGCCACCTCTGACGACCAGGTCAAGATCATGCTGTCCCCGCGCTCCTCGATTACCTCGCTGCAGAACGAGTTTAAGGACCGCCTGCAGATGCTGGCCGATGTCCTGGGCTTCGATGCCAAGTTCGAGTTCGAGTATCCCGGCTGGAGCTATGCCGAGCATTCGCCGGTCCGCGACGTCTTTGTCGAGAGCTATCGCGAGCTCTTTGGCTCCGAGCTGCGCATCGAGTCCATTCACGCCGGCCTTGAGTGCGGCCTGTTTGCCGAGGCCCTGCACGGCCTGGACGCCATCGCCGTGGGCCCGACGCTCTCCGATGTCCACACCCCGGACGAGAGCATGGAGCTCGCTTCTGCCGAGCGCTTCTACGAGCTGCTCATCGACGTCCTCAAGCGCCTCGCTGCATAAAGGCTGCGCTAATAGCGATCCGAGTCACGTGCTGACAGATCGCAAATGATCCGAGAGGGGTACCCGAGCTTTAGCGACGGGTGCCCCTCTTCTTTTGAGAAATGGGATATTGCCCGGCGTCTAACCCATATCACCCTTTAGTCAATTTGGGACGTGTCTCTATAGTATTGTCAACTCTCCCAGGACGAGCCTGCCCTCCTCGAGTCGCTCGGGAGGCTTGGCGTTGCAGAGACGGCGAGGCCGGACGGGGATTACCTCTTCGTGATGGAGGGGGAACCCCGGCACTGGAGGGCGACAGGGAAGCGCCTCGGGTGCAGCTATACAAGGGGGTTCATCCTTGACTCGCCCTCGATGCCCCTGCCCGTGCCGTCGGAGGTGCGAGCAGGGGTGAGGCGCAGGGTAGCCGAGGGTCTGCCGCGTCGCGGGGGAGCTCGGGGTCACCGTTTCGGCGGTGAACACGGCAGCTGCGTGGGAATCTGCGTGGGAATCGGGGATGGGGGTGGGTTCCGAAACGCCTGTGGAGAGGCCCCGTTGGGCGGGGACTATCCGTGACATTACGCACTGCGCTGTAACTTGAGAGAGGGAATGGTGGCTGCCGTTATAATCGTGGTCTCTGCATTTTTGCTTTCGGCCGTGCTTGCTATGGCCTATGCGTATTGCTTCGCGGCTTCACGGACGATCGCGTGCGACGGGACACCTCCTGTTCATCCTGGTCATATCTCGCGCAATCATAGCGCGGAATGAGAAGATCATGGAAGCATTGGAGTGACTCCGATATCGAGAAGGGCGTCGGACCGCCATTGTCCAAGCGTAACGGCCAAGCGTTTTCGGCGATTGCCCGGCACCTCTTAGGGATATGGAGCGATTCGGACATTGTCTACATAGGTATTCCCGCTTACGGCGTTCGGGAATTGCGAGAACTCCGTCTAGACGGCGTGGAGCGCTATATTCACGATGGCTTTGATGTAAGGCAGGTCGACTGCTGAGCAGCTGAGACCTGAGACCTGAGACAATTATTTCTCGAACGGATGAGAGCGCATCGAATCACTCCCTGTGAAGAAAGATGAGGAGGCGGGCGGGCTTCTCTGTGGCCAGGATGAACTTGCGCCGCAGCTGACCGGAGAGTGTACGAAAACAAGATCGGATTCCCCCGCGGTGCCGTGGATGTGCAGTATCCTCTCTTGATCGATACCTAGTCGATCCTTGAGGATTTTCGTGTAGTTGAACGTTAGATACACGGCATCGCTTGTGTTCTCGATTAACCCGTCATCGTGGGCACGGTCGGCGGTATCGATTTTGCTTACCCAAGCGCTGAAGGTGCCCGAATCCTTTTCGGGTTGAGTTTTTTCCATGGCTTGGAGATGATAGTTCCACGATGCGCTTCGCTGCTCCCATTCATACTCGGAATCGCTATCGGGAATGATCAGATTGAATGTGTTCGTGAAGAGCGAGCCCGGGGCAAGCGCCCCGAGTGCGCTCTCGAAGTTCTTCCAGATGTCGCCTGGGCAGACCTCCTCGAGCAGGCCTGAGAGGGCGCTGTCGTGCTCGTTTAGGTACGCTAGATAGTCTAGGTAAGAACATTTTATTCCGTAGTGCAGGTCGAATCCGTTGCCAATGATGTACAGGCATTCGGGGCGTGAAGGCGGTTGTATGGTTCCCATGCTGCAACTTTCGCCGGATTTCGGTCGTTACCCTGTGACGTACGGACAGTCTGTGGTCTCCGCCTCCCTGATACTTTAGTCCAAGAGCGGCAGTTGAATTGACGGCTTCGCTGTTTTTATGTCGTCGGATTGCAGCCGGATGGAAAGACCTTTGCGCTTCAAAGGGGCTGGTGGCTGTGTGGTGTATGCGGGCTGCTCCTGTGGCCTGATTAGCTCCGATGACGCGAGACGGGTTCAGTGCGTTTCCTACGAGGGTGCTTTAGGCCCTGCCGTATCTGCGATATTGCACCCAAGTTTTGCCGCCTTTGGTAGTTAGCGCCCAGGACCCGCGGTTTTGTTTCCAGTGAGGTAAATTCAAGGAGTAAAATCAGCAGGTACATTGCGACGAAATAGGCAGGGCAAACCCATGGATGATTCCAAGATAGTGACAAGCCCGGTGCGAGTTGACTTTCATATCCACTCGGCGGCGAGCGTGCGCACCCGAGATGCGGGAAACGAGGCGCTTGCCCGCTGTACGTCCGACAAAATCGACACGTTAGTGGAAAAGTTGGGCAACCCCAAGCTCTCCATCAACATGTGCGCCATTACGGATCACGATTGCTTCGACGTCGAGATGTATCGTGCTTTGAAGTCGAAAGAGGGGCATGGAACTCTAAAGAAGGTCCTTCCAGGCGTTGAGTTCACCGTTGCCCTCCCAGACGACATGGGCCGCCCGATTCCGATTCACGTGGTCGCGATCTTCGACGATCGAGGTCCAGACGACCTAATCGAGGCCCTAGATAGCCACATCCCCAAGACAGTAGGGGGAAGGCCGGAGTACGACAGCAAGGACAAGGGCGCCTTCTCTTCGCAACGCTTCTCTCAGATTCTCAGCGACATCGGCCTGAGCGCGGTGCTTATCGGGCACGAGAAGTCCGTAGGGAGGGAGCAGAAGAATGACGTCAGCAGCCTGGGGGCTGAGCGCGCCGACGAGATCGTGCTCACCGAGTTCGTTGACGCGTTGGAAATCCGTAACAGGCGTAACGAGGTCGATATGCGGGACCTCGTTGAGCGGTACACGAAGCCGGATGTCCCGTTTGTCCTGGGGAGTGATTGCCATGACTGGGACGCCTACCCGCTGCCCTCCGCCGTCTTTCGCGGGAGGGAGGATGAGGTCGGGTTCTGCTCCCTGAAATGTCTTCCGACGTTCGAGGGCCTTGTCATGTCCATCACCGACCCGTCCCGCATTAGGGTCGGAAACGCCTCGTTCTTCAATCCCGCCGCGCCGAAGTTGGATAGCCTCGATCTCGTCATCGATGGGGAACCCTGTTCTATCCCCATGTCTGCCGGGGTCAACGTTATCATCGGAGATAACTCGATCGGCAAGTCGATGATCCTACACGTTTTGACTGGCCTCTACGGCGAAGGGGAGGATGCTAGGCGTCTCAGGGAGGGGTACCGTGAATACTGCGGACGCGAGAAGATTGAGGTAAAAAGCGCTATTGCCTCTTCGCAGCTGCTTCAGTTCGATGACCAGGGTAGCATCCGCAGAGCGCTAGAGGGCCTCCATGATGGGACGGAGGGCAGCAGATTCGACGACTATTTCCAAGAACACGTGAACATCGATGTTGTCAAAGAGGCCCTGAAGAGACACCTCGCATCATGTGTTGAGGCGCTTGAAACGAAAGTCGCATATAACGACTACATGAATCGCTTGGGGGAGACCGTGCTTCCGCTCGAGATTCACGAGGTCTCCGATCGCATGGCCGTCGTTGGGTCGCTGCGTTCAAAACCGACGAAAGAGGTTGAAAGCCTCAACAACGCAGTCGAGTCCGTCAGGAACCAGGTTGCCGCCATCGGGGACGATCATCGTGCGGTTCTCTCGAGGCTCGGAAAGGAAGCGGAGATAGACCTCGAGAATGCCACCGCGGCGCTCGACCATCTGCTCGCTCTTGTCAGGGAAGAGATGACTTCCATCAAGCTCGACAACACAAAGAGAAGAATTCTCCAAAGCGCTGCCAACGATCTGAAGAAGCGGCTCCAGCAAGCAAAGACTGACGAGGAGAACTCGAGAGATGCCTACAGAGACCGGATCGACGCTGCGGCTTCCCAGATTGCCGAGGCGGTTGCTCTTCGTCTCGGGAGAAAGGACCGACAGATTGATCCCGTTGACGTTGACGTGAGGGTCGGAAGGACGTCGTTTGGCAGCCTTGAGTTCGTGTCTGAGCTTAGTGTCAAGAAAATCAATCGGGACTACTGCATCTCGCTCCTGGGCGACATGTTCAACAAAGGGCCGCTGCCGTCGATCGTCGGCGGCGTCGAAGGTGAGACGAATCTCACTTCAGAGGAGATCGCTGCCGGCTTCTCTGTGAGCAAGCCTCCAGCGGAAAGATGGGCGTCGGAGATGAAGGGTCGACTGAACAGCGCAGTGGATTCGATCTACGAGCGAGGAAAGATAACAAACGAAAAGATTGGCCTCGACAGCGAACCATCTGCCGGCCTTTATGGGCGAATCTACTTCGACTTGATGGCGGGAGACGAGAAACAGGGCATCTATATCGTCGACCAGCCGGAGGACCAGATATCGCAGACCGCAATCCGCAAGGATGTCATCAGAGCCTTTTCCGAGATGCGGCAGAAGAGACAGGTCATTATCGTCACGCATAACCCTCAGTTCGTCGTGAACCTCGATGCGGATAACGTCATCGCGCTGGGAAGGGATAAGGCGAAGAAGATCACAGTCAAGAGCGGTGCGCTCGAATACGAATGCAAGGATTATTCAATTCTCGGAATCGTCGCCGATACGGTGGAAGGAGGAGCTGATGTCGTCAAAAGACGCCTCAAACGCTATAGAGCGCAGGACGCTTCGCGTCATTCTCAGCAACGGGAGGATAGCATTTGAAGGGGTGGAAGGTTTCTCAATCGACTTGAAGAACCCCGAGCTGAAAGTGGGAAACCTGTATAATGCGGTATTCTCCACGGTTGGGGTTCCGACGAGCTTTACGGTTACGGTGTCGCCTGAGGTGGAAAAGGATTCAAAGGCGCTAGGCTACTACAAAGACCTCAAAGAGCTGATTGAAATCGCCTCCATGAAAATCAACGCTTCCCTAAGATATTCCGATGGCGATGAGGGGGTTGATTCCTAGTTCGGTTTGGACGACATCTAGAGGGCGCTTGCCGGTATAAAAGAGGTTGGCCGTGGATGGATCTGTCGACGATAGCCACGGTGGATTTGATGGTCCGTTATACTTGCCGCTCCGAGCGGAGGGTGTAAGCGACGGCGCGTTAGGTGATGCTCTTGGGGTTGTTAATGTATATGAAACGTCGGAGGAGATTGACGGCCCGTTTCCTTTGATTGGCGTTGCGACAAGCGTTTTGGCCGTTTCGTATCATAGATTTCGTCAGAAGGGGAGGGGTTGATGGCAAGGCCTCCGCAAAGATCGAGGAGCCACGAGATAGACTCGAGGGCTTGCAGCATCATTTCGGGGCTGATGCCCTTTGAAAGCTGGGTCATTCGAGATCTGACGGAACGGGATTTCGGAATTGATATAATTGCCGAACGTTTCGACGGGGGCGACGCGACCAGCGAGCTACTAGCTATTCAAGTAAAGGGGACCGAAAAACCAATAGACGATAGCCAGGTTATTTCTTTCCAGCTTGAAACAAAGACCCTGCTGTATGCCGAGATGCTGGCCATCCCGTTCCTACTGTTTCGTTGCTCTATCGCCGACTCAGGTTCGTGCTATTTTGTGTGGCTGCAAGAGTACATTCGCATTCGTCTTAACTTCGAGAATCCGGCCTGGAGACATCAGAAGTCGAACACCGTCCATATCCCACCGAGAAATCGTCTTGGGGAAGAAAGCGCGGATGCTTGCCTAGTCCGCATCGCGCAGTTTCCAAAACTGAAAGAGTCATGGGCTGGCTACTACATCTGTCTGTCCGAACTGATGTACGACCTCCCTCGCCACATAGAGGAAGATTGTCTTGATGTGCGCTATGTGACTGACGTCGTCGCCCCGGCGGTTGAGAGGCTTGAGAGGGCGAGTGGGATGACGGGGTCGATTCCCGATGATCTCATTCCTGAGGAGCTGGCATCCGCGGCGGAGCTAGGGAAGCGTATCTTGGCCGGGGAATGTGATGAGGGGCTCGGTCGCTCCTTCTTCGATTTTATATGCCAATGCAGTGCTGTTCGCAACTCCGTTGACATGGTTGCCCTTAGATTTGACGACCGGTATATGCGGATTCTGTTCGAGACTGAAGGGGTCGCATGCTATTAGGTGCGTTGTGCCCCGCGCATCGAGTGAATGTACGCGACAGGCTTGGACGGCGGCTTCCGGACGAGCTTAAAGCTCCATCTACTTTGTGCTCGTTTCAGCTTGAGGGCGTACATCGCCCTATTAGGAGCTGGGGAGAAGCACGGCAGCCACCTGGAGGACACGCCATGGACGTGATGAGAGGCATGTGTTTCCGACGTGCCCCTAGGTGATTTGTGCGAGTGGTATCCGGGCAATGTATTTTTGTTTCGATTACAGTTCGACGGGGCGCCTTCCTCCCACAATAAATGTAATGTACTCATAGTAGTCTTCGAGCTTGAAGTATTTTCCGTTCGCCATGGCAAACTCCCGCAGCTTTGAGTTGCAGGCAGCATCCCAAGAGTAGACCTCGAACTTCCACCCGCGTTCAGTCAGCCTCATCGCGTCTGCCAAAAAGCCTTTACCGGAATTAATGCCCGCACCGTCACCGGTTAGCAGGGCGATGGTGCCTGGCTCCTGGACATCGTAGCCCAACCTGAGCAGGTCCGTCTGAAGTGCGAAGTCGGTTGTGTCCGCCTCGCCACTCGACTCGCTGCGAGGAATCAGTGTGGTTTCGATTCCAAGTCTTTCAACCGCATCCCAAAGAGCGTCATCTCCCGGAGGGATGCTTCCGGCAAGATAGACCTTGTCGATAATCCTGCCGCGAGAGACGAGGTTCAACAGGCCTTTGAAGTAGGTGCGATACCTTCCGCGATCGACATCGGGCTCTTTGACGGGCAGTACGCTATTGAGTCCAGCGTATTGAATGTTTGAGTTGTCCCAGAAGATGTACATGAGTAATCCTTTCGATTTGGAAGAGCTATGCGATCGAAAACGGGGAGCAGCGACTGCCGAAAGCTGATCATCTCGCACAGGCGTCAGCACGACATTCGGGCTTTCGGATCCTAGGGAGTGGATGGCCGGGACGGCGATTCCGGTTCAGAGCCAGAGAAGAAGAGGTGAAGGTTTGAGCCCCGGTGGAGGGAATTAGTACCTTCCCGGGCGTAGCGCCACGTCTCCTCCACGGTATCGCCCGGAACCTTTACGTCCCCGCTTCGGAGCAGATTGATGAAACCCTCGGGGTCGTTCCGGTATTTCTTGCCGAAGGCTGCGGAAAGCTGCCTCTTCTCGTCATCGCTGAATTCGCGTACGGAGCCGTAGAGCGCATGCTCGAGGTTACGGGACATGAAGTAGACTCTGTAGGGGACCGCGTGTTTTCTGTGCTTGAGCTCGCGCGTGCCCGCGAGCTCAAGCAGCGCAGCAGACTTTCTCTCGTTTCTGTCTACCACCCTAGCGGTGTCCCGGGCGGTGATAGAGTCGCGGCCATAGGCGAATCCATCGCAGTCCCCCTCGACGATGCACTCGTTCGGTATGAAGGCGCCGTCCAGGTCGACGATGTGGATGATCCGGTCGAGGTCGGTCCATTCGTATTCGTGCCGTGACGCGATGCGGTCGACGACGAACTGGCGCACGGTGTCGCGCACCCTGTCCTTGACGGCGAAGGAGGCCTCCCATGAGAACGGTCGCACCGTGGTAACGTCGCAGTGGAAGGCGAGCGCCCTCGCCTCGGGCAGTGCACCGTTTGCAGTGAAGTCGAGCGCGGCCTGCATGGGCTCGAGGAGCGCGTTTTCATTGCTCGGCCCCTCCACGAGAATCAGGACGACCCGCTTCTCCCTTGCCATGGTCACTCGCCTCCCATGGAGGACAGAAGGGAGTCGAAGTCGAGGGTCTGGGGGCTTCCAGCCTCAAGGAGGGCGGAGCCTATCGCGGAGGTTCTGGTCGGCTCGTACAGCTGTTCCTTCTGGCCCCCGAGGTTGATGGCTCTCAGGTATTGGTTCCTGAGGTTGTTCGAGGGGGCCATGCCCCGGAACCCGATGTAGCGGTTGTTGGGGTTGGAGGTCGAGAAGACGAGGCATCCGACCGGGAGACATTCGAGCGCTCGCAGGTTGTGAGCGGTGAAGATGAGCTGGCCCTTGCCCTGCTCGGTCACGACTTCGAGGAGCTCGCCGAGCAGGAACTCGAACACTCCGGAGTCGATCTCGTCAACGACGAGACAGGCGCTGTCGTCATTGAAGACGTTTATCAGCCAACCGAGCATCGATGCGATCTTCTTGATTCCTTCCGATTCTGTTCTGAAGGGGACGCGTACCCCCTGCCGGCATGATAGGAGCTCGACGCGCTCGCCCGGTGTGCCGTCTTCCATCGTTTCGCCGTGGAGGGTGTTCACTTGGATGCTGAGTCCCGGAACGATTGCCCCAAGCGCGCAGTTGATGGTCTCGACGGTCTTGCGGACCGAGTCGCAGACTTCTGAGGGGAGGACCGTTGTCTGATCGATAGGGAGTGACACGTCGCGGATGACAGGGGCCTTTCCGGCCTCCTCGGGTGACCATCCGCCTGTGCTGCTGCCCGGGGAGGCGAGGAGGAAGATGTTGAACGCCAGCGCCGCGCTTCGGCGCGTGTCACAGACCCTCATCTTATCGTCGGCGAACCTGTTCAGGAGCGTCGTGGAGTCCATGAGTGGAACCAATACGCTCTCGTACGCCGTCCTCGCCGCCTCGGATAGGGAGTTATTTCCGAGGCGCTCGAGATAGGACTTTCTCGCGGCGACCGCGAAGGCGACCATGGCGTTCGAGAACAGCTTCGAGGAGCCCTGCAGGTCGGGGGAGCGCCGTGCGACGGTGAGGTCGAGGTCGGCCTCCCTTCCGGCGAGGTTTCTGAGTGCCCGCCACCTGTTGACGGGCTTCAGGTTCTGGCTGTCCTCGGTATCGGCCGCATCGTAGGCGGCGAGCCTTCTCTTGACGAGCCCCTCGGCGCGGACGGAGAGGTCCTCGGAGAGGAGGCGCGGTCTGTCGTCGAGCCTGTCGAAGGAGAACGAGTAGCACACTGTGAAGGGCTTCCCGGCCGCTACGGTGTCGCCGAGCCCGCCTACGAAGCCGAGCGAGGAAGGGGAACCCTCCGTCACCTCGACCTCGATGCTGATTTTGGCGCACTCGGCAGAGGGGCCGATCAGATCGACGCTTTCACGGTCGAGCGGAAAGCCGCACATCAAATCCTGGACTCGCGCGAGGGATTCGACGACGGCGGTCTTGCCCGATCCGTTCTGACCGTATATTCCCATCACGCTGGAACCGAAGGGGCTGTCCTTGAAGCCGATCGTGCCGTTAGCAACGTTTTTCACGTTTGAGAGCTCTATGGAGCGAATACGGATCATGGTGCCCTCCTTGAACACATTTTATATTACTATATATCGAATAATCGATATAAAATCAAGATAACAATTATTAAGAATGGAAATGAGATCAACCAATAATTAAAACAAATTTGCATTCAAGCTATTATTTTTACTTGATTTAAGACGGAGTGGAATGTGAGCGCACAAGGAGATGCGGAATCGATGAGAGTCTCAAAAAAAATTACTGCAGTGTTATCATTTTTCATCCTCTCTATTCTTCCATTTCTGATTCTATGGGCGGCTTGGTCAGTCCTCCCTGATACAATTCCCGCTCATTGGAGTGGGGGTGTGGTTGATCGATGGGGTAATAAGCTTGAATTGCTGGTTGTTCCGCTGTTTTCTCTGATTGGTTCTATTGCAATTTCTGTGTACCTTATTGTTTCCACGCGGCGAAGAGAGTTCGCGGATTTCTCTGTTCGAATGCGACGGGACTTTGTTGCGTGCTATATTTCTAGTCTTCTTTTATCGACAACCTGCTCAGTGATAATTGCCGTTTGGGTTCAGTTGATTCTTACGCAAAGCACTGCGGTTGATGGGGGGCTTGGACTATCGATCCTGTATTCCCTTCCCGGGCTATATGTGATCTTGTGCGCTTTGCCGCCTTTTTATGCGAGCGGCGAGAGCAAAAAGGCAGAGCGCCTGATAACAGTTCTTATTGGCGGCGCGGAGATTGTTCTTTGTGGAATAGTGCTTGAAGGTTCGGCTGCCTCTTATGCGATGATTGGACTGATGATTCTGTTCTGTGCGTTTGAGATTGTGTCACAGGTAAGGGATAGCCGGTCCTTATGAGTTGAATTACGCGCGTGCGGATATAAAGGGTGGCATGTTAAGCTGGTCGTTTTCTCGTTCTGGGACATTTGCAGTAGGATGAGTGGGACTAGGCGCGCTGCGGTGTGATGGTGACGGTTGAGACTTGTATCGCTGCAAATCCGCTGATGCACATTTTGCTATTGGGCTTGAAGGTGGGACCGACAGGCCTTTGTTTGGGATGTTCTGGTCGTCCAACGCGTGTTGCACGGCTTTATATTGTTACGCTCGTTCGGCGCTTCGTTGGAGCATTTCCGGGTTTGTCGGCATCATAACTTGGACAAGTGACACGCTTGCCGGGACGGTTGTAACGCCGCGCCGGTTCCGTGTGCTCCTTCGTTGTTGGCCTGTCCAGCCGGGGGCGGATTCGGCCTCATGTTGTGGCGCACGGCCTTCAGGGGCTTCCCCTGGCGAGTTATGTTCGTCCGTATGGGTAAGGGTCGGGTTGAGCTGACAATCCCGTGTTGGAAGGGGCTTACACCACGCGCGCGATGACAGAGATTGAGTGGCTGGGCGGCCGTGTGACGAAGGTGCCGGAGCTCGCCATGGGCGAACCGCCGGACCTCGACCGCGTCTTCTGCATCCTTTACGAGGGGCAGCCGAGGGTCTGCCGCGTCGCGGGGGAGCTAGGGGTCCCCGTGTCGGCGGTGAACGCGGCCGCTGCGTGGGAATTCGGGATGGGGGCGGGTTCCGAAACGCCTGTGGAGGGGAGAACCCCGTTGGGCGGGGACTATTCGTGATGCTTGATATCGCATCGCAGCATGGAAGCACGGACCATCTTCGCGATGGTCCGACCGGTTGATGGGCTAGGACGCGCATTCAGCAGGGAAGGGGATGGCTTTTAATGCCGCTTTTGGCTTATGCGTGCCGCGCTCTGCGTATGGCCATCCTGCGGTGCAAAAGCATTCTGGAAGTCTGCTAAGTGAATTCGTTTTAATCGCGCACGTGACCGTTTGCCCATATCGCACAACAGGATTCAGTGTTGATTGCCCGTGTGATGACAGTGCGAGTTTCGGGGAGTGTGGCGTGAGCGGAGTCGCCGCGTTGTATAAGTCTGGCCGGCCCGACTGATGTGTCGCCCTGTCGGGCCGGCCGAGAATGGTGAAGAGATCCCGCTGTTGAATGAACGAATGTTACAAGCAGCTCTTCAAGGCGCTTTGGGCGTTGGCTGGGGCTGCGCAGTCAATCGCATGCAGTGATAGGCGAGGTGATTGCTCGATGAGCCGGCGACTAGTTCTGTGCTGCACTCGTCTCGGTGCCGTCGTTGTCTGCTGAGTACCAGAATGCGTAGGCCGCAACGACGGCATCATAGACGGCTGCGACTACGTTATCCACGACGGCTGCAAAGTTGACCACAACGGGAACGGGGCCGGTTTTGGAATCCATCCTCTCTACTTCTGGGGGCTCGTACATGGGAACATCTCCTTAGAATTGGGACAGGACACTCAGGTCGCCTAGATCATTGTCGATTAGGTCGATATAGAGGTCGCCGTCCATATTGATGTCTGCAATCAACGATGAGATCTCTTCCATCTCGTCAATCGAGTGCATGCGATTGGCCAACGCGGTAACAACGGGCTTATCCCAAACGGTTGCCATTCCGGCATCGTAGTATTCCTGAAGACTGTGTTTGCGAACGTTTCCGATGATGAGAGGTATATAGGGGGATGCGACGATATCGCCATTGGCGTGGATGGCCACTTGGTCAAATTGCATTTGCAGTTGAGGGAAACTGACCAAGTGGTCGATAGGGTCGCCCCACTCAAACATGAAGTAGCCTCGATAGTCCGGATCGTATCGGAGATCGTTGATCGTGTTGACTAGCCGACGGTATTGATTATTAGAAGGGAGAATCGTGCGGTTTCTTCGGGCTCTACCGAGGAGCATGAGTGGCTGAACTCGAAGGTCAATTCGGTCAGTTCTACCCGACGATTTCAGCTTGTCTCGAAGCATCGTATAATCTGGCTTGAAATCGTCGACATTGAACGATGCCGGACAAAAGGCAATTGAAAAGTGCAGTGAGGTTTCGTTCAGCGCGATATCGATGGCGTCGAGCACCCGGTCGTAAAGCCCCGGGAGCCCCCGCATATGTTCGTGAGAATCGCGTAGGCCATCGAGGCTAAACTGTATGCCGTTTAAACCGGCGCGTTCGAGCTCATGCAAAGTAATTGAGCTTACGAGCAGACCGTTTGACACGAGATTGCATTTGACGCCAGATGCGTTGAGCCGCCGCAAGGATTCGATGACAAGGAATGGACTGGAGTGATGGCGATGTCGGGCGTTGTGGTTCCAATGGTTGAGTCATGCCTGCTGCTGGTGTTCGGAATAATGATGTATCGAGGCAAGCTCACGGGATTGCTTGCCGGAATGTCATTGCTATCGGGAGAGCGTTTAGAGGAGGCAAAGCGGACGGCCGAGACTCAAGGTGTAAACCGAGTGATGGGGGCGGCTATAGTTTTCTCCGCAATATGCCTTTTTCTCTCGTCCCTTTTTTCGGACAAAAGGGCTATTTTCGGCCTGATGGTGGCTGCCGTTATAATCTCCGCGCTTGCCTATGAAAATAGGGGGCCTATTCGTATGTATATAAAGGCGAAATGGGATCCTGGGCACCGCAACCCGCGATAATGTCTTGAGCAAGAATTTACAACAAGGGATATATGGGGCGATTAAGCGGCGAACAAATTCAGTTTTGGATAAAAGGTCGCTTGATGGGAG
>CABRYP010000014.1 GCA_902475245.1 uncultured Collinsella sp. | reverse complement strand
GGTAGAGCTCTATTTGCCGAGTAGATGTTACAGATTGAGACAAACGGGTGCCGCTGGTCATTTCATCTCGATCTGTAACATTTAGAGCTATAAACAGCCGCTAGATGTTACAGATTGAGATAGTAAGGGGACGAGGCCGTAGCGGGTGAGCGCACCTGCCCCCTATCTTTCAATCACTCAGAAAATCTTATATATAGAGACTTAGATTTGTGTATAAGATCGTACAAAGCTGGCAACAATACTTCTCGAACAACGTGAAGCCGCCCCGTAGGGCGGCCGCCCCAAGAGAGGTGATTCCATGAGAATCGATAAGCTGGCAATGACGTCGCGCGAGGCGCTGCAGACCGCCATGAGCACGGCTGCCGACGCGCAGGCCGGCGCGGTGGAGCCGATTCACCTGCTGTCCGCCCTGCTTGGTGCCGGCGAGCGCAATATCTCCGTGATCATCGAGCGCATCGGCGCCGATCCGGCCCAGCTTGCACGCTCCACACAAGATGCCATCGACCGCGCGCCCAAGGTTTCGGGCGAGGGCCAGCAGATGGGCCTGTCCAACGAGCTCGTCCGCGTCATCGAAAAGGCCGAGAAGAAGGCCACCAAGATGGGCGACAGCTTTGTGGTGACCGAGCATCTGCTGATGGCACTTGCCGAGGACAAGGGCGAGGCCGGCCGCGTTCTGCGTGACGCCGGCGTGACCAAGGAGCGCATCGAGCAAGTCTACGAGGAGTTGCGCGGCGATGACCGCGTGACGTCTGCCGAGGACAAGACCCAGTTTGAGGCGCTGGAGCAGTACGGCCGCAATATCTGCGACCTTGCCCGCGCCGGCAAACTCGACCCGGTCATCGGCCGTACCGACGAGATCCGTCGTACCATCCAGGTCCTGTCCCGTCGCACCAAGAACAACCCGGTGCTCATCGGCGAGCCGGGCGTCGGCAAGACGGCCATCGTCGAGGGCATCGCCCAGCGTATCGTGGCCGGCGACGTGCCGAGCACGCTGCGCGACCGCGACCTTATCGAGCTCGACATGAGCGCGCTGGTCGCCGGCGCCAAGTACCGCGGTGAGTTCGAGGACCGCTTGAAGGCCGTGCTCAAGGAGGTACAGAAGTCCGAGGGCAAGGTCATCCTGTTCATCGATGAGCTCCACACCATCGTGGGCGCGGGTGCCACCGAGGGCTCCATGGACGCCGGCAACATCCTGAAGCCGGCGCTCGCTCGTGGCGACCTGCATGCGATCGGCGCGACTACGCTTGACGAATACCGCAAGTACATCGAGAAGGACGCGGCGCTCGCCCGTCGTTTCCAGACCGTGATGGTCTCCGAGCCTACCGTCGAGGACACCATCTCGATCCTGCGTGGCCTCAAGGAGAAGTACGAGATCTTCCACGGCGTGCATATCACCGATAGTGCGCTCGTGGCAGCTGCCGACCTCTCCGATCGCTACATCGCCGACCGCTTCCTGCCCGACAAGGCCATCGACCTGGTCGACGAGGCCGCAAGCCGCCTGCGCATGGAGCTCGACAGCATGCCGGTCGAGATCGACGCCACCACGCGTCAGCTTACCCAGCTGCAGATCGAGGAGCAGGCGCTCATGAAGGAGACCGATGACGCCTCCAAGGAGCGTCTGGAGGCCCTGCGCCAAGAGATCGCCGAGGTCCAGGAAAAGCTCAACGTGCAAAAGGCCGGCTGGCTCAACCAAAAGAACGCCATCGACCACGTGCAGGAGCTTAAGGGCCAGCTTGACGAGGCCAAGAGCGAAGAGGAGCGCGCGACTCGCAACGGCGACCTGGGCCGTGCGTCCGAGCTGCGCTACTCCGTGATTCCGGGCCTGCAACAGCAGATTCAGGATTCCGAGGCTGCGCTCGAGGCGCAAAAGCAGCAGGACGGCGAGGGTCTCAACGAGCAGGTGACTTCCGATGAGATCGCCGAGGTCGTGAGTGCCTGGACCGGCGTGCCCGTGTCCAAGATGATGCAGGGCGAGCTCGACAAGCTCAAGGGCTTGGAGGGTGAGCTGCATAAGCGCGTCATCGGCCAGGACGAGGCCGTCTCCGCCGTCGCCGCAGCTGTGCGCCGCAGCCGTGCGGGCCTCTCCGATCCGGACAAGCCCATCGGCAGCTTCTTCTTCCTGGGCCCCACCGGCGTAGGCAAGACCGAGCTCGCCAAGGCGCTTGCCGAGTGCCTGTTCGACGACGAGCGCGCGCTCGTGCGTATCGACATGTCCGAGTACATGGAGAAGTTCAGCGTCCAGCGTCTGATCGGTGCGCCCCCGGGATACGTGGGCTACGACGAGGGCGGCCAGCTCACCGAGGCCGTACGCCGTCGCCCCTACTCCGTGATCTTGCTCGACGAGATGGAGAAGGCCCATCCGGATGTCTTTAACGTGCTGTTGCAGGTGCTTGACGACGGTCGTCTAACCGATGGCCAGGGTCGCCAGGTGTCCTTCAAGAACACGATTATCATCATGACGTCCAACGTGGGCTCCAAGGCCATCGCCGATCTGTCCGGTAAGGACGAGGAGGAGATGCGCCATCAGGTCGACGCCGCCATGGCTCAGACCTTCCGCCCCGAGTTCCTCAACCGTATCGACGATATCGTGGTGTTCCATCCGCTCGGCATGGCGCAGATCGAGAAGATCGTCGACATCCAGCTTGCCGACGTCCGCGCACGCCTGGCCAAGGAGCGCATGACGCTTGCCATCACCCCGGCGGCCAAGCAGATGCTCGCCGTGGGTGGCCTGGACCCCGTGTTCGGTGCCCGTCCGCTCAAGCGCCTGGTCCAGCGCGAGGTCGTGGACGCCATCGCCGCCGCTATCATCGACGGCACGGTGCGCGAGGGCGATCAGGTGACGGTCGATGTCGACAAGGACGGCGGCTTTACCGTCGTGTGCGACAATACGCCGGCGGCCACCTACGAGGTCCCCGACGCCGAGTAGATTTTGGGCCATGCCTTAAAATCTGCCTTTTGAGCCGAACGCCAAGGGCGGCGGATCCGATTGGGTCCGCTGCCCTTTTTCGTGCGACAATCGATGGTGTTGAACGTGAGCACATGGCAAGGAGCTATGCAGATGAAAGACGAGAACAAGACGAACGCACCGGTGGCTGAGGCGGCGCCCGCCGCACCGAAGACTCCGCCTAAACCGGCGCCCAAGCCGCGCGACCCCTATATCCGTGCCGAGAACGAGGACGATGACGGTTACGATCCCTACAGCGATCGCCGCCCCGAGCGCGAGCCAATGTTCGAAGCCGATCCGTGGCGCTGAGTGCCACCCAAAAGGTCACCAATAAGTTGCGGTGAAATAGGGACTGTTTTGCGGTTTGACCAGCAAAAACAGTCCCTATTTCACCGCAACTGCGTAGGGGGATGTGGGTGTTGGGCGGCTGTCTTCGGGCCGGCTAGTCCTGGGCTTTGATGCTCGGCAGGAGAATCTGGGCGAGGTAGTCGGTCTCGAGTTTGGTCGCGGCGTCTGCGTTGCCGTCTTTGCCAACCAGGTCGTTCTTAATCTGGCTATAGGTGTAGCGGTTGCCGGTCGTAAGCTCGACAAGCTCAATCGCCGTATCCATGGGGTAGGTCGACACAGGGTCCTGCGTGCGTCCATTAACGGTTTGCGGAATCACGTACGGATAGACAGGGCTGCTGGCGTAGACGGTGTAGCCGTTTCCTAGGCTGACCGTGCCCAAAACCGTATCGCCGTCGTCGGGCATAAAGGTCTCGCCGTCGCGCACTGCGACAAGGGTCACGATTGGCGTATTGGTGTCATCGCCCAGATAGATGCACAGCGTGCTGCCGTTTTGCCAGGTCGCGACCTTGCCATACCACTCAACCGGAATATCGAGCTGATACAGGTTCGTCGCCTTGTGTCGAGCGTCGGCATCGCGGGCGGACTGTGCCTCGCTTGCGCTTACGGCGTTGGCGGCGGCATCACGGCGCGTAATTGCCGCCTGCTGGAGTATCTTTGCCGCGGCGGCAGAGCTTGCGCCCCCTTCCTCGGCATACTTGGCGGCGGCATCGATCTGGTCGTCGGTCACCGTGTCGGCCGAAGGTACCTTGAGCTTAAAGGTGGCCTGGGCACTCAAATCCTGCCCATCGCTCTTAATGGTGACCTGCGCCTTGGTGGTCGGGACGGTGTAGATGGTGCCGTCTTCCGCGATGGGGGATCCAGCAATGGAGAGCGTGTAATCGCCGGGCAGCAGCTTAATGCCGCGACCGTGCTCGTCAACGTAGAGCGTTTCGCTCACAGAAGAGCCGTCGGAGTCCTGGCCACTCACCTGCACGGGGATCTTTGAGCCGGTGGAGCAGTCGAGCCCCGCGGCATGTACGCCAATTTGCACCGACATCATCGTGTGCGCACTGGCGGCGACAGCGGCAGCCTGCTCTTGCTGATATCCGTTCCAGGCAGCATAGCCTGCGCCGCCGGCGACGAGCGCGACGGCCACAACGCCGGCAACCATCAGGTTGCGGCGCCTGGGCGACATCTTACGATGACGAACCTCGGCTTCGCGTGCCGAAGGAACGGACGGTAGGGGAATATCGCCCATGGCGATGGTCTCGTCCACGGCAGGCGCAGAGCCTAAGCCAGGGAGTTCGTGGGTCAGCGAATCTTCGGCGGGCAAGCTGTCGAGCAAGATGGTTTCCTCGCTCGTGTCGGATTCGGGCTGGTCGTCGGCCTCGCATTCGGATTCCTCGTGCCCCGCCTCGTCTTCGGTGGGCGCGGCGCCATCGTCTTTTGCATCCTGATCATCGGGCTGCGCTTCGATTTCCGGCTCATCTCGCACATCAACGCTCGAATCGTCAAACGCAATCTCGGCCAGTGCGATCTGGTCTAGGCTCTCCAGGGCCTCAGCGCATGCTTCTGCATCTTGGGCCGCATCCTCTTGGCTCATCGTCTCATCTTTCATATATCCCCCAAGCTCAATATCGGGACAACACTGTACCCAAAAATGGAGCCATATAAAGCGCATGCGAAATATAAGATCCGATTTAACCCGAGTGCATCGTTTAGCCGCATCCTCGCGGCAGCAAAAAGCCCCGGAACGCGGACGAATCACATTCCGGGGGCTCTGCAATGCGTTGAGTTGCGCGGAGCCGGCTACGCGGCTTCGTACTCAAGCGATGTTTGCGCCAGGTGCGTTACTCGGCGTGCGCGTAATCAACCTTGGCGCGGCGAGCGGTAGCCTTCTCCCAATCGCTGGTGCCCTCAAAGACATCCTGCTTGTAGGGATTGCGGCCGAGCTTCTTGGCGCGGTAGGCGATGTAGATGATCGCGGCGACGTTGGCGATCAGCGCGGCAATCGAGACCGCGGTGGCGGCGCCGGGGTCGAGCGTGGAGTGGGTCACAAAGATGGACTCCTCCTGGAAGTACGGGAACACCTGGGCAAACATGCACCAAATAGCAAGCGTAAAGGCGCGGTTCTGAATCCAGCCGCCCTTGTTCCAGATAAAGGCGGCGACGGTGGGCGCCAGCAGCAGCGCAAAGCCGCAGAACCAGGAGTGGGTGGGCAGGCAGTTGTAGGTGTAGCAGAAGTTCCAGATATCGTAGGCGATGATGTAGACCCAGGTCATGTCGGGCCACAGCATGTCGGTCTGATCCTCGGAGGCGTAGACGCTCCACCAACCGGTCATGCAGAAGATGTTGATGATACCGGCGATGCCGTTGAACACGTTGTTCCAGCCGGCCAGCTGCGTAGCACCTTCGGAGGTGACCCAGGTGGACTGGCCCAGGACAAAGAAGTGATAGGCGCTCTCAAAGTCGGACACGACGGCGATCATGATGTTGATGGCGACGATCACAAACGGCCATGCGCGGAACCAATGCGCCTTGCCGATCTTGCCCCACTGGTACTTAATGGCAATGAAGCCCCAGCAACCGGCCAGCGCCGCGTATACCTTGGCGTAGTGGAACCAGCTGTTCTGGTACACATGGGTGGGGTTGGTGAGCGCCCACTCGGCACCCTGCGAAACGCCGATGGCGATGGCGACGCAGTAGATGGTCATGGCCAGCGGGGCCACGCCAAAGATGATTGCCGCGCCCAGCTTGGTGCGGCGGCCGACCTCGTTGAGCACGATGAGGCCAATAAAGACCATGGCCCAGCCGGCCCAGTGGATAAGGGTATCGCTACCCCAAACATCGAACAGCATGCTGCTCTCCTTTCACACGCCCGCGGCCCCTCTTCTGATCGCGGGCAGTTTGGCCAAATGTCGTCAGTTCTGGGGCTTGCGCTCCGGATACTTGGCGGTATAGCCCTCGATGTGGAGTGTCGAGGCGATGATTTCCTTGACCGTCTCGTCGGGCACATCGGGGTGTGTGCGGATATACATCAACAACCCCATGATGAGGGTGTAGAACGTCTCGTAGACATGGTCGATGCGTAGCTCATGATGGGCGACAAAATCCACCACGGTGGTGTCGCAGATATACTGCGCCACGCGCTGGACCACGTTGTGCAAAAAGCCGCCGTAGAGCGCACCGCTGCTCGAGGTGAGCGTGCTCGGCAGCTCGTGGCCGCTCACGACCAGACGCTTAAAGAGCGGGGCGACGGTGTCGAGCGCGCCTTCGATATCACCGACGGTGCGGCCGGCGTTCCACTGCTCGAGCTCGGAGATAAAACCGTCGATTGCCTCGTCCATGACAGCGGTGACGGCGGCGTCCATATCGGCAAAGTAGTGGTAGAACAATGAGCGCGTGCAGCCGGCTCGCTTGGTCACGGCCGAGACAGATAGATGCGACACGCCCAGCTCGGAGCTTACGGTGCGCACGGCATCGAGGATCTCGCGACGGCGTTCGTCGCCCGTCAGACGTTTGGCCGTGCTGTCGGGCGCGGGGACGGCATCGGCCACAGAGGTGTTCGCTGCGTTATCGCTCATACGTTTGCCGCCTTTCATCCTCTTTTGCCTGACCGTTCGCCTAACAGTCTTGAATATTGTTGACGGTTCGTCAATACTGTTTTTGACACAATGTCAACAATAACGGGTGAACGGCGTGGGGGCATGTCGAGCCCGTAAAAAGAGGGGCGCTGCGTGCCTGCCAGGCTGCGACAAGAGAAGGGACGACTATGATTCTCAACGGACCGGGGATTAGCTACACCGAGCCCGATATCGGTGCGGAGTTTGTGCCGCCGCTGCCGGAGCATCCGCGCGAGGCTATCGTCAAACTGTGCGAGCACTGCACTAACCGCCTGCTGCATCGCGACGAGCTGCTGGGCTACGAGTACTGGTCGTTTGCCGAGGCCGCGACTGACGAGCAGGCCGAGGTACTCTGCAAGATGAAGATGCGCCGTCCCTACACGCTGCCCGAGATGGTCAAGCTCACCGGCATGCCCGAGGCCCAGATCGAGAAGATGCTCGACGACATGAGCTACACGGGCTTGCTCGAGTACAACTGGGAAAACCCCGAGCGCGCCAAGCAGTGGGTGCTGCCCATGCTGGTGCCGGGTTCTGCCGAGTTCCTCAACATGCGCGTGAGCCAGCTCGAGGAGCATCCGGTCTATGCTAAGTTCTTTGAGCAGGCGTCTAAGGGACCGCTGTCCAAGGCCACGCCGATGGTGCCGCCCGGCGGCGCTGGCATCGGCATGCACGTCATTCCGGTCGAGAAGGCTATCGATGCTTCGAGCACCTCGGTGCCGATCGAGCATATCGAGCATTGGCTCGACAAATACGAGGGCAAGTATGCCGCCAGTACCTGCAGCTGCCGCGCGAGCCGTCGCGTGATGGGCGAGGGCTGCGCCGACGACCCCGCCGACTGGTGCATCGCCGTGGGCGATATGGCCGACTATGTGGTTGAGACCGACCGCGGCCACTATGTGACGCGCGAGGAGGTCTACGACATCTTGCGCCAGGCCGAGGACAACGGCTTTGTGCACCAGATCACCAATATCGACGGCGAGAACAAAATCTTCGCCATCTGCAACTGCAACGTCAACGTGTGCTACGCCCTGCGCACCTCGCAGCTGTTCAACACGCCCAACCTGTCGCGCTCGGCCTATGTCGCCAAGGTCGAGAAGGACAAGTGCGTGGCCTGCGGTCGCTGCGTTGAGGTGTGCCCGGCCGGTGCCGCCAAGCTCGGCCAGAAGCTCTGCAGCAAAAAGGCCGGCGGACAGGTGCCCGAGTATCCGCGCCAGGAGCTGCCCGATGCCACCAAGTGGGACCACACCAAGTGGTCGCCCAACTACCGCAACGATAACCGTATCGAGACGCACAAGTCCGGCACCGCGCCCTGCAAGACGGCCTGCCCCGCGCACGTTGCCGTTCAGGGCTACTTAAAGCTTGCGGCGCAGGGCCGCTATGACGAGGCGCTGGCGCTCATCAAGCGCGAGAACCCGCTGCCCGCTATCTGCGGGCGTGTGTGCAATCGCCGCTGCGAGGATGCCTGCACCCGTGGTCGCGTGGATGCCGCCGTGGCTATCGACGAGGTCAAGAAGTTTATCGCCCAGCGCGATCTGGATGCCGCGACCCGCTATGTCCCGCCCGTGGTGACGCCGACACGCGCTGGCGGCTTCGATCAGAAGATCGCCATCATCGGTGCCGGCCCGGCCGGTCTGTCCTGCGCTTTTTATCTGGCCGAGAAGGGCTACAAGCCCGTCGTGTTCGAGAAGAACGAGCGCCCGGGCGGCATGCTCACCTATGGCATTCCCAGCTTTAAGCTGCAGAAGGACGTTATCGAGGCCGAGGTCGAGGTCATTCGCCTGATGGGTGCCGAGTTCCGCTATGGCGTGGAGGTCGGTCGCGATGTGACGCTCGACGAGCTGCGCGAGCAGGGCTTTAAGGCCTTCTATGTTGCCATCGGCTGCCAGGGCGGACGCCTTGCCGGCATTCCGGGCGAGGATGCCGAGGATGTGACGGTGGCTGTCGACTTTTTGCGCGAGGTCAACAGTAGCAAGATCAACGCGCTGCCCGGCCGCACCATCGTGGTGGGCGGCGGCAACGTGGCCATCGATGTCGCGCGCAACGCCTGCCGTCTGGGCTCCGAACATGTTGAGATGTTCTGCCTGGAGAGCGAGGCTCAGATGCCCGCCAGCGAGGAGGAGCGTCGCGAGGCCATCGAGGATGGTGCTCACATCAGCTGCGGCTGGGGTCCCAAGGAGGTTCACCTGGACGAGGCCGGTCGTGTGTGCGGCATCACCTTCAAGCGCTGCACGCGCGTCTTTGACGACGAGGGCCGTTTTGCGCCCGAGTATGACGAGAACGACTTGCGCCGTGTCGATGCCGACCGTGTCGTCATGTCGATTGGCCAGTCCATTGTGTGGGGCGACCTGCTGGCTGGCTCCAAGGTGGAGCTCGGCCGCGGCCAGGGTGCTCTTGCCGACCCCCAGACCTATCAGACCGCTGAGCCCGACATCTTTGTGGGCGGCGACGTCTACACCGGCCCCAGCTTTGCCATCGACGCCATCGCCGCCGGTCACGAGGCCGCCGTGTCCATCCATCGCTTTGTGCAGCCGGGCTCCACGCTCACCATCGGCCGCAACCAGCGCCACTACACCGCGCTCGACCGCGACGATGTCGTGATTGAGAGCTATGACAACGCGAGCCGCGAGGTGGCACGTGTCGACCGCGAGCGCGAGAAGGCTGCGCCCTTTAGCGAGTACGTCGAGACCTTTACCGAGGAGCAGGTGCGCGCCGAGACCGCCCGCTGCCTGGGCTGCGGTGCCTCGATCGTCGATCCCAACAAGTGCATCGGCTGCGGCCTGTGCACCACCAAGTGCGCGTTCGACGCCATCCATCTGGATCGCGACCGCCCCGAGTGCTCAACGATGGTCAAATACGAGCAAAAGCTCCCAAGCCTCGGCAAGTACGCTTTGAAGCGCGCAATCAAAATCAAATTCGGGAAGAAGTAAAAGAACCTAACAAGTAAGCGAACGGCGCAGAGAACAGTTGGACAGCGAGCGAGCCCCAGGCGTGGCGAGGTGCCTTGAAAGAGGAGGGCATAGGGCTTTTGCCCATGCCCGACGATTGAAAGGCAGATCGTCCGTCTGGGGCTCGCGCAGCGTCAAGTCGACCGCCGTTCGTTAGAACGGCGGAAGGAATTAAAAGTGCACGAGCTCGGAATCGTCTATCACATTATTCGCGATGTCGAGAACGTGGCGCGCGCCAATGGCGTGAGTCGCGTTTCGAGCGTGACGCTGCTCCTGGGCGAGGTCTCGGGCGTCGTTCCCGATCTGCTGCTTGACGCTTGGCGCTGGGCGGCAGATAAAAAGCCTATCACGCAGGGCGCGGAGCTTATTGTGGAGCCTGTCGAGGCCGTGACGCATTGCGAGGCGTGCGGCTGCGACTACGCGACGGTCGAGCACGGCAAGACCTGCCCCCATTGCGGTAGCGGCGAGACCTATCTGCTGCAGGGCCAGGAGGTCATGATCAAGCAGATCGAGACCCCCGACGAGGACCCGACAGACGCTGCCCCCGACGGCCCTTCCGACGCTCCCGACGCCGTCGACGCCGCCAACCCCCTCCACATCGTCTAGGATTCCCTATAAGTTGCGGTGAAATAGTTCCTAAATCCAGCCTTCTGGCTCTTAAACAAGAACTATTCCACCGCAACTTTTTTGAGTAGTTTCCTAGATCATAAGTCGCGCAAATAGTCAAGTCATACCTGTTTGAACAAAGTAGCGGCAGTACAAGCGCATTCGCGCTTGCCTAAAATTTATATTAATGAACAGCCTGCTTGTATCTGTAAAGTACATGGCTTGATGAGCGACGCTTTGGCGGGTAATGAGTCGAAAACCAGCAACGTAATCAATTTGTAACAAACTTAACGTTTAAACAAATAATCCAACCTTTTGCGGATTTAGCTATAATTCCACAAACCAAACAGGTATACTCCTTTCATGTCGTGTAGGAATTACGTAGACAAAAAGGAGGTTATGTGATGGTAAGTATTGTTCTTGCTAGCCATGGTGACTTGGCGGCTGGAATCAAGCAGACGGGCTCGATGGTCTTTGGCGATCAGCCGTCTGTTGCCGTGGTCTCGCTCGAGCCGAGCATGGGCCCCGACGACTTCCGTGCCAAGGTCGAGGAGGCAATCGCTTCCTTCGAGGACCAGGAGCAGGTGCTCTTCCTCGTTGATCTGTGGGGCGGCACGCCGTTCAACCAGATCAGCGGGCTCATCGAGGGCCACGATTCCTGGGCTATCGTCACCGGTGTCAACCTGCCTATGCTCATCGAGGCATATTCGCAGCGCTTTGACGCAAAGAACACTGCACATGCGATCGCAAAACATCTCGTGACTGAGGCTAAGGCCGGCGTGCGCGTCAAGCCCGAGTCTCTGGAGCCCGAGGAGAAGAAGCCGGCTGCGGCCGCCGCTGCTCCTGCGGGTGCCATCCCTCCGGGAACGGTGATCGGCGACGGGCACATCAAGATCGCCCACGTCCGTATCGACACGCGCCTGCTGCATGGTCAGGTGGCCACCACGTGGACCAAGCAGATCAACCCCAACCGCATCATCGTGGTCTCCGACGGCGTTGCTCACGACGAGCTCCGCAAGACCATGATCGAGCAGGCTGCCCCTCCGGGAGTCCACGCCAACGTCGTGCCTATCAAGAAGATGGCCGAGGTCGTCAAGGACACGCGCTTTGGCGACACCAAGGCGATGCTGCTGTTCGAGAACCCGCAGGATCTGCTCAGGGCCATCGAGGCCGGCGTCGACATCAAGGAAGCCAACATCGGTTCCATGGCCCACTCCAAGGGCAAGGTCGTCGTCACTAACGCTGTCGCTATGGGCGATGACGATGTCAAGACCATCGAGGCTCTCAAGGCCAAGGGCGTCAAGTTCGAGGTCCGCAAGGTTCCTTCGGATTCCTCCGAGGATCTCGACGCCATGTTGAAGAAAGCTAAGGCCGAACTGGCCGCTCAAGCATAGTAAAGGAGGGTCCGATACATGTCTGCAATCACTATTCTGCTTGTTGCGATTGTCGCGTTGCTTGCCGGTATGGAAGGCATTCTGGATGAGTTCCAGTTCCATCAGCCGCTCGTGGCATGCACGCTTATCGGTCTCGTAACCGGTCACCTTCAGGAGGGCATCCTCCTGGGCGGTTCGCTCCAGATGATGGCCCTTGGCTGGGCTAACGTCGGCGCCGCCGTCGCGCCTGACGCCGCTCTGGCCTCGGTCGCTTCTTCGATCATCATGGTGCTCGCCCTCAACGGTGGCGCCACCGATTCGGCCAAGGCCGTTACCGCCGCCATCGCCGTCGCCGTCCCGCTGTCGGTCGCTGGTCTGTTCCTGACCATGATCTGCCGTACCCTGGCTACCGCTATGGTTCACGGCATGGACGCCTGCGCCGAGAAGGGCGACTTCGCCGGCATCGAGCGTTGGCAGTACGCCGGCATCCTCATGCAGGGTGTTCGTATCGCCATCCCGGCAGTACTTCTGTGCATCATCCCGGCCGAGGCCGTTACCAACGCGCTTAACGCTATGCCCGATTGGCTGTCCGGCGGCATGGCCGTCGGCGGCGGCATGGTCGCTTCCGTCGGTTACGCCATGGTCATCAACATGATGGCCACCAAGGAGACCTGGCCGTTCTTCATCCTCGGCTTTGTCCTTGCTGCCATCCCTCAGCTCACGCTGATCGCCCTTGGCCTCATCGGCATCTCCCTTGCCCTCATCTACCTTGGCCTTAAGGATCTGGCCAAGCAGGGTGGCGGCATGGGCGGTGGCTCCGGTGACCCGCTCGGCGACATTCTGAACGATTACGAGTAGGAGGGGAGTGATACATATGGCAGAGAACAAGATTCAGCTCACCAAGGCTGACCGCAAGAAGGTTTGCTTCCGTCATCAGTTCCTTCAGGGCTCGTGGAACTACGAGCGTATGCAGAATGGCGGCTGGTGCTTCGCAATGATCCCTGCGATCAAGAAGCTCTACACCAGCAAGGATGACCAGATTGCCGCTCTTAAGCGCCACCTGGAGTTCTATAACACCCACCCCTATGTTTCCGCCCCCGTCATTGGCGTTACCCTCGCTCTCGAGGAGGAGCGCGCCAACGGTGCTCCGATTGACGACGTCGCCATTCAGGGCGTCAAGGTCGGTATGATGGGCCCGCTCGCCGGCGTCGGCGACCCCGCCTTCTGGTTCACCCTTCGCCCGATTCTGGGCGCTCTGGGCGCTTCCCTGGCCCTGTCCGGCAGCATCGCCGGTCCGCTGCTGTTCTTCTTTGCGTGGAACATCATCCGTTACGCCTTCCTGTGGTACACGCAGGAGTTTGGCTACAAGGTCGGCTCCTCCATCGCCAAGGACCTCTCTGGCGGCCTGATGGGCAAGGTCACCGAGGGTGCTTCCATCCTTGGTATGTTCATCATCGGCGCCCTGGTCGAGCGCTGGGTGTCCATCTCCTTCACCCCGGTCGTCTCCAAGGTCACGCAGTCCGCTGGCGCCTATATCGACTGGGCCAACCTGCCCGCCGGTTCTGAGGGCATCAAGCAGGCACTGACGATGTACAGCTCTGTCGGCGCCAACGCACTCGACCCGGTGAAGGTCACCACGCTTCAGGCCAACCTCGATCAGCTCATCCCCGGCCTTGCCGCCGTGTGCCTGACCCTTCTGGTCTGCAAGCTCCTCAAGAAGAAGGTCAGCCCGATCGTCATCATCCTGGCTCTCTTCGCCGTCGGCATCATCGGTCGCGTCTGCGGCTTCATGTAAGCACGCTTCGGCTTAAGACCGAGAGTTGCTAGGCAAGGGCTTTTGAGCCATTGAAACGGACCGCACCCGGTGGGTACACTGGATGCGGTCCGATTGTTTATTTGGAGGGCGAGGCGCGCATGGCGCAATCTCAGAACAGCACGGTCGATCTGGCAACGCCGGCAACCTGCCTGATGGGGCTTACCAGTCACGGTAACGTGATGGTGGGTAATAAGGCGTTTGAGTACTATAACGAGCGCAATCCCGAGGATTATATTCAAATCCCGTGGGACGAGGTCGACTATATTGCCGCCGAGGTTTTGCGCGGCACCAAGAAGATTACGCGTTTTGCCATCTTTACCAAAGAGAATGGCCACTTTACGTTTTCGACGCGCAATGACAAGGAAACGCTTCGCGCGGTGCGTAAGTACATTGACGAGAACAAGCTCGTTCGTTCGCCCGATTTTATTGACGTGACCGCCAAGGGCGCCAAGAGCATCCCCTCTGTCATCAAGAACCTTTTCCACAAAGGCAACTAGCCATTGGTAGCGGTGTAAATCTGCTAAACTAGTACAACATGCCTCCGTAGCTCAGGGGATAGAGCACCGCTCTCCTAAAGCGGGTGTCGACGGTTCGAATCCGCCCGGGGGCACCAGAAAAATCGCAGGTCAGGAGTTAATTTTGCTTCTGACCTGTTCTGGGTTTAGGGTTAAGAACTGCTTTTGTTTGTAAATCTGGTAAGTAAATAATTTAACTTACCGAGTTTTCCACTGAAAACAGGAAATCACCATTTTGGGGATAAAAAGTTTTCAACAGCCGTTAGTCGGTTCCATTTTGGTGAAGCGCTTCCTCAATTTGGGTAAAAAATTTCACCATTTTGATGATTCGGCTGCTTTGAGTTTTTGATAAAAACGCCTGTTCAGAAGCTTGCGCAATACCCATTTTGGTGAAACCAATTAATAGAGAAATATACTATAAAGATATAGGGACGGCGATGCCGTCCTCTTCGCTCGCGAAGCTCGCTGCGCGGCCACGTACCGTGTCCTTGCCGCCGACTAAGCCGTCGATAATGATAGGGACAGCGATGCTGTCCCCCTTCGCTCGCGAAGCTCGCTGCGCGGCCACGTACCGTGTCCTTGCCGCCGGCTACGCCGCCGATTTATTCGCTCACTTCGTTCGTTGATTGATGGACTAATCCGATTTATCGCTGACACCAGTCATAAGTGCAGCAATTGATATGTTGAATCCATCGGCAATTTTAGAGAGGTTAGAAAGACTGACATTTCTTCGTCCGACCTCAATGCTCGCGTAGTAGGAACGATCCATCTCAATCAAATTGGCGAACTGCTCCTGGCTGTACCCGAGTCCAGCGCGGAGCTCTTTGCATCTCATGCCGAATGATTTCTGAAGAGTCTTCGTATCCATGACAAAAAGAGTCATGGATTGTTGTATTTATGCCAACGGACTATATACAACAATCCCTGTTAAGGCGCATAATTACCTTTATTGGAAAGAGTTCTGATGCCTAGTCGGACATGGCATGGAAAAGGAATGGAATAGCAATGACTCAGGGAAAGCACTTTGCTGCCGGTGGCGATCACTTCGCCGCACTGCCAAGCAAAAAGATTCACGCCCCGAAGGGGACCGCACGTCTGACCGTCACCGCGGCGACCATGGCCGCCATGACCGGATCGAGCCTCATCTCACCGTTCGCGGCATTCGCCCAGACAGGTGACGGGACCATGCAGCACCCTGCCGTGATGTCGCCGATCGCCGCCCACGCCGGCGCGGCATCCGGTACCGGCGCGAAATCCGCCGCAAAGACCATCGCGGACCTGCAGAAGGCAGTCGACGAGGCAAAGGCGAAGGAGGACGCCGCCAAGGCATCCTACGATGAGGCCGCCGGTCCCTACAACGAGGCGGCTTCCGCCCGCGACCAGGCCAAGGCGTCCTACGATTCGGCAGTCAGCGCCGGCACGGCAGCCGACCGAGCGGCAATGGACGAGTACGCCCGTCAGGTCGCAGAGGGCAAGGACGCCGCCGATGCCGCCGGCAAGGACCTCGAGCAGGCGAAGGCGGGTCTCGCAGACGCCAAGGCAGATGCGTCCGAGAAGGACGAAGCGTACCAGTCCGCCCTCAAGGTGGCCCAGGATGCCAAGGACGCCCTCGATAAAGCCAAGGCAGATGCCGTAAGCGCCACCCCGGAGGCAATCAGTGCCGCCGAGCAGGCCGTGCGCGACGCCCAGGCTGCCGTGGACAGGGCACAGGCCAATCTCGCCAACGCCAACGCGACGCTTGCCGATGCCCAGTCCAAGCTGGTTGCGGCCCAGTCTGCAAAGGATTCCGCCGATGCCGTCCTCGCCGCCGCCCAGCAGAACAAGGACGCGGCGGATGCGAAGGCCGCAGCCGCCAGCGCCGCCTACGAGAAGGCGAAAGCCGACCTCGCCGCAGCGGAGGCAGGCGCCAGCGGCCCGGAGTACGATGCGGCAAAACAGAAGGTCGCGGACGCAGAGGCAGCCCTCGCTGCCGCACGAGCGGTGCAGTCCCAGTGCGAGTCCGAGCTCGAGCAGGCGCAGTCCGCTGCAGCAACGGCACAGACCGAGCTGAATGATGCCCAGGTGGCCCTCTCCGCGAAGCAGCAGGCCGCGGCCGATGCCGAATCCGGCGTGAACGCCGCCCAGTCCGCACTCGATGCCGCGAACGCCGACCTCGATGCCGCCAAGCAGGCGAACGTCGACGCCATCTCCAAGCTGGATGCAGCGAAGCAGGCTGTCAAGGACGCCGGGTCCGCCAAGGCGGCCGCCGACGTAGAGCTCGCGAACGCCAAGGCGGCGAAGGATACCGCAGACGCTGCCGTGACCGCCGCCCAGCAGAAGGTCGACGAGGCACAGGCGAAACTCGATTCCGCCGACGCGCAGCTCAAGCAGGGAGCCATCGGCTTCTTCCGTGCCATGGGTGCCGATGACGCAGTCAACATCATCCTGAACGCCAAATATGCCGGAAAGACCGAAGTCGGCAACTCCAAGGACGCCACGTCCCTTGATAACATGCTCAATGCGATCAGGTGGATGAAGTCCGTCAACGACTACCGCAAGTCGGTCGGCCTGTCCGAGCTCCAGGTCACCTACAAGCTCATCGCCGGTGCCATTGCGGATGCCAACTACAGCGACACCGTGCTCGATCATGCCCGTCAATATGATTTTGCCGAAAACCTGGCATGGAATTACGGAATCGATCCGAGTGGGCAGTGGATCGAGCAGGAGAAGGGCTTTTTCGACAAGGCAACGGAGGCCCTTTATGGAGTCACCGGTCTTGTCGGCAAGGATGCCTATGATTTCTATGCAAAGAACGGCGTCGCAATCAACCATTGGATTGCAAACAACTGCCGCTGGGAGAACGGCAGCAGCGGCACCGTCGGCCATTACATGAACATCATCAATCCCGAACTCGCCGTTATGGGAATGGCAACCTGCACCAAGGGCACCATGTCCGGGCTTCAGACGCAGTGCTACACCGCAGAGATCTCCGGCTGGTCCGGCTCCGGTTGGAACACGAACCCCATCTCCGTCGACGAGTACGAGCAGAAGCTGACCTCCTACATCGACGGTCTCAAGAACGCCAAGAGCGCACTCGACGCAGCCAAGGCCGATCTCGCATCCAAGCAGCAGGCAGCCACCGGCGCCGCCACAACCGTCCAGCAGAAGCAGGTCGCAGCGGATTCCGCACAGGCAGACGTCGATGCCGCGAAGCAGGACGTCACCGATGCCCAGCGTGCCGTCGATGCCGCCAAGGCTGATCTCGTATCCAAGCAGCAGGGCGTCACGGATGCCCAGACCGAGCTTGATGCGGCGAAATCGGACCTCGATGCCGCCAACGCGGCAGTCGATACGGCAAAGTTGACCGTCCAGCAGAAGCAGGTCGCCTTTGATGCCGCCAACGCAGCCGTAACGACCGCACAGTCTAAGTTGGATTCCGCCAAGGCGGACACCGCTGCTAAGCAGCAAAGCGTGGACGATGCGAACGCCGACCTCGCGAAGTTCTTCCAGGACGTCGCCGACGCCAAGAAGGAGGTCGATACCGCAAAGAGCGTTCACGACGCGGCGGCAGCCGACCAGGCCGAGAAGGCGGCAGTCCTCGCAGCCGCCAAGCAAAAGGCGGACGGCACCGCACGCGCCCTCGCGGATGCCCAGCGTGCCGTCGATGCCGCAAAGGCCGGCACCGGCGTTGCTGCCGACAGGCTTACCGGCTCCCAGACCGATCTCGATGACGCACAGTCGAACCTCGACATCCTCACCGATCTTGCCGCGAAGCTCGCAGAGGCACAGCAGCGCGAGCAGGATGCAGTAAAGGCCGTCAATGACACCAAGGCTGCCCTCGATGCCGCGAAGGCGGATGCCGCCGCCGCCGAGTCCCTGGTCTCCGCCGCCGAACAGGCGAAGGCGCAGGCAGACGCCAAGCTGTCGAAGCTGAACTCCATCGACGCCGGCGCGGCGATCGCTTCCGGCCATGACGCGAACGCGGATGACGCCCTCAATGCGCTTTTCGCCGCAGCAGTCGAGGCACGTGCCAAGGTCGCGCCCGCCAAGGCCATCCTGGACGAGAAGCAGGCCGCGGTGGACGAGCTCCAGCCCGGCTACGATGCGGCACTCGCCGCCTACGAGTTGGCGAAATCCGACCGCATCGCAGCGGAGCAGAAGCTTTCCGATGAGATCGCACGACAGGGGGCAGAGGAGGTCGCAAAGCAGCAGGCGGCATACACCCCGAAGCACCTCGCCGGCACTGATACCGCCCAGCCCGGCAGCCTCGCCCAGACCGGTGACCGCGCGGGACTCATCGGCGAGACGTTCGTCATCGGCGGTACCGTCCTCGTGGCGGCCGGCGTCTTCCTCGACCGGAAGAAGCGCCGCGAGCAGATGTAAAAGCGAGTCGGGCGTTGGATATCGGCTGGTGTCCAACGCCCGGTTTCATGGGCAGGGAGATCGGTGTGAGAACAAAGGCCATTATCGTTGCGCTTCTGGTGTGCCTTTCGGCACCTCAACTTGGATGTGCCAGCGTTGCAAAGCAAGGAAGCGGCTCTACGGAAAGGGCCGCCACAGCGGTAAAGAATAAAGACAAAAAGAAGCCAAGCGAAGAAAAGGCGGCGCAAACCTCTGGAGCCAAGACCGAGGAGAAGAAAGAATCCGATGGCAAGGACCAGAAGTCCGATGACTCCAAGAAGGAGGATAACAAGTCTTCCGATTCCTCGAAGTCGGACAGCAAGGGCGATTCCCCCCAGTCCAAGCAGAATTCCGGCAATTCGCAGGGCTCTGGCAGCAACAATTCCTCTTCCAACGGCGGCAGCCAGAAGAAGTGGGTTGCCGAGCAGGGCCACTGGGAGACAGACTATGGACAGGTTTGGGTTTCCAACTGGGTTTACACGACACACCCCCGCTATTGGGTAAACCATGGTGGCACTATGGTAGGGCCCTTCGATTCATCCGATGCCGCCTATGCTTGGATTATTAACGATGGCGAAAACGGCGGCATCGGCGGATCTGTCGTAAACGACTCCTATGAAACGAAAGAGGATCAGGGACATTATGAACAGCAGGCTACGGGACAGCATTGGGTTGTCGACGTCGCCGGCCACTGGGAGTAATGTGCATCGTTCCCCTTCTCTTACATTCGGTGAATAAGTATTTATTTGCGGGCGGCCGGTTTCGGCCGCCTTTTTTAACGCCCATTCTGGGAGTAAACGATAGGAAAGCAATCAAACGAGAGACCGTTCCAAAAGAATCCGGCGGTGCCGGATGCTTCGGGCAAAACCTTCCGCAAATCGGTAAGGTCTTCCATCAACTTGCTCCAGCCCTCGCCCGGATTCCGCTGCGCGGTAATGCAAACACTCGGCATCCCTCGCATTCGCATTACCGCTCCGCTCTCGCTACAGCGAATCTCTAACACTCAGCATCCTTCGCGTTAAAAAATCGCTTCCGCTCACGGTCTTCGCTGACACTACGACACCGCGAAGCCTTTCGCTCGAAACGAGGCCTCTCATTTCGTGTCTACGCTACGCTCCGCCCAATCGCCGTAGCAGGCGATTGCAAGATGACTGTGGGTGGTGTTTTTGTGGGTCCACCCGGACCCAAAAAACACCACGCCACAGACCTTGCTTATCGCCTGCTACGGCGATAAGGTTGTTGTGAAGTTGAAACTTCGCGATAAAGAATCGCGAAGTCGATTCTTCATTTTTGGAACGACGCCAGCCGTTCCTCATCAAAAGGAAAGCGAATCGCATAGCAGGTTTTGATCGGAGGCCTCTCCGATCGCTGATTCGTTTTCCGGAGGAATCATGAGCAGGCTCCGCCCACACACCGTCAAGGCGTCTCTTTCCGATGAAGAGAAGAAAGCCATCACCGCAATCGCAAAGCGACATGAGATGAGCGAGGCGGAACTCATACGCCTCGTTTTGTGCAATGCTGACGATCTTGATATCGATTTTAGTTTTGCGGAAATCACTGACCAGAAATTCCGAACCGATGACATTCACGTCCGGGTCTCGCCGGAAGAAAAAAAGAAAATTGAAAGCAATGCTGATTCCCTTGATATGACTGTCAGTTCGTATGCTCGTCGCGTACTGCTCAAAGGGAATGTTGAGAAAATCGATGTCGATCGGGCGTCGATCGACAAGATTTATCACGAGCTTTTAAAGGAAGGAACAAACCTCAATCAGCTCATGTACTTCGTAAATGCACAAGGTCTTCCGGCGTATAACGAGAAGGCGGTTTTCCGAACACTTGAGAAGGTCTATCAAGTTGGGCGTAAGCTAGACCGTTTCATCGACGAGCTCGAGAAGCGCTATTTCGTCGGTGGTGATGTGAAATGACGGTTATCAAACAGAAAAGCGTTTCGAGCGACCGCTACGCAAAGAACGTCCGTAAATACATCAACGGAAAAGATGCGCTTGCGCGTGGCGGCTGGAACATCGAATACAGCGATCGCTGGTTTTCGAAAATGGATAGAACCAGAAAGGTTTTCCATCACGACAAACCATCGAGAGCCGGAGCCAAAAACGTAATCCTGCTTCATCAGATCCTCGCGTTCCTTCCGGAAGAATGCTCATGCAACGGGGGCAAGATGACCCCCGATGCATGTTTGGCCTACGCGGAGCAATGGCTTGCGAAGCACTATCCGCATCAACAAGTGATTCTCGCGCTGCACGAAGAAAGCGATAAGGCGGGAAAACGCTACGCAGTGCACATGGCGATCAACCGTACCGATTTGTTAACCGGCAAGCGTTGCGAGACGGGCGGGCGGCATGGAAAGTACGAACGCGCCTCATGGGTCCGCGAACTCGATAAGGACTGGAATCTCGCCCAGCTCGAAAAGGGAAAGAAGAATTCGAAGATTCGCGATCGCCAGCCGCGCGACACAGAAAAGGAGATTATCGGTCGCGGTGAGTACAGTTATAAAAACAATCTGCGCGAGTTGATCCATCTTGCAATCAACGAGGGTCATCCGAAGAATATGGAGCAGTTTAAAAAGTTACTTGCCTCATGGGGCGTAGACATTTTCATCAAGAACAATCGAGTCTATGCGACAGATCTCGATATCAAAGAGGCCGGCAATCCGAAGTGCACTTTCAACCTGACTCGTCTTGACGGGCGGTTTGCGGTCAAGCAACTTGAGGCGGCCTTTAAAAATAACGTGCTGGAAGCCGAGCGAGCCCTTCCTTATGAGAGGCGTTGCGAGATTTACATTCAACGGCTTAAGAAAGCGTATTCGGCGTGGGTCGAGCAGGCAAAGGCGAGCAAGGGCGTCGCCTACAATCTCTTCCCTAAGTTCATCGCACCGAAGTGCGATGAAGATCTGCTCGAGGATCCGGCGGTTCGCGATGAGCTTCTTGCCCGGCGCGGTTACGCAAGGGAGATTCGCAACCGTTACGCTGGCGCCGTTCCCGATGCTGGCGATGACCGCGTTCGCGCCGCAGGCCGAGCCCATGGTGGCAACGTCGACATCTCGCCGCAGGTCGATCGTGCGGTCGACCGAGGCGATTACGCTCGCGGAGACACGCCTCGCTAGTTTTGGAAAGCCTATCGTCGGTGCCCTAGCGTGCTGCCATCCAGTGCCGATTCTGCCGTACTCGCAATTCGGCGAGGGTGAGGAGTATGAATTGATCGGCGGGAGTCAGCCGCTCTGATAAAATCGTCCTTGCTGGCGGCAGCCCTCGTGCCGGGCAGAGCCCTCCATTCGATGGGAGGTGATGCCCATGACCGATTTCACCGAGCTCGTGAAGCTCCTGACCGCTACGGTCTCGCTCCTCACGGCCTTTGTCGGCCTTTCCAAGGCACTCAAGCAGGGTTCGAAGCCCAAAAAGAAAGGCCACCGTCGCTAAGACGATGACCCAACTTCATTAAGCAACGGCTCTGCCCAGCTCTCTACAACTTGGGCTGCCGTCGGCATCATTTTACCCTCCTGACGAGGAATTCGTCCATATTTCAAAAATCAAATTATGCCCGCGTTGTCATCCTGCTATCGAAGCCTTGATTCTCGTTCTCACTGCAACAGCCTTGGGACACCGAGCGCAACGCGTTGCGCTCGGTGTCCCTATTTTCATGAAAGGCCCAGCAGAAGGACGCAAGCAAAGTGGGCTTTTTAGTTTTGGTGATCATGCCAGAGGAGTTGATTTCAGCCAGCTTGGCTTGCATTGCGGCCTTTGCTTCTGTCTTAGTCTTGCAGTGAACCGTATAGGTTGGGGATCGTTTATTAAAGCAAAGCGCCCGTTTGCCGGGGGAGCAAACGGGCGCCATTGAGCGAATGTGTCTGCGGCATCAGCCACTGTGGGCAACGTCTTGATGACTAGTTGGTCGTGCCGGAATCGTCGCCGGAGTCAGAGCCAGAAATCGAAACCGTCAGCGTGATCGTGCTGTCGGTGGACTGCTTGCCGGTGGGGGAGACGCCCGTAACGGTGGCGTTTTCGTTGCCGCTCACGGGGTTGCCGTTCTGATCGCAGAATGCGATGTTGTAGAACCCGGCGTTGTTGAGCGCGGTGACGGCGGCGGAGATGCTCTTGCCGTACAGGTTGCCCGGAACGCTGGCCTTGCCGGACTTCTTGGCGATGACGACGGTAATCGTGGCGCCGGGCTTCTGCTTACCGCTGGGGTTCCAGCTAATGACGGTGCCCTCGGTGACGGAATCGTTTTCCTGGTAGCTCACGTTGACGCCAAAACCGGCCATGTCGAGAGCGTTGCGTGCCTGGGCCTCGGTCATGTCGGTCAGATCGGGGACGGAGGTGGTGTCAGGACCGCTGGAGACCTTATACGAGATGGTCGTGCCCTTCTCGACTTCCTTGCCGGCTTCAGTGCCCTGCTCAAAGACCTGGCCTTCGTCGGCCTCGTTGGCCTCCTCGGTTGCGTTGCCCTTCAGGCCCACGCTTGCCAGCGCGGCCTCGGCCTGGTCCTTGGTTAGGCCGACGAGCAGCGGAACCTCAACTTTCTCGGAGGGCTTGGGGCCCTTGGAGATCACCAGGTTAACCTTGGAGCCCTTGGGCTTCTTAGTGTTGCCGTTGGGGGTCTGCTCGGCAACCTTGCCCTCGTCGACGTCGTCGTTATAGCTCTGGTCGACAGTTCCGACCTCAAGGCCGGCCTCCTTGATCAGCTCGATAGCGGTCTGCTGGTCCTTGTTAAGCACATCGGGCACCGTAACCTGCTCGCCCCCAAAGAGCCCGGTGGCGAAGGCCACCACAACGCCAACCACGGCGATTGCGGCGACTACGGCGGCGATAATCTTGTTCTTGTTGGACTTGGGCTGATCGACCTCGTAGGAACCGGTGGAACCCGAGACGGCGCTGCGGGGGTTGGTCTGTCCACTTACGCCCGATACGGGGCGAACCATAGCGCGTGTGGAGTCAGACAGCTCACGGGTCTTGGTGGCGCCCAGGTCGCCCGCGGCACCGATGATGCGCGTGGGCTCGGAGACGTTGACGGCGCGGCCGGACAGGTAGTTGTTGAGCACCTGGCGCAGCTCGTCTGCCGTCTGGAAGCGGTTCGACGGGTCCTTTTCCATGCACTTGAGGATGATGCGCTCCAGATCGGCGTCGACGCCGGAGTTGATCTGGCTCGGCGGAACCGGCAGTTCGTTTACCTGCTTGAGCGCAACCGAGATGGCGTCGTCACCGTCAAAGGGGACGCGACCGGTGGCGCACTCGTACATCACGACGCCCAGGGAGTAGATATCCGAAGTGGGACCGAGGTCCTGGCCGCGCGTTTGCTCGGGGCTTACGTAGTGGGCGGTGCCCAGTACATTGTTGTCCTGCGTGAGGTGGCTGTTCTTTGCGCGCGCGATGCCAAAGTCCATGACCTTGATGTTGCCGTCGGGCAGCACCATGATGTTTTGCGGCTTAATGTCGCGGTGGATGATCTCGTGCTTGTGGGCGACCGAAAGCGCGGAGCTGATCTGCGAGCCGATCTGTGCGACCTTCTTTGGATCGAGGGCGCCGTGGCTCTTGATGCCACTCTTAAGGTCGGTACCGCGCAGGTACTCCATGACGATGTAGTAGGTATCGCCATCCTTGCCCCAATCGTAGACGCCCACGATATAGGGGGAGGAGAGACCTGCTGCTGCCTGGGCCTCCTGCTTAAAGCGGGCGGCGAAGGTGGCGTCGCCGGCATACTGCGGCAGCATGATCTTGACGGCAACCGTGCGGTCGAGGACCTGATCTTGCGCACGGAAGACGGTCGCCATGCCGCCCGTTCCCACCTTATCCTTGAGGAGGTATCTTCCCCCGAGGACCCTCTGTTCCATTCCTGCTCCTAACTAACTTATTCGCTCAACGATGTGTGTAGTACCAAATCTATGGCCGTTGGGACCGCGTGGCGCCTTGCCGCTAGCTCATCGGCCGCGGCGCGCCCCAAGTATCCGCTTCGATCACAGGCATCACGCTCCTTGGGCGGCAAGTGCCGCGGTCAGGACGATGCCGGCGATCTTGGCTGCCTTGACGTCGTGTTTGTCGTAATCCTCCAAGGCCACCGAGATGGCGACCGTGGGTGAATCGTAAGGTGCGAAGCCGACGAACATCGAGTTGACGTTGGTACCGCCGGTCTCGGCCGATCCGGTCTTGCCGGCGACCTTGACGCCCGGAATCTGGGCATCGGTGCCGGTGCCGTTCTGGACAACCGCGAGCATGACCTGCTTGACCTGATCGGCCGTGGTGGCGCTGACGGCCTGGCCGAGCGAGCGGGACTGTGTGGTCTTGACCACGGTTCCGTCGGGGGCGAGCACCTGGGCCACGAAGAACGGGTCCATGACCACGCCACTGTTGGCGATGGCCGCCGCTATCACGCAGTTTTGCATGACGGTGGTCTGCGGGCCTGGCGTGTGGTCCATGCCGACAGGCTGGCCGGCGCCTGCCCAGGCGGTCTCCCACTCGGTCATGAGCGAGGGATCGGCCATGATGGAAGCCGCGGTGGTCAGGTCCTGACCGAGCTTTTGGCCGTAACCAAAGGCGTTGGCAAACTGGACGAGCGAGCTGGCGCCAATCTCGTTGGCCACCTGGCCAAAGACGACGTTGGACGACACGGCAAAGGCCTGTTGCAGGCTGATGGTGCCGTAGCTCTCGTTGGCATAGTTGGTGACCGGCGCGTTGCCAATATCCATGGAGCCGGGTGCCTGGTACGTACTGGTAAGGCTGGCGGTGCCGGTTTCGAGCGCCGCGGAGAGGGTGACGACCTTAAAGGTCGAGCCCGGGGTGTACAGCGCGTCCATGGCACGGTCGTACATGGAGCCGTCCTCGCCACCGCCCGACTGCATCAGGGCATCGATGTTGGTGTTGTCATAGGTGGGCGAGCTTGCGCACGCGAGCACCGCGCCGGTGCGCGGATCCATAACCACCACGGCGCCCTTAAAGCCCTTGAGTGCCTGCTCGGCAGCCGTTTGGATGCGCGAGTCGATGGTGAGCTTGGCGGTGTTGCCCGGCTGGTTTTGGCCCGCGAGCGACGCGAGGGCGTTGTTCCAGCTGGAGTAATCTTTGGAGCCGGTGAGCGTTTCGTTCATGACGCTCTCGACACCAGCGGTGCCGTACTGCTGGCTTACATAGCCCACTACGTGAGCGGCCATGTTTCCGTTGGGGTAGGAGCGGGCGTAGGTGCCGTCTTCCTGTTGCAGTGACTCGGCCAACGTCACGCCGTCGGACGTGATGATGGAGCCGCGCTGGATGTACTTGGAGCGGGCGATGGTGTGGTTGTTGGTCGGCATATCCTGATAGTCCTTGGCCTTGATGACCTGGACATAGGTGAGGTTGCCGATAAGGATGGCGAACAGTGCCGTAAAGGCGAGCACGGCGCGGGTCAGTCGATTGGCGAGCGCCACGCGGCCGAGCACGCCGGATTCGGGCGTGTCGAGCAGGCGACGGCGCATGCGCGAGCCGACGGAGTGGCTGCTGCGGGCATACGAAGACGAAGTGGCGAAGCGCGTGCCGGCCGGGGAGGCCGCCGAGGCGACCTGGTCGTCGGTGATGGCGGCCATGGTGCCGGTGCCGGTGAGCTCGGCCTCGCGACCGGTTGCCTCGTCACCGGCGCGCAGCAAAAGCGCGACGATGATAAAGCTTGCCAGCAGCGAGGAGCCACCCTGGCTCATAAAGGGCAGCGTGACGCCGGTCAGCGGGATCAGGCGAGTAACGCCGCCGACGATCAAGAAGGCCTGGAAGCTGATAGCGGCTGTCAGACCGGTAGCGCTAAAGGCGGCAAGGTCGGACTTGGCACGGGCTGCCGTGGTCAGGCCACGTACGGCAAAGAGCATAAACAGGATAAGAACGGCGCCGCCGCCCAAAAGACCCATCTCCTCGCCGATAGCCGAGAAGATAAAGTCGGACTCGACGACGGGGATGTTGTTGGCCATACCGTTGCCAATGCCGACGCCAACGAGGCCGCCGTCGGCCAGCGAGAAGAGGGACTGAACAATCTGGTAGCCCTGGCCCTGCGCGTCCTTAAAGGGATCGGCCCAGATCTGGAAACGCACCTGGACGTGTGACAGGAACTTGTAGGCGCCAACGGCTCCCACGGCCAAGAGCGCAAGGCCGATGATGACATACGAGAAACGACCCGTGGCAACGTAGAGCATCAGCAAGAAGATGGTGTAGAACAGCAAGGCCGAGCCCAGGTCACGTTCGAAGACAACGACGAGCAGGCAAACGCCCCAGACTGCGAACAGCGGCAGCAGCAGGCGCAGGCGCGGAATCTTAAGACCCAAGATCTTGCGGTTGGAGATAGAGAGCAGCTCGCGGTTCTCGGCCAGGTAACCGGCTAGGAACAGCACGATAAAGACCTTGGCGAACTCGCCGGGCTGAATGGTAAAGCCGGCGATGCGAATCCACAGTTTGGAGCCCGAGATCGTGGTGCCGATAAAGATGGGCAGCATCAGCAAGATGATGCCGATGATGCCAAAGGTGTACTTGTAGCGCATGACCACGTCGAGGTTTTTGACCAGCGCAAGCGTACCTACCATCAACGCCACCGAGATAAACAGGATGACGAGCTGCGAGATGGCGAGCGTGGGCGCCAAGCGCGTCACAAACGTGATGCCAATGCCCGAAAGAACAAAGACGATGGGCAGGATGGCCGGGTCGGCGCCGGGTGCCAGAATGCGCACGGCGATATGCGCCGCGGCGAAGGCGGCAAAGAGACCGATCGGAACGGCAAGTGTCTCAAACGAGATGGCGGCGCCTGCGGTGAGCACGTACATCGCATACAGCAGGATGACGGGGAACGCCGAGGCGATGAGTAAGAGCAGTTCGGTATTACGACGACTCATAAGCGGCACTCCCTTTCTAATTCTTATCGGAGGCTTCGGCCTCGGCGGACTGTTCGGCGGTTTTCTCGGAATTCGATTCGGAGGTCGAACCCTGGTCGGTGTTATTGCGAATCGTTTGCGCGTCGATCACCTGGCGGGTCTGCTCCTCGTCGATCTGATGGCGGTACTTGGAGATGGTGTCCTGCGCATCGTCGATGCTCGTCTGCTGAATACCCGCCTTAAGGCGATTTTGTGTGTCTTCGGGCAGGTCGGACAGCTTGATGGTGGTCGTGCTGTCGAGCCAGTGCAGCTTAAGGCCGAGCGGCTTGCCGGGAATGCCCCGGTAGACCGCGACGGTGTCCTTGTAGGTGCCCAGGTAGTACGAGCCGGTGATGCCCACATAGGCCCAGATGGCTGCCGCCAGCACAAAAGCGATGCCCAGTACGGTGGCAATGGTGATGTTGCGGCGGCGGACGCGCTTTGCCTTGCGCATGACGCCATCGTCGACCAGGTCAACGACAACCACGGTGACGTTGTCGTGCCCGCCGGCGACTAGTGCCGCGTCAACAAGGTTGTCGACGCAAATCTGCGCGGTCGAGGACTGTGTGGCGATGTTTTCGATATCGCTATCGGGAATCATGCTCGACAGGCCGTCCGAGCACAGGATCAGGCGGTCGCCTTCCTCGATATGCAGGGTGAAGTGGTCGGCATACATGGCGGGATCCGAGCCCAGGGCGCGGGTGATGACCGAGCGGTTGGGGTGGACGCGAGCCTCGTCTGCCGTAATCTCGCCGGCGTCCACGAGCTCTTCCACATAGGAGTGGTCGCGGGTCACGCGGATGAGCGTGCCCTCGTGGAGCAGATAGGCGCGCGAGTCGCCCACGTGGGCGATAGCGAGCATGTCGTTTTCGATGTAGGCGCAGGTTGCCGTGCAGCCCATGCCGGGCTTGCCCAAACCGTTGAGCGCGGCCTCGATGACCGCGGCGTTTGCAGCTTCGACGGCGGCCGCCAGTCGTGCGGCGTCGGCTGCCTGCGGCGCTGTCTTGGCAATGGTCTCGACGGCGATGGAGGAGGCTACCTCGCCGGCGGCGTGGCCGCCCATGCCGTCGCATACGCAAAAGAGCGGCGATTGCACCAGATAGGAGTCTTCGTTATGCGGGCGCACGCAGCCAACATCGGAGCGGGCGCCCCACATGAGCTGCGTGGTCGTGCCGGCGTCGTAGGTCGAGTCAGTCTCGACGCGCTCGTCGGTCAGCGGCTCAAAACTCATGGTCGAGCCGGGGTCCTTAAGCTTGGCCTCCACGGCGGCAACGTCAATCTCGGCCGTATCGCCGGGCGAGACGGTGTCGGCATCGTTGCTCGGGTCGTTGACGTTGGGCGTGGCTGGCTCTTCGGTTGTACGGTCGACAGGCTCGTCGTCTTGCGGGGCGACGGCTGCAGACTCGGGCGTCGCGAAGTGCGCGGGCGCGGGCGTGCCGTGGGATTGGGAGACATCCTCCGTCGTTGCTGCGGGTACGTCTTCGGTTACAGACTGCATGGCTTCGGGCGCCGATGCGTCCGCGGGGGAGGGCGCCGCCGCGGGTTCCGGTGCAGATGCGGACTCGGGTGCTGCGGCGGGTGCCTGCGCTACGGGAAACACCGGTGCCGCGGGCTCGGGAGCCGCAAATACCGCGGAGCTCTCGGTAATCGCCGTGGCGACGGGTTCGGCAAAGTGAGCCGGCGCGGGCATGTCTTGCGGGACCGCGGGCTGCTCGGTAGCGGCGTGCACGCCGATGGGGGTGTTACCGCCGTCAGCGTTGTCCTCGGTATCCTCGTCGTCGGTCAGCGTCGGATATTCTTGCGTTACATGCGAAAGAGGCAGGGAGAACACAGTGTCCTCGGGCTCCACGGGCGCATGGCCCGCCGGGGCGGCATGAGCCGGCGCGGTCGCGGGGGCGGCCGACGTCTCTGGCATGGTTGCGGACTTGTTCTCCTCGTCGATCATCGACGGTTCACCTTCATGACCACGTCGCCAATCTGGACTTCGTCGCCCTCGCGCAGCGTTGCGGGCTCCACCAGCTGGCGGCCGTTGACGAGCGTGCCGTTAAGCGAGTTGAGGTCCTCGATAATAAGTGCCGGGCCCTGCAGCGAAAAACGCGCATGCGAGGCCGAGACAAACGGTTCGTTGATGCAGATGTCCGACGACGGCGAACGGCCGACGATGACGGGACCGAGCATATCCACGTGGATGCCGCGGATGCCGCGCGGGCCCTTGTCCACATCGATCGTCCAGATGGCCGAGTCGCGGCGCTGGCCGCGGACGAGCCCCACGCCGGTCTTCATGACGGCAAACAGGAAGATATAAAGCAGGACGACCAGGACGATGCGGCCTGCAAACAGGACGATATCGATGTTCATAAGCGACTATCCCCTAAATTCGAACGTGCTCAGGCCAAACGTCAGCAGATCGCCGTTGCGCAGCGGGCAGCGCGTGATGCGACGGTTGTTGACGAGCGTGCCGTTGGTGGAGTTGAGGTCCTCGATCGACCAGTCCGAGCCGGTAAAGGTGAGCTGGGCATGACGGCGCGACACGTTGGGGTCGCGCAGGGCGATGTCGGAAACCGAGCGCTCGCGACCGATGGTCACCTGTGCGGAGGTGATGGCGTGGCTCTCGCCGCTCACGACGTCGACGAGCTGGGCGAGCGGACGCTGCGGGGCGCGAGAGCTTGCCATGTTGGAGGCGATGCTGGCTGCGGCGCCAAGGCCAGCGGCGGCGCCGGTCGCGGCGGCTCCGCCCATGCCGGCAAGCGCGTCGCGCGAGACGGTTTGGGGCACGGGGATGGGTGCGGCGGCGGGATCGGGCATATTGGGCGCAAAGGGGTCGGCCACGGCAAGCGGGTCGGGAGTGGCAGCACGAGGTGCCGGCTGCTGCTGCGGCATAGCAGCGGGGTGTTGCTGCGGGGCGGCAAACTGCTGCTGGCCGGCGCGCGGGGCGCTGGCGGCACGGCTCGCGGCTGAGTTGTTCTGGCCCAGGCCGTTTTGGTAGGCGCGCTCTTCCTCGTACAGGCGACCGAGCGTGGGGGCATCGACGTTCTCGGCAAAGACCGAGAACTTGCCGCCGCGCAGCTGCGGGTCGATCATAAAGCGAACGAGGGGCTCGCCGACAAAGACGTAGCGGCGCTTTTCGGCCTGCGCTTTCACAAACTCGCGGACCTCGCGCGAAAGCTCGGGATAGAACGGGGCGAGCATGGGATCGTCGTCGGCGGCAATCAGGATGGTATAGAGCGCCGGCGCGGTGTTGACGCCGTTGATCACCAGAGTCTGATCCTCCATGTCGCGAGCGGCCTGCTTGGCAAGCTTCTTAAAGGAGAACGGGGCACGGGTGGCACCGAAGATGCCGGCCACGTGGTCCTCGAAGATGTTCAGGAAGTTCACGAAAGATCACTCTCCGTATAGGTTCTTTGGTATCCGAGCAAATAAAGGCATATCCCGACGATTATAGAGGATAGGATTCCCGTAACCGCCGCCTTGGCGACGACCGGGCCCGCAAGGCTGGCAATTTCCATATGGTGTGCAAGACAAAACGATACGGCCGAGCCGATGCCGGCGACGGCAATTGCGACGATGGCGGCAAGGTTCGATCCCTGCTCGGCGCGCTTGGCATGAGCATTGAGCAGCAGCGATGTTGCCGCGGCTATTGCTGCAACCAGCACGATTGCAGCGAGAAGGAGCGCGTCTCCCAGCGCTGCGATGACATTGCTAAGCCCCAGTACGCCTCCCGCAGAGAGAGCCGCTGCGGCAAGGCGGGCAAAGAGTGCGCCCATGCCCGTGGCCGCCGCTGCGCTTGCCGGGCCGAGCCAAAACGCCGCGATGCTCGTGGCGGCTCCGGCGGCAAGGAGGGCGTCGCCGGTTAGGCAACCCAGCGCAAGCGCGCAGGTGAGCGTCGCGCTCGCAGCCGCCTCGGTGCGTCCCCAAGCAATCCACCAACCGGACATGGCAGCGGCAAAAATGACCGCGACCGGCAGCATCGACAGGATGCCCTGCGCCTGCATGGTGGCGTTGGCCATGAGCACCAAAAAGCCCACGGCTGAGATGGCCGAGCCAATCTGCGGGGCCAAGCCTGCCGCCGCGCCAATGGCGACGGCCGCCACGACCAGCCCGGGAAGCGTCGCGACGCCGGCTGTCTGCATAAGCAAAAAGCTGAAGGCTCCGCATGAGAGCGCCGAGATGCCGCGCATGGTGTAATTGCGTGCGCGGCCCCAGCGCGTGCCCGCCCAGCCAAGTGCGGGGTCGACCTCGACGGTGTCATCCTCGTAGCTCGATGGCTCGATATCATCTGCCGCGCACTCGTCATTCGAAAGCTCGCCTACCATCTGCTCCAAGCTGCGACGGCCTTCGCGCACGCTCCCCAAGCCGGCAAGGAGTCGGTCGCAGAATGCCTCGATGCTATCGGGGCGGTCTTGCGGCATGGGGGAGAGAGCGCTCATGAGCGCCGCCTCGGCCCCCGGGGGAAAGTGAGGGATCAGTTCGCTGGGATAGGTGGCGCCGCCGATGATGCGGTCGAGCGAGTCGGCAGGCGTGGCCGCCATAAAGGGGGCACTGCCGCACAGGCCCTCGTAGATCACGCAGGCAAGGGCAAAGACATCGGCACGTTCGTCGACCGTGCCGGTCTCGATATCGAGCTGCTCGGGCGGCATGTAGCCGATGGTGCCGCCGCGCGATCCGCCAAAGCCGCCGGCGGACGACAGCCGCGCCATGCCAAAGTCGGTGATCTTTACATTGCCCGAATGGTCGATAAGCACATTGGCGGGCTTTATGTCCAGATGAAGCACGCCGTTTGCATGGGCAAAGGTGAGTGCCTGACCCAGCGCGTCGGCAATGGCCGCGGCCTCGTCAAAGGTGAGCGAGTGGCCGTCCACGCGATGCAAAAACTCGGCCAACGACATACCGTCGACATACTCCATGACCAGGTAGGCATAGGCGGTGTCGTGCGTAAAGTCGATAACCTGCACGATATTGGGATGTTGAAGCATGGCGGCGGTATGCGCCTCGCGCAGCACGTCCATGATGTCGCTGGCGGGCATGCCGGCGCCGTTGATAAGGGGGATGCGCTTAATGGCCACGCGACGGCGCAGATGCGTGTCGCGGCAAATCTCGATGGAGCCAAAACCGCCGGTCGCAAGCGTCTCGAGCGGCTGGTACCGCTTGAGCAGCTCGCGAGAGCTAGTGCCCTCCAAGGGAACGTCCGGCGAGAACCGGGCGGTATGTTGCGAGAAAAGCGGCATGGCCAACCCTCGTGCGTTTAAAGTTCGTTTGCGAGCGGCGGGCGCGGGGCCGAGCCGTTCGCGGTGGCATAGATGCTGCTAGTGTAGCACGCTCAGGCGGATGGCGAGGATGGCGGGATGCGAGGCTGCCTGTCTGGCTTGGCCTTCGTCTCGACCCATCCGGAAAGCGCGCCCCAGTTTGCGGCCAAATACTGGGACACGCTTTCCGAATGGGGTGTGCTGCGGAAACTGCGTCCCAGAATATTGACTCAGAACGGGATACAGTTTCCAGATCGACGCTCAAAAGGAAACCGCATCCCGCTTTGATGCGGGGACTGCGGACAAAAGCTGAACCGTGATCTGGCTCGGATTGGAGTTCGCCTGAATCGTTGATGCTGGCTGGTGTGGGCGTGGAGATAAACGAGCAGCCCGAGCGATATAATGACACGCTATGGAGGTCATATGCTCTTTTCCCGCTGTTCTGCCACATCTGCTTTCGCCATTGCGCTCGTCGTAATGGCGGTTACCCCTTATCACCGGTTTTCATCTTCAATCGGCTTGGCATCAGGTGCAATGACCTGGCTCGTTATCCTTGGCGCATGCCTCGCGGCGTTTGGTCATGGTGTTGCGCTCCGCAAGGGGAGAGAAATAAGACGGCCGGGTCGCCTTGGCGTCTTCGGTGTTTTCCTTGCTGCTATTGCGGTGGTTCCCGAATGGGTCGACTTGGCCTTCTATGCTCGCGGAGATTCTATTCCAATCGTGTTTGCACCAATCTGGTTGTTGCATCGTGTTTCGTGTGCCTTGTGCTTCACTGGGTCGTTGCTCCTCTCATATGTAATTTGGGATACGGCGGGCTCTCCTTTGATACGGGGGGCGGCGCGGGACGGCGAAAGGGGGACCCGCCGATCGCAGAGCACGCTTTTTGCAGAAACAATAGTTGTCCTGTCTTGCCTGCTGTTTTGCTGTCGAATTTCATGGAGAGTCGTTCCCGAGCCATGGGGGATGCCCTCTGTAACGGCCGCATCAATTGGCCTCGTGCTTTTAATTCCGCTGGTCTATCTCGTATTGGCTGCGGTCCCGCTGCTTTGCTGTCCCCGCGCCTTTGGTCGGGGGCAGGGCGACGTGTTTGCCCGTTCTGTGCTTGTAGCAGTTCCCATTGGCCTTGTTCCGGCTGTCGAGGTGGCATACTTTGCAAGCGATGCCGCAGTCATTGCATCACTGTCGATGGGGTCCGCTATTGCTGTTGCCGCCTTCGTATGCACATTGCTAAGGGAGAAACGGGACAACAATTCGGATACCCCTCGCACGTCCGACCCATTCGATGCGGGGGTGTTTTCCCCTGCCCTGTCGCCTCGAGAAGAGCAGTTTGTTCGACTGCTGCTCAAAGGGAAAACGCCGGCGGAAATTGCCAGGGAGACGGGTACGAAGCCATCGACGGTGCGAACAACGCTTCACCGAGCATACGGGAAGGCATCGGTTGCGGGCTCACGCGAGCTCGTGGCATTGTTTGCGGGTGAGGGTGATGCTACAGGGCCTGGTCTGCTGCAGCGGCATGCTGGTGATATGTTGACATCAGTTCGGACGCGCCGGCTGTTTCGATACCTGCTCACAACATTTTTTATCCTCCTTGCGGCGGGCCCCTTGGTAATGGCGGATAGCGATTGGGGATCCGGTGTTTCGCGGGCAGTCGCCTTTTCTCTCGCAAGCTATGCATTGGGTCTCGGACTGCTTCTGTCGCTGCACTACGCGGGTGAAAAACTGAATCGTGAAGTTGCGCTGACTAGAACGGATGGGGCGATTGGGCTCGGAAGCCCGTGCGTATGGGCGGTGCTGTCTGCCGTGGAATGGTCTTTTGTCTATATCGCGGCATGGAGGTGTATATGCGATCCGTTGATGGCTGCGCCGGTCCTGCTGTGCGGCGTGGCATCTACGGTCTCGCTCGCTGTTGGGCTGCGTCCGTTTAAGGTGCATGCCCGTGTCCGGGCTATCGTGCCGTTGGTGTCAATAGGTGCGGCTACTTTAATCCATGCGGCCACTAGGGGGCGAATCCATGGGTTCGCGGTGCTGACGGGGATGTTGCTCACATACATAGTGCTGCGTAGCTGTCCGCAGCGCAAAATGCTTGGGATATGGATGCTTTGCTTTGGGGCGGCGGCTCCTGTCTGGGTTGTCTTGCTCAACATGGTGCAGGATCTGACGGTTTTCGAGCCTCTGTTCCTTGCGTCGTTGCTGGGGCAAAGTTCGGCCGTCAATGTCGTCGTGGCAACGGTGATTGTTTGCTGGTCTGTGCCCATGCTCGTTACGCACATCGTGCTCGTACGCTCGGTTGAGGACGAGAAGGCCGTCTTGAAGTACCGTGCGAACGGGTCCACCGAAGCAGCTCACGTGCGCCGGCTGGCTCTGCTTACGTCGCGCGCCCTGTCCGATGTTCAGGCCCGAATATTGTTGATGACGGCAGAGGGCACAACGACAAAGACCATTGCGCAGGATGTCGGTTACGCTGCATCTACGGTGCAAGCGCTGCGATCCGCGTCCTATCGCCAGTTGAAGATCAAGAACAAGGCAGAGCTTATTTCATTGTTATCGCAGGTAGATAACGTGTAAACGCCTGGATTATCAACTCAATAGCGAGTGTTTACAGACATCTTTCTCCATTCATGCAAAGGTTGCTGTGCGTCGACGCATTGTTAGCCGCTTTTGATTGGAGAAGGCCATGATTAAGCCAAGGAGCGCTATTACTCGAATCGGAGTCGGGTTGGCGATTGCTGCGGGTCTGTCCCTAGGGGTTCCCGCTGCATCGTTCGCGCAAGAGGAGTTTGACACCTCTCAGGTTTCTAGCATTACTCAAAACGCCGATACGGGAATTACGACCTGTACGAACAATGCCGATAGGGCATTTAGTTTTCAATGTGCCGGGACGAGTGCAACTGGCTACCGTCAAAAGGATGATTCCTCATCGCTCTATCTGGATATCCAAGGTTATACGGGAAATCCGCTTCGGTTATATACAGACGGTGCGTATAACACAAGCGGTAGCGGCAGCATGAATTGTACTCAGGGAACGTATCGTTCGAATCACAAGGGACAGTGGGAAATGTATAACCTCGTCCGTGAGAACGGGCGATCTGCGGCGCGACTGACTGCATGGGCGGAGTCTGGCTACGGCACTGTTATTGGTGTATGGAGCCCCGACTGCGTCGGGCATTTCCGCAAGCTTCCCGCATAGTTGTTTGAATTGGCTCCCTTCCGGCTTTCTGGGTCGGAAGGGGGAGGAGGACGTATGAACCAAAGGCTCGTAAGATATGAGCTGTCGAAAACGATAAGACGCCCAGCTTTTATCTTTGCTCTCTTGATTGCAGTCGCAGTTGCAATAGCTGCTGCGCTGGAGCCGTGGGCAAATTTGGAAAAAGAACGTCACAACCTTCTTTCTTTTGGTTACGGCGTTGGCATGCAAGCCAAAAACTATCTCGGTCAAACACGTGAAAGCAGCTTCGGTAACTGGATTGTTGTGAGCGCGAACGCGCCACTGTCTGCGTCGGTGTTTTTCTATGCACTGCCCCTGCTTGCAATGTTGGCCGGATCTTGGTCGTGCCTCTTTGAGCGTTTGAGTGGTTATGACATGCAGATATGCACGCGCGTTTCCAGAAAGGCATACGTGAACGTAAAGGTGCTGTCTGCTTTCCTCTCCGCGTTTACAGTGACTGCCATTCCTCTGCTCGTCAATTTCCTGATTGTCTCGATGCTTTTTCCTGCGTATCTTCCTCGGGTCGATGAGTCGACCTACGTAGGGCTTTACCTACATAGCTATTTCTCCGGTCTATTTTATTCACATCCTTTGTTATATGTGCTTGCATACACGCTGTTCGATGCGGTCACGCTCGGGACTTTATCCATGGCTGTAACTGGCTTCTCAATTTTGTTTCGTAGCAGAATCAAAGCGATAATTGTCCCGTATCTGCTAATGGTTGCGTGGCATTTTGCAAATGGCTGGATCTTCGGCGTAATGGCTTGTGTGGGGTTTAACTGCAATATCTTCAACAGCATCAGGTCGGAATCGCTGAATAACTGGCCAGACATTCGAGCCGGTTTTGCGGAAATCATATTATTGACCCTTGCTTCGTTGGCTTTTTCTGGGGCGTGGAAAAGGCGGGAGATGGTCTGATGCTGTTTAGGCTGGTCGCCGCGGACCTGAGGACCGTTTTGAAGAAGAACATCATTACCTTTATTGCGATTGCGGCAGTGACCGTTGCGAACCTGGTGTACGCCTACGGTTTGTCTTCTGTGTATGGGGTCAGGACGGATGCCTTGGGGTTTGCGGACAATCTTGCGCTCGTGTTTGCCGGATCTGCTCCGTTTGAGCCTAGGCCCGGGGTCATGTTTGTGCCTCCGCTAGGATGGCTATTTCTCATTCTGCTTATTCTCTATACAACACTCGATTATCCCGCCGAATCGTTGCACGGGTTTGGTTTGCAAACGCTTGTCCGATGCCGGGCGAGAACCCTTTGGTGGGTCTCGCGTTTTATCTCAGTGGCGGCGATAACAGCATTTTCGCTGCTCGTGGTGGTTTGCTCTGTTGTGATTTGGAGCTTGATGGTGAGTGCCTCGTTCAGCGCGGTCATCCATGGCGAGTCGCTTCAGCTGGCTAATTTGGCGCCGTGGTTTCTCAAGGCGAGCGAAGCAGGTGCACTGCCGTTTTTCGCAGGTCTCTTTCTTGCTTTTGAGGCGCTTGCGTTTGTGCAGGCAACGGTTGGGTTTGTGCTTGGGCCGTCAGTTTCATTTGCGGTTGTAATGAGCTACCTGATCTGTTCGGCATATGCGCGGCATTGGGCGCTACTGGGAAATGCCTTGATGCTGTTGCGCTGGGGTGGAATCGTCAAAGAAGGAATTGCGACGGGCTCGAGTGGCTTGTTTTCAATTGTGATTATGTCGTTATGCCTATCGTTGGGTGGACTGTGGTTTCGAAGGGCCGACCTTATCGAAAAGAGGGACAAGATATGAGTGTGATCGTTAGGGACGTATCGAAGCGCATGGGCAAAAACGATGTCCTGCGCAACGTGTCTATCGAGGTTGACCCTGGGACTGTGGTCGGGCTTCAGGGGATAAACGGTTCGGGTAAGACCATGCTCATGCGAGCGGTCTGCGGATTGATTAGACCCACCGAGGGCGAGATTATTATCGATGGCCAAAGACTTGGGGCGGATATCTCGTTTCCGCCGAGTCTGGGGATGTTGATAGAGGCGCCTTCCTTTTTAGGATATCTGTCTGGTTACGACAATCTGGAGCTCATAGCTCAAATCAATGGCGTTGCCACCCCCGAGGACATTCGCTCTGCCCTGCGGCTCGTGGGGCTCGATGCAGACGAAAAAAAGAAGTTTCGAGCATACTCGCTTGGGATGAAGCAGCGTCTGGGAATAGCTGCGGCAATTATGGAAAAGCCGAAGCTGCTTGTTCTCGATGAGCCAACGAATGCCCTCGACGAAGCGGGCGTGGAAATGCTCAAGCGCGTTGTGGCGATGGCGGCATCAACGGGTCGCGAGGTTCTTCTGTCTAGCCATGACGGAGAGGTGCTCGAGGAGCTAGCCGATCGTGTTTACTGCATGCGCGACGGTGCCGTTGTGAAAGTTCGGGAAAGGTCGTGAGCGCGATGAAGAAGGCCCTGTTGACGAGAAGGTCGATGCTCGCGCTTTTTGGCTGTGCTGTTACCGGCCTTGCGGGCATGAGGGTGAGCGTCGTTAACGGGAACCGGACAGTCATTCCTGAAAAATATTACGCGGAGGGCGAATGGCTCTCGATGGATGGGGCGTTTCTGGGGTCGAAGGATGTGGCGACTGACGGGTATTCGTTTTGCATAGACGGGGCAGAGCTGCTCACGCCGCGCGAGTATCTCAAGCGTGCGCATGATGATTATTCAAAATATGGCATCGTAGATACGAAAACGAAATTGAAGGACGCCGACATCACGTGTGTTATCGCCGTAAAGATGCGTGTCAGGAATAAGGACAATGTCGAAGGCGGAATTAAAGCGTATGTTTGGCATTTGGTGCCGGAGTCTGCGCCAAACTATGACTTTGTGGTCAATACCGATCTGATAACGCAGGCAATGCCGGTGCTGGGCGGTTCTGCTGCGTTTGCTGTACAGGTTGGGGCGGAGAACGAGTTACTCGTCCCATTCATGATGCAAAACACCAACGACTATTTCGAAGGTTACGAGACCGTCCGTTTTGAGAAAGCGTTTCCCGGGACCTATACGATGAAGATGACCGATCTGCCGGAGCGAAGGCTCTTCAGGTTTGAAGTTAAATAGCTCGAAGGCCCTGTTGGGGGAGCCTCATCCTACGCTGAAGCGGGATGAGATTCCCTTCGCAGTGGCGCTCGGCCCTAGCGCTTCTTCTTGCTCTTCTTCTGCTTGCGCTGCTTGCCCTTGTTGTCTTGGGGCTTGTCGGCCTTGTCGCCCCGCTTGGCCTCGGCGGCAGCCTTCTCGGCCTTCATTTTCTTCTTCTTGGTCTCGATGCGGAGCTTTTTGTTGATGCGCGCCTTAAGGAAGGGGCCAAACTGCTCGGCATCGCCGCGGATAAAGGTGTCCTTAGGGATCGTCACGCCCTGGTCGGCGAACATGGCTACAAAGATGCGCTCGCCGTCGAGTACGTGGTCGAGCTTCTCAAACGGGAAGAACTGCGACTTGCCGCTCTTGCCCCAAACCATCAGGCCGTCCTCGTTGGCAGCGACGCGGCGATAGCGGCCACCCATGGACTCGTCGGCCTCGACGGCGTCGATAAAGTCACGGGCGAGCGTGTGGTGCAGGTTTTTGCTCCACCAGGCCAAAAAGGCGCCGAATACGATCAGGACGACGCCAAACTTGATCCAGTTACCGCCGGCCACCAGCATGCCAATGCCGATCAGCGCGGCAATTGCCGCGGCGACATACAGCGAACCGCGACGCCTGGGCGAGGCGACCAGGCGGGCGAAGTCGGTGACCAGGTCGTTTTCGTACTGGTACTCGTTGAGGTACAGGATGCCGTCGTCGGCTGCGGCCTGCTCCTCGAGCGCGACCTCGACCTGGTCGGCTGCTTCGGAGGGGACGAGGTTGCTCTCTGCGTCTGCCATGCTCTTTGGACTCCTATCGCGGCGGGCTCGCCGTACGGGTTATTATGAATGCAGTATGCCGTGCGACCGCATGGCCGTCGCGGCAACAAGACTCAGTATACCCGGGGGAGCACCCATGGAATCGTTGTACCGAAAGTATCGCCCGCTCACCTTCGACTCCGTGGTGGGCCAGCAGCATATCGTCTCGACGCTCGAGCACGCCATCACCGAGGGGCGCCTGTCCCACGCATACCTGTTCTGCGGACCGCGCGGCACGGGCAAGACCACCATGGCGCGCATCCTTGCCAAGGCGCTGCTGTGCCGTAATGCCGAGGCAGCGCGCGCCGAGGGCGCAAGCGGGTGCATGCCCGACGGCACCTGTGAGGAGTGCGAGCTCATCGCCGAGGGCAACCACCCCGATGTCTACGAGCTCGATGCCGCAAGCCGCACGGGCGTGGACAATGTGCGCGAGGAGATCATCAACTCCGTCAACTTTGCCCCGGTGCGCGGCAAGTACAAGATCTATATCATCGACGAGGTTCACATGCTCACGACGGCGGCGTTCAACGCGCTGCTCAAGACGCTCGAGGAGCCGCCGGCACACGTGATCTTCGTGCTGTGCACCACCGACCCGCAAAAGATTCTGGAGACCATCCTCTCGCGCTGCCAGCGCTTCGATTTCCACCGCATCAGCAACGAGGATATCGAACATCGCTTGTCCTACGTGTGTGAGCAGGAGGGCTTCGATTACGACGACGAGGCGCTGACCATCGTGGCGCGCCATGCCAAGGGCGGTATGCGCGACGCGCTTTCCACGCTGGAGCAGCTGAGCGTTTTTGGCAACGGCGCCGTGCATGCGGACGATGCCCGCTCGCTTTTGGGCGAGGTTTCGGACCAGATCCTGGGCGAGTTTGCCCGCGCTATTGCCGAGCGTGATATTGCTGAACTCTATGGGCTCATTCGCGCACAGGTCGAGGAGGGCAATGATCTGCTTGAGCTGACGCGCGACCTGGTGGCGCATGTGCGCGACGTGTATGTGGCCTGCGTTGCCGGTGCCCGTGCCGAGCTGTTTGAGGGCGGGGCCGAGCAGGCCGAGGCGCTTGCTGCCGAGGCTGCTGCCTTTGGCGAGCATCCGGCCGACCGTCTGGCCCGCGTGCTGACGGTGCTCGACGATGCCGCGTTGGAGATGAGGGGCGCGAGCGACGTGCGCCTGGTGCTCGAGATCGCCTGTACGCGTCTGGCGCGTCCCGAGGCCGATTTAACGATTGAGGCTTTGGCCGAGCGCGTGGCACGCTTGGAGGCCATGGTTGCCAACGCCGCCGTTCCGGCGAGCGTGGCTGCCGCTCAGGCCGTCGCGCCTGCAGCATCCGTATCCGTTGCTGTCCAGCAGCCGACGCTGATTTCGGGTGCCCGAGCCGCTACTCCCGCGGCGACTGCCGCCCCCGCTGCTACGTCCGCGCATCAGGGTGGCATGCCTTGGGACCGCGGCACTGCTGTTCCGGCGGCCCAGTCTGCGCCCAAGTCCGCGGTTCCTGCGTCGGCGCCCAAACCTGTAACGCCTGCACCTCAACCCGTTGCGGCTCCCGCGCCTGCGGCATCGACCGTGCCGGTGTCCAAGCCCAACAACGCCGCCCAGGTTGCCGCCGCCGGTGCTGCCGAGACCCCCGCGGTCGAGGACGCCGGCGAGCTCCAGCGCAAATGGGCCGAGGTCGTCGAGCGTGTCAAGGCGCGTCAGGCTTCCTACGCAGGGCTTTTGCTCAACGCCCGCGCCACGGCCGATGACGGCTCCAAGCTCACGGTCTCGTTCCCCGCGGGCTCGACCTTTGCCATCAAGATGCTCGGTCGCGCCGACACGCAGTCGGTGGTCCTGCCGACAGTCAACGCGGTCTTCGGTCGTCGCACCGTCGATTACGTCCTGGATGGAGGTGGCACGACGGCTCCTCAACATGAGGAGCATTCTCCATCTGCACGGGCTGCGGCATCTGCGGACCCGCAACCCGTGTCCTCGGCGGCCCCTGCATCCTCGAGCGTCAGCGCGACGCAGCCAAAAGCGGCACCGGTAGCGGCACCGACTCCGTCGGCGCCTGAACCCGCTGCGGCCAAACCGGCTGCTCCGGCCCCCGCGCCCAAGCCCGCTGCCGCGCCTGCGCCCAAGTCATCCGACCTGGCTAAGGCCCCCTGGCTGCGCTCCGACAACCCTGCCGGCGCTCCTGCCACGGGCGAGCTCCCGACCGAGCCCGCGCCCCGCGCACCCGAGCGCGCGTCCGCTCCCAAGACGCAGCCGTCTGCGCAGGCTGCGCCGTGGGAATCCGAGCAGGTGCCCTACGACGACGCCATGGTCGGCGGTTTTGCTGCCGATGCCGGCGGGGACGATCTGCCTCCGTTCGACGTGCCGGGTGCGACGCCCGCGCCCAGCCCTGCCGCTTCAGCCGCGGCTCCCGCAGTCGCGACGTCCGCTCTCGCAAGCGACGACGCCCCCGCTGCCCCTTGGGAGTCCAACCCCGGCGCCGGCAGTCCCTTCGGCCACCAGGGCGCAGCCCCGAGCATTCCGCAGACCGAGGACGAGGCCAAAGCCCTCATCCGCAACGTCTTTGGCCAGGCCACCATCTTCAAACCGGTGGAGTAACCGTGCGGGCGGGTACGCTGCTCAAGAAGAGATCTCTTTGTCCGGGCGCATCTGTATTTCGGACATGTGTAGTGTGGTGCCGCGTATATCGCATTCGAGCAGACAGGCACGTGACGGTCGGCCTAGGATGCTGAGGTCGATGCGATATGTCGCATGGCTGTCCGTGTACTCGACTTGCTCGGCGTTGACGGTTGCTCCGATTGTAAATAAAGAACCCAGTTCGGCATCGACAATCTTGGAGCCCTTTATCTTGACCTTGAACTCTTGGTAGAGGGACGGGCTGTTGTAGTAAATGGTTCGGGTTCCGTCGGTGCACTCATCGGTCGCTTCCCATTTGACGACGGGCTGGTCCGAGCTGGCTATCAGCAGTTCTGCTCCAAAGGCTATAGCATGGGTGATGACAACCAGCAATGCCCAGCCGACAAAGAGATAGAGAACCACATATGCAACGGGGTGTTTTGAGCGGATGTTTTGGAGCGCGTCGGGGGCATTCATGGGACACCTCCAAATTGCTGTCTGTAACAATCAAATTATACCCTGCCGTCATGCGCGTCACCTCGAGCAGCGGTCCGGCATTTTGGTATCTAGCTGGATGCAGAAAATGCCGGGTCCCGGCTCTACAAGATTTAGCTTTCGATATTATGCAGATGCGAATTATTCAATTTTGCATAATCTTTGGGCGCGGCTTGCACTCCAGGGCATGTATATCGACTGAGGTAACACCTCCGCCCCGCTCGCTGGCCTCGCGCCGTGGTACGATTTTCGAGTTTGAAAGTCCCGCCGCGTTCCGGCTGCCCTTGCAGCTCGTCGCGCGGCCGCACGTAAAGGAGCCATCATGGCCGGTATGAACATGCAGCAGATGATGAAGCAGGCTCGCAAGATGCAGGAGCAGCTTGCCGCCGCGCAGGAGAACCTCAAGTCCCAGACCGTCGACGCCTCTGCCGGCGGTGGTATGGTTAAGGTGACCGTTAACGGCGAGATGGAGCTCGTCAACCTCACCATCGATCCCGATGCGCTCGATCCCGAGGACGTCGATATGCTGCAGGACATGATCATGGCCGCTGTCAACGAGGCCGTCCGCGGCGTCAACGAGCTCGCCAACAAGCAGATGGGCGCCATCACCGGCGGCCTCAACATCCCGGGCATGCCGTTCTAAGACGCGCATATATATGAGTGCGAATCACAGTCTGCAAAAACTGCTCGATGAGCTGGGTCGTCTGCCGGGCATTGGTCCCAAGTCGGCCCAGCGCATCGCCTATTACCTGCTCGAGGCCGATGCCGAGGAGGCCCGCCGCCTGGCCGAGGCCATCCTGGAGGTCAAGCAGGAGGTCCACTTTTGCAGCCGTTGCTTTAACTACGCCACAGCCGACGAGTGCTCCATCTGCCAGGACCCGATGCGCGATACCACTCGCATTTGCGTGGTGGGCGAGCCGCGCGACGTCCAGGCAATCGAGCGCACGGGCAGCTACCACGGCCTCTACCATGTGTTGGGCGGCGTGATTAGCCCCATGGACAAGATCGGTCCCGAGCAGCTGCATATCCGCGAGCTGCTGGCGCGCCTGGGCCATGAGGATATCCACGAGGTCATTATCGCCACCAACCCCAATATCGAGGGCGAGACCACGGCGAGCTACCTTGCTCGCACCATCAAGCCACTGGGCGTCGAGGTGTCGCGTCTGGCGAGCGGCCTGCCCGTGGGAGGCGACCTGGAGTATGCCGACGAGCTCACGCTTGGTCGCGCTATCGAGGCCCGCCGCGCGATCTAGGCGGCGTCAGCTCCGCGGCATGTCCCGTCGGCCTGCCGCACGGGGCGCTCATAATTGGGCGCGCGTTCATACATTTGTTGTGCAACAAACCTGCTTTTCATCCGCTTATCGCGTGGATGGGTCCACTCGCACCTCGTATTTGCCCATTCGTTGCGCAACCTTTTGGGTTCGCTGATACACTCAAAATGTGGATATGAAAGAATGCGCCGCTTTTAAGCGGCGTGTTTTTGTTGGAGGAGAACGCATGCGGCCCGCTGGCACTCAGACAAAGCATGGCGCCGCGGTGCGCATGCGGCGCCGGCTGGGCCTGGCGCCTCGGGCGTATGTGCTGCTGTCTTGCTCGCTCGTACTGGTCATAGCCGGTGTTTCGGCTTATGGCATGACGGTGCCGTCCATGGTACAGGCGCATGCTGCGCGCGAGCTGCATATTGGGCGCAAGGCCAAAAGCGACTTGAGAACGACAACTGGATATGCGTGGGCGAGCGTGGTCTCGCACGTTGTGTTTGGTATCGACCCCGCGGACGAGGGCGAAGCACCGGACAACGAGGTCACGCTGGCAAACGGCAAGACCATCGTGCTCACCAACACCAAGATCATCCATCACCTTTCCGATAACAGTGTTTCGGCCGTCGTAAACAAGGCCGAGCAGCAAAAGGGTCAGGATACGCAGCAGTCGGGGAAACCTGGCGGCTCCGGTTCGTCTGGTTCCAGTTCCGATTCGTCGAACTCGAGCGGTGGCTCCGGTTCGGGCTCCGGTTCGGGCTCCACCTCCGGCGGGTCCGGGGGCAACAGCTCGACGGGCGGCAGCACCGGTGGCAATACAAACTCCAGCGGCCTTTCGGCCGCCGAGGAGGAAAGCATACACAGCTGGCTCGTGACCAAGTGCAACATGCTCGACGGCTATGTCTCTCGGGCCAATAGCGCGGTCTCGACCTATAACGCAACAGGCGATACCGGGCCGTGTGATAGCCTGGCCAACGATATGTTTGTCATCCGTGCCGAGTTTGGCCGGCAAACGTTTTCTCCCCAGTCAAAGTGGTATCGGCAGTACGCCAACCTATGGGGCTGCTACACCAACCTGTGCCAATGGGTGGGGCATTACGGCGATGACAACGTCGCGCTCAACAACTTCAATACCAATGTGGCGGCGATCGCCCTATGACGAACGACCTCGCTTCTGCGGCAGCCCAGTCGCTCAACCGTGATCTCATGGTGGGCCTGCGCCTGGCGCGCGTTGGAGGGTTTGAGCCTGCTATTGCGCTGAGCCCGGATGAGCTGTCCGTCTACCAGCGTCGATTTGCGATGCTGTTTGCCGACGACGCCACCATGCGCCGTGGCGGAATCGGCCGCGTGACGCGTGCCGTCAATGCCCAGGGCGAGGCCGTGGCACTCAAACAGCTCATCTTACCGGCGCGCGACGAGTTCGACGACGACACCGCTTATGAGGCGCTGGCCGCCAAGTTTAAGGCGGCGTTTCGCGAGGAATACGAATGCCATCGCGCCCTTTCGGGTCTTAAGGGCTTTCCGCGCTTATACGGGTGGGGCGAGGTTGACGGTGTGCCTGCGATTGTCATGGAGTGGGTCGAGGGCGAGACGCTTGCCCGCCTGCGCCCGCGCCTTGCCGTGGACGATGCCGGTCGCCTCTCGCCGCTCGTGGCCGCTCGCCTGGGCCGCGACCTGTTCGACCTGCTCTGCCGCATGAGCTTGGTAGGCGAGGGGTTCGTCCATCGCGATATCTCGCCCGCTAATATTATGGTGCGCACGGCGCGTCTGCCGCTCGACCGACAGCTTGCCGAAGGCACCTTCGACCTGTGCTTGATCGACTTTGGCTCGTCGCTGGCGCTCGAGCCTGCCTCTGCGGTGGCGGGAACCGGCGGCAAGGCGTCGTTTACCGAGCGCTACGCCACGTTGCGCCGCGCGACGGTTGCCTACGCTCCGCCCGAGATGCTCGCCGACGATATTGCCGACCTGCGCGTTTTGCGCATGTCGCCGGCAATCGACGTGTATGCCGCGGCGAGCACGGTCTATGAGCTCATCGCCGGCATCGCACCGTACGAGGTGGCGCCGAGCGCATCGGGCACCTCGGGTTCGCGCAAAAAGACGCGCGATATTGCCAGCCCCTATCGTCTCAAGATGGATACGCGCCCCGACTATCCCGCTGGCGCCCATGCGCCCGGTTGCGACCTAACCCAACTGCTCCGGCGTGAGCCCGATGTGGCGCTCGCCGCCGCCGAGCAGGCACAGCAGATGGGGCTCGAGCCGGACTCCGAGGAGTTGCGCGACGCACTGGCATTTGTCGATGCCCAGTTGTTCGACGTGGTCATGGCCTGCCTGTCGTGTAATCAGGGCGATCGTCCCGAGCCCGCCGCGGTGGAGGCGGCGCTTACGACGTTTTGCGATCACTACGCGCAAAACGTCGGCCGCTCGCTTCGCGGCGAGCCGCTCACGCCCTGTCCCATGGATGCGTCCGGTCGCGTGGCCCGTCGCACTGCGATGATCGGCGCTGCGGCTGTTTGTGGCCTCGTGTGGGCCGTTGTGGTGGTTTCGGCGGCGCTGCTGGCGTCGGGTGCTCGTATGACGGTTGCCATGGGGCACATTTCGTGGTCCGGCACGCTGCCGGGTATCGTCGCCGCGCTCGCGTTGGCACTGCCGGGCATGGCGGGTATTGCCGTCGGTGCCATGGCGCACGATCGTCGCACGGGGTTCCTGCATGGCGTGCTGGCGCTTTCTGCCTGCGAGGTTCCGGTGCTGATCGCGGTTGCATGCACCGTGTTTTCCCAGCGCGCCGTAGCGAGCGGCTTCGTTGCCGCCTTAATTGCAACATACACGCTCGTATGGTTTTTGCTGTCGATGGGTTTTGCCTTTGAGCTTCCCGTCGCGGTGCCGCGGCGCGCAAAAACCCAGACGGCAACGCCGCTTGCCGGTGGTGCCGCGGCGGTTCGCGCCTTTGTCGGGGCAACCGAGACGTCGTCCGATACGAGTTCAACGACCAAGGAGGTCTAGGCCATGGCATCTCAAATCAAGCTCACCCCGTGCGGAGCCATGTTCGATATCTTTAAACGCGCAGCGCACCTGAGCCATATCGAGCTGTGTGGCATGGTGCTTTCGAGCCGTCCGCTGGCCGATGGCCGCAGCCCCCAGAGCCGCGCCGCCGATCGCTCCTGGGTCTCGCGTTTTATCGTGCGCGCTCCGGTCGGCACGCTGCAGGAGCGCTATTTTGCCGATTACGGCACCTCGGCCGCGCGCATCATGTCACATCTGGCCCTGCGCCGCCGCAATCCCATGAATGCCACGGCGGTGATCAACATGGTGTGCGGGCCCGCTGGCGAGCCCATGGTGCGGGCGCTCGAGGAATGCCATCAGGATACGAGCCTCTACCGCAATGCGGTCGAGCGCCTGTCGCAGGCGGCGGAGCTTATGCCCGCCGAACGTGCCGAGGCCGTGCTGGTGCTGTTTGTCGCCGTCGGTTGCTCGGCAGATGTTCGATCCTCGGTGACCTATGCCATTGACTATGCGCACGCGACCTGTGGCGGCGCCACATCGACGCCGCGCTCGCTGAGCACCTCGACGGTCACGGGCGAGCACGAGGCGGCGCCGGCGCATCCGCTGGGACTGCTGCGCGTGCAAAACGGTTACGTGGTAAGTGCCCCGCGTTGGATTCAGCCGAGCGAGCAGGGCGTGGAGATCGGTGCGCTGGCGACGGGGGAGGGCGATATCACCGATGTGGGCGATGACGTCTCGGCTCGCCATGCCCACGTGTGGTGCGATGACCAAAATGCCTGGCACGTCGAGGACCTGTCGTCCACCAACGGAACCGTGGTGGTAAACGGCGCGACGAACGTCTGCACCCAGGTCGAGCCCGGCCGCTCCGCCCAGCTCAATCCCGGCGACGAACTCAGGCTCGGCGAATCCACCACCTATGCCATCCTCCTCGGCGCTCTCTAGCTCATCCCCCCAATGAGTTGCGGTGAGATAGGGACTGTTTAAGGCCGCGACCGGCAAAAACAGTCCCCATTTCACCGCAACTGCCGTGTGGTCGGCGATAGAGAAGCGAGGGTGGATTTCCGGACGCACGAGAGAGGTTTTTCGGACGCACAACACATGAGAGTGGATAATCTCCCACTTTTGGCCAAGATACAGGCAAAAAGTGGGAGATTATCCACTCTCGATGCAGGCTGCGACTTTTCCGTCCGAGGGGCCATCTCGCCCCTTGGCGGTCACCCGGGGTAAACCTTTACCGCCTACCTATATTTGTCGAAATTACACTTGACGGCGGGGTACAATAAACCCGCATGCGGATTTCCGTTGCGGGCGCTTCCCATCGCCGGGGCGTGCCCGGGAGCATCCGGCATGCGGCCTTTGCGGCGCTCGGCCATGTGCAAGACGGGTAGCTGGGCCTGCGGTGCGCAAGCGCCCCTCGCCTTGGCATGCCTTCTCTCCATGCCATGTACCTGCTGCTCAGTCTGCCTGTCGGATGATTGGAAGCAACAGCGAAAATCCCATCACGCCAACATCCCGGCAATCGCCGGGGCCTGTATACCTATATGAGAGGAGAGGGGTATATGGCGCGTAAGTTTAAGTCTATGGACGGCAACGAGGCGGCCGCATATGTTTCGTATGCGTACACCGAGGTAGCGGGAATTTATCCCATTACGCCGTCCAGCCCGATGGCCGACCATGTCGACCAGTGGGCGGCCCAGGGTCGCAAGAACATCTTCGGCACCCCGGTCAAGGTCGTCGAGATGGAGTCCGAGGCAGGTGCAGCCGGTACCGTTCACGGTTCGCTGGGCGCCGGTGCTCTGACCACCACCTACACGGCTTCTCAGGGTCTGCTCCTGATGATCCCGAACATGTACAAGATCGCGGGCGAGCAGCTCCCGGGCGTCTTCCACGTCTCCGCGCGTTGCGTCGCTTCCCACGCCCTGAACATTTTTGGCGATCACTCCGACGTCATGGCCTGTCGTCAGACCGGCTTCGCCATGCTCGCCGAGGGCAACGTCCAGGAGGTCATGGACCTCTCGCCGGTGGCTCACCTTGCCGCCATCGAGGGTAAGACCCCGTTCCTTAACTTCTTCGACGGCTTCCGCACCAGCCACGAGATCCAGAAGGTCGCCATGTGGGACTACAAGGATCTGGCCGAGATGTGCGACATGGACGCCGTCCAGGCTTTCCGCGACCACGCGCTCAACCCTGAGCACCCGCACACCCGCGGCAGCCACGAGAACGGCGATATCTTCTTCCAGAACCGCGAGGCCTGCAACAAGGTCTACGACGAGCTCCCTGCCGTCGTCGAGGGCTACATGAAGAAGATCAACGAGAAGCTCGGCACCGATTACGGCCTGTTCAACTACTACGGCGCTCCCGATGCCGATCGTGTCGTCGTGTGCATGGGCTCCTTCTGCGACGTGCTCGAGGAAGTCATCGACTACCTCAACGCTCACGGCGAGAAGGTCGGCCTGGTCAAGGTTCGCCTGTTCCGTCCGTTCTCCATCAAGCACTTCGTCGACGTTCTCCCCGAGACCGTCAAGAAGATCGCCGTCATGGACCGCACCAAGGAGCCGGGTTCCATCGGCGAGCCGCTCTACCAGGACGTCGTCTCCGCTCTCTACGAGGCCGGCAAGACGGGCATCAAGGTCGTCGGCGGCCGTTACGGCCTGGGCAGCAAGGACACGCCTCCCGCGTCCGCGTTCGCTGTCTTCGAGGAGCTTAAGAAGGACGAGCCCAAGCGCGAGTTCACCATCGGCATCGTCGATGACGTGACCAACCTGAGCCTGCCCGAGGCCGAGGATGCGCCCAACACCGCAGCTCCCGGCACCATCGAGTGCAAGTTCTGGGGTCTGGGTGGCGACGGTACCGTCGGCGCCAACAAGAACTCGATCAAGATCATCGGCGACCACACCGACAAGTACGTTCAGGCCTACTTCCAGTACGACTCCAAGAAGACCGGCGGCGTCACCGTTTCGCACCTGCGCTTTGGTGATTCCCCGATCCGCTCGCCGTACTACGTGACCAAGGCCGACTTTGTCGCCTGCCACAACCCCAGCTACATCGTCAAGGGCTTCAAGATGGTCCGCGACGTCAAGCCGGGCGGCACCTTCCTGGTCAACTGCCAGTGGAGCGACGAGGAGTTCGCCGAGCACATGCCCGCCGTGGCCAAGCGCTACATCGCGAAAAACAACGTCAACGTCTACCTGATCGACGCTATCGACCTGGCTGCCAAGGTCGGCATGGGCAAGCGCACCAACACGGTGCTCCAGTCCGCCTTCTTCGCGCTGGCCAAGGTCCTGCCCGCCGAGGACGCCCTGCAGTACATGAAGGACGCGGCTACCAAGTCCTACATGAAGAAGGGCCAGGCCATCGTCGACGCCAACCATAAGGCCATCGATGCCGGCGCTACCGCCTTCCGTAAGTTCGAGGTTCCGGCCGACTGGGCAATTGCCGAGGATGCCGCTCCCGTCGAGCTCTCCGAGGAGACCAAGTCCGCTATCGCCCAGCAGGTCAAGAACCTGCTCGAGCCCATCGATCGCATGGATGGCGACAGCCTGCCCGTTTCCGCCTTTGTCGATTGCGCCGACGGCCAGTTTGAGCTGGGCGCCTCCGCATACGAGAAGCGCGGCGTCGCCGTGGTCGTTCCTCACTGGGACGAGACCAAGTGCATCCAGTGCAACCAGTGCGCCTATGTGTGCCCGCATGCCACCATCCGTCCGTTCGCGATGACCGAGGACGAGGCTGCCGCCGCGCCCGAGGCTACCCGCACGCTCGACGCTATGGGCCCCAAGGCCAAGGGCATGAAGTTCACCATGGCCGTGTCCCCGCTCGACTGTATGGGCTGCACCAACTGCGTCAAGGTCTGCCCCAAGGGCGCCCTCGAGATGGTTCCCACCGAGCAGGAGATGGACCAGCAGCCCGTTTGGGACTACATGGTCGAAAACGTCTCCGAGAAGAAGGAGCTCATCGCGGCCAACGTCAAGGGCAGCCAGTTTAAGCAGCCCTACCTGGAGTTCTCCGGCTCCTGCGCCGGCTGCGCCGAGACCGCCTATGCTCGTCTGGTGACCCAGGTCGCCGGCGACCGCATGTTCATCTCCAACGCCACCGGCTGCTCCTCCATTTGGGGTAACCCCGCTGCCACCGCTCCTTACTGCAAGGACAAGGACGGTCACGGCCCGGCGTGGAACAACTCCCTGTTCGAGGACAATGCCGAGCACGGTCTGGGCATGGCCGTTGGCTACGAGGCCGTCCAGCACAAGCTGATCGCTGCTACGCAGGAGATCATCGCCGCTGACGGTCCGTCCGACGAGCTCAAGGCCGCCGGTCAGGCTTGGATTGACTCCGTCAACGACGCCGAGGCCTCTAAGACCGCTGCCGCCGCCTACGTTGCCGAGCTCGAGAAGTGCGGCTGTGACGCTTCCAAGGCGATCCTCGCCGACAAGGCTTACCTCACCAAGAAGTCCTTCTGGATCTTCGGTGGCGACGGTTGGGCTTACGACATCGGCTTCGGTGGCCTGGACCACGTCCTGGCTTCCGGCCACAACGTCAACGTCTTCGTCTTCGACACCGAGGTTTACTCCAACACCGGCGGTCAGGCCTCCAAGGCCTCGAACCTGGGCCAGGTTGCTCAGTTCGCCGCTGCCGGTAAGGTGACCAAGAAGAAGTCCCTGGCCGAGATTGCCATGAGCTACGGCTACGTCTACGTGGCGCAGGTCGCCATGGGCGCCAACCCGGCTCAGACCCTCAAGGCCATCCACGAGGCCGAGGCCTACGACGGCCCGTCCCTCATCATCGGCTACAGCCCCTGCGAGATGCACTCCATCAAGAAGGGCGGCATGCAGAACTGCCAGGCCGAGATGAAGAAGGCTGTCGAGTGCGGTTACTGGAACCTCTTCCGCTTCAACCCCGAGGCTGCTGCCGGCAAGAAGTTCTCGCTCGATTCCAAGGAGCCCGCGGGCGGTTATCAGGAGTTCCTGATGAACGAGGCCCGTTACGCTTCGCTGACGCGTTCCTTCCCCGAGCGCGCCGAGGAGCTCTTCAAGGAGAACGAGCAGGCCGCCATGGACCGCTACGCTCACCTGCTGAAGCTCAAGACGGTGTACAACGAGGCCTAGGTCTCCCACCGCAGGATCTGAGGGCTGACCTTCGCGGACGTCCTCGGACATGAAAGAACCCCCGCTGCGCACTGAACTGCGCCCCAATTCTTGGACGGGCTAATAAGCGGCCTACGCCGCACATAGG